>CANCLK010000008.1 GCA_947378785.1 Comamonadaceae bacterium
TAGCGCTTGAGCAACTTGGCTTGGTATTTGAAAGGCTCCAGCCCCTCTTTCATGGAAATGGAATTGACGATGCCCTTGCCCTGAATGCAGCGCAGGCCGGCCTCGATCACGCTCCATTTGGAGCTGTCAATCATGATGGGCACGCGCGAAATATCGGGCTCGCTGGCGATCAGGTTCAGAAAACGCACCATGGCCGCCTGGCTGTCAAGCATCGCCTCGTCCATGTTGATGTCGATGATCTGTGCGCCGTTTTCGACCTGTTGCCGGGCTACCACCAACGCCTGCTCGAAGTCGCCATTCAAGATCAAGCGGGCAAAGGCTTTGGAGCCGGTGACGTTGGTGCGCTCACCAATGTTGACGAAGAGGGAATCAGCGCCGATGGAGACTGGCTCCAAGCCGGACAGCTTCATGGGCGGCACGTTGAACGACGATCTGGCTATGGCTGCAGTTGTAGCAGTAGGGGTGACGGAAATAGGAACGGAATTCGAAGACATGGACTCACCTTGGGACAAAGGTGAGCGTGGTTGCGGGAATCTGCTCCCAAGCCTGACGAAACCTGGGTTTCGCTGCAACGCTCCTTGAGAAGGCCGTTATTTTAACCGGTCTACGCGTCAGGGATCACGCAGCAGCAGCAGCATCTGTTCGACCGCATAACCACAATCCCGCGGCCCGCGCAGGCAGTGCTGGGCAATCGGCTCGACACTGACGGTTTGGACCGCCATACCGGGGCGCTGGACACTCAATTGCCCTGGTGCGGTGACTGTCACGACGTAATCTGGGTATTGACCAACGATTTTTCCGGACAGCAAAACATCCCAGGAGGGCGGCTTTTGGCCGCAAGCTACCAGCACGGCGGCTGCCGCTAGCAGCAGGCATCGCCAGTGCGTCAAGCCGCCTCTTTATAGAACCCGCCAGATGTCAAACCGCGCGGGCCGAAAGGCGCCACCGCCTGGTGAATCGCGCCAATATGCTCGGGTGTGGTGCCACAGCAGCCGCCGACGATGTTGACCAAGCCTTCGTCCGCAAACTCACGCAGCAGACGGCTGGTGACGTCGGGAGTTTCGTCAAAGCCAGTGTCGCTCATGGGGTTGGGCAGGCCGGCGTTCGGGTAGCAGCTGATATAAGTGTCGCCAGCGACCCTGGCCAACTCCTGAATGTAGGGCCGCATGAGCGTGGCGCCCAACGCGCAGTTCAAGCCGATGGCCAGCGGCTGGGCATGGCGAACGCTGTGCCAGAAAGCCGTCACTGTCTGGCCGCTCAAGATGCGGCCCGACGCATCGGTCACGGTGCCGCTGATGATCAGAGGCAAGCGCTCGCCGGAGTTGTCAAAGTACTCGTCGATGGCAAACAACGCGGCCTTGGCGTTGAGCGTGTCAAAAATGGTTTCGACCAGCAACACGTCGCTGCCGCCTTTGACCAGCGCTTCAGTCTGCTCGTAATAGGCTTTGCGCAGTTCTTCAAAGCTGGTGTTGCGGGCGCCGGGATCATTCACATCGGGGCTGATGCTGGCTGTTTTGGGCGTCGGGCCGAGGGCGCCGACGACGAAACGCGGTTTATCGGGGGTTGAATATTTGTCACAGGCAGCACGGGCAATTCGCGCCGATTCGTAGTTCATCTCAATCGCCAACTCCGCCATGTCGTAGTCAGCTTGGGCCACGGTGGTGGCGCCAAAGGTATTGGTCTCGATCATGTCGGCACCCGCCGCAAGATAGCCTTCGTGGATGTCCTGAATCACATCCGGACGGGTCAGACTCAAGAGCTCGTTGTTGCCTTTGACGTCTTTGTGAAAGTCTTTGAACCGCTCGCCACGGTATTGCGCTTCATTGAGTTTGAAGCGCTGGATCATGGTGCCCATCGCGCCGTCCAAGATGGCGATGCGTTTTTCAAGAAGGGCGGGCAGCGCTTGGCCGCGGGTGTAATTAAAGGCTTTCATGGCCGCTATTGTAGAAAGGCTGCTAAAAAAAATAGCCGGCTGGGTCTTTCCCCGACAATAGGGAGATTGCCTGATCTGACTATGAAAAATCTGAAACCCCTCGACGCTTGGACACACCTGCAGCAGGAACCCGACACGCTGTTCATCGACGTGCGCATGGAAATTGAATACATGTATGTCGGCCGCCCGCCGGGCGTTGTCAACGTGCCCTGGTATGAATACCCGGACCTGACCCCTGACCCCGTCGCCTTTGCCGAGGCCGTCACGCGCGAGGCGCGCGACAAGCATCAAAGCGTGTTGCTGATTTGCCGATCTGGCCAACGCACGCGGGATGCCGGTGCCGCCCTAGAAGCCGCTGGCTTCGACAACGTGGCGCATGTGCTGAATGGCTTTGAAGGCGAGCTGGACGATCAGTTTCGCCGCTCTACTTTGTCGGGCTGGCGCTTTGCCGGCTTGCCATGGGAACAGATGTAGCGTCCCCTGAACACTGGATATTTTTTGCCTTCTAACGCACTTTCTAACGACCCTTCGCCCCTGAACATCCTGAGCGACGTGTTTGGCTACAGTAGCTTTCGCGGCCCGCAAGAAGACATCGTCAACCATGTGGTGCATGGTGGTGACGCACTGGTTTTGATGCCCACAGGCGGCGGTAAATCTCTCTGCTATCAAATCCCGGCCATCGCCCGGCAACAAGCCGGCCACGGCGTGACGATCGTCATCTCGCCGCTGATTGCATTGATGCACGACCAGGTCGGAGCGCTGCACGAGGCGGGCGTGTCGGCGGCTTTTCTCAATTCGACCCAGACGCAAGAAGAAAGCAGTGCGCTCGAAAAGCAGCTGCTGCGCAACGAACTCACGCTGCTATACGCGGCACCCGAACGCATCAACACGCCACGCATGAAGGGTCTGCTCGGCTCGCTACATGAGCGCGGTCTGCTCAGCCTGTTTGCGATTGATGAAGCGCATTGCGTGAGCCAGTGGGGCCATGACTTTCGGCCTGAGTACCGCTCGCTGAGCTTGCTGCACGAAACCTTTCCCGACGTGCCGCGGGTGGCGCTCACTGCCACCGCTGACGCGCTGACACGGCAAGACATGATTGAGCGCTTGAAGCTCGAAGACGCCCGCGAATTTGTCAGCAGTTTTGACCGGCCCAACATCCGCTACACGATTGTTGAAAAAACCGACCCAACACGGCAACTGCTGCGCTTCATTGAAACCGAACACGCTGGCGAGTCCGGCATCGTCTATTGCCAGTCGCGCAAACGGGTCGAAGAAATTGCCGACATGCTGCAAGACGCCGGCCTCAAAGCCATGGCTTATCACGCCGGGCTGGATGCATCAGTGCGCCAGCAACGGCAAGACCGCTTCCTGCGAGAAGACGCCATGGTCATGGTCGCCACCATCGCCTTTGGTATGGGTATCGACAAGCCAGATGTGCGCTTTGTCGCGCATCTCGACATGCCGAAAAACATCGAAGGCTATTACCAGGAAACCGGCCGCGCCGGTCGTGATGGTTTGCCGGCTAACGCCTGGATGGCCTACGGCCTGCAAGACGTGGTAAACCAACGCCGGATGATCGACACCAGCGAAGTCGCCAGCGAAGAGTTCAAACAAGTCATGCGCGGCAAACTCGACGCGCTGCTGACACTAGCCGAAGACACGCGCTGCCGCCGAGTCAGTTTGCTGAGCTACTTTGGTGAAGACAGCCTGCCTTGTGGCAATTGCGACAACTGCCTGAACCCACCCGCAGTATGGGACGCCACGATTGCCGCACGCAAGATGCTGAGCTGCATTTATCGCGTGCAGCAAGCCAGCGGCATCAGCTTTGGGGCCGGTCACATCATGGACATCTTGCGCGGCAAAGTCACCGACAAAGTGACCCAGTACGCGCACGACAAACTCAGCACTTTCGGCATTGGAGCTGAGCTGGCCGAGACGCAGTGGCGCGGCGTGCTGCGCCAGCTGATTGCCAAAAACATGGTGCGCGTCGACAGCGAAGCCTTCAGCACTTTGCAGTTGCTGCCTGACGCCCGCGCGGTGCTGCGTGGCGAAGTGACTGTGATGCTGCGTGAACAAGCTCTGGGCGGCAGCGCCGATCGTAAAAAACGCAGCGTCAAAACATCCGTCAAAGGCATGGCCGAAGCCAGCCTCAACGCTGGCGCACTGGAGCGCTTGGGCAAGCTCAAAGCCTGGCGCGCTGAGGTGGCCCGCGAGCACAACCTCCCGGCATTTGTGATCTTTCATGACGCCACGCTGCGGGCCTTGGCTGAGCAAGATCCGCAAAGCTTGGGCGACCTTGAAGGCATCAGCGGCATGGGTGCGAAAAAGTTGCAAGCCTACGGCGCGGAAGTGCTGCGCGTGTGCGCCGCTGCCGCATGAGTCTCGCGTTGAATAGCCTGTCGAATAGCGGGTTACCCGCTTGCCCCTTAAGCTTGCGCTAGGATTTGCCGACCCGCACCCAACCCGACAGGGGACAGATGCAGCAGCAGCGTTTTACGTTTCATGGAGATTGCCTTGCCTACTTTTGCAACCATCAATAATCTGCGGGCACTGCTGGCCGGACTTTGTCTGACCGCCACACTACCTGCTTTCGCTGGCAAAACGCTGGAGGCCATCAAATCGCGCGGGCAAGTGGTTTGTGGTGTCAACACTGGTGTTGCTGGCTTCTCGGCAGCCGACTCCAATGGCAACTGGTCCGGGCTGGATGTCGACATTTGCAAAGCTGTCGCTGCCGCCACGCTGGGCGACCCTAAAAAAGTGAAGTTTGTGCCGCTGAATGCGCAACAGCGTTTCACGGCGCTGCAGTCTGGCGAAGTCGATGTGCTATCGCGCAACACCACCTTCAGTCTGTCGCGTGACGCATCGCTCGGTCTGCACCAAACCGTTGTGACGTATTACGACGGTCAGGGTTTCATGGTGCCGGCCAAGTTCAACATCAAAAGCGCCAAGCAGCTCAAGGGCCAAACCGTTTGCGTGCAGTCCGGCACCACCACCGAAAAGAACCTGAGCGATTACTCGCGGACCCACAAGCTGGCCATCAAGCCAGTGGTTTTTGAGAAATTCGAAGCCGCCAATGCCGCCTATTTCTCAGGTCGCTGCGTCGCCTACACCACAGACGCATCAGGGCTGGCTTCCATCCGCAACAAGGAAGCCCGAACCCCGGCAGAGCACGTCATCCTGCCTGATTTGATTTCCAAAGAGCCCCTCGGCCCGATGGTGCGCCGCGGTGATGATGAATGGTTTGCCATCGTCAAGTGGGTGATTTACGGCCTGATCGAAGCGGAAGAATATGGCATGACCCAAGCCAACGTTGACGCGCTGAAAACCAGCACCAGTGACCCGGTGATCCAGCGTATTCTGGGCACCACTGAAGACACCGGCAGACTGCTCGGCTTGGACAAAGAATGGATGTTGCGCGCCCTCAAAGCCACGGGGAACTACGGCGAAATATTTGAGCGCAATGTCGGCCCCAAGTCGCCCCTCGGTTTGCCGCGCGGCGTCAACAAGCAGTGGAACAACGGTGGTTTGATGTACGCCTATCCGCTGCGCTGACATGGCATGACGCCCACGATTCAAACCAAGCCAGCTTTACCAGCCAAGAAAAAATGGTCCTGGCGTAGCCGGGCCTTTCGCGGTCTGGTCTACCAAGCGCTGGCGCTGCTCTTGACCGCCTTGGCGCTTTGGTATTTAGGGCACAACACGCTGATCAACATGCGCGAGCGTGGCATTCAGAGCGGCTTTGATTTTCTGACGCAGACCGCCGGCTTTGACATTGGCGAAAGCCTGTTTCCCTTTGACGCCAGCCAACCTTACTGGCAGGCTTTTTTGATCGGCCTGAGCAACACCTTGCGCGTGGCGCTGATCGGTATCGTCTTGGCCACGCTGATTGGCACGCTGGTCGGCGTGGGTCGCTTTTCGCGCAATGCGCTGATGCGCGGCGTGTGTTCCGCCTACGTCGAAATTTTCCGGAACATTCCGATCTTGCTGCAATTGCTGATGTGGTATTTGCTGTTCACCGAAGTCTTGCCTGCCGCCTCGGAAGCTTGGCAACTCGGCTCGGTCTTCCTCAGCAAAGGCGGCCTTAATTTCCCGATTCCTATCTGGTCCGTCGGCCATGCTTTGGCGGCGGCGGGCGTGCTGATAGGCGCAGTATTGGCTTGGCGGTACCGCCACCGGGCCATCGCCCATTTTGAAACGACCGGAGAGTTGCGCAACATGGTCTGGCTACCGCTGGCCATGCTGCTTGTCGGCGGGTTATTGGGCTGGCTGGCCGGTGGCGCACCGACCGCCATGAACGCACCCTCGCGCGGCCTGTTTGCGATTGAAAACGGTGGCGCGCTGACGCCTGAGTTCATCGCCGTGTTGCTCGGGTTGACGGCCTACACCGCGGCCTTTATTGCGGAGGTTGTTCGCGCCGGGATTCAGTCCGTCGCCCTCGGGCAAAGCGAAGCGGCGGCGGCGTTGGGTCTGAGCCGACGGCAAGAAATGCGGCTGGTGATGTTGCCGCAAGCGCTGCGCGTCATCATTCCACCACTCACCAACCAGTACCTGAACCTGACCAAAAATTCCTCTCTGGCGGTGGCCATTGGCTACCCCGATGTGGTCTCTATCTCCAACACCGCACTGAATCAAACCGGCCGGGCCGTCGAGTGCATCAGCATCGTGATGGTGATTTACCTCAGCACTTCGCTGCTGACATCGTGGTTGATGAGCCGCTACAACGCCCGAGCGGCCATCAAGGAACGTTGAGTGACTCCAGCCGTTGACTTATGACCGCTAAAACTTTTCACGCAATTCCTGCGCGCCCCGCACCCGTGCGCCATGGCGGTCTACAGAGCTGGCTCAAGCGCAATCTGTTCGGCGACCTTCGCACCACGCTTGGTACTGTGTTGCTAGGCGGCTTGCTAGTTTGGACCCTGCCGCAGTTCATCCAATGGGCCTTGTTGTCGGCCACTTGGCGACCCGATGTCGACGCTTGCCGAGCGGCGACCATGGGGGCCTGTTGGGGCGTGGTGGCCGAAAAATACCGGCTCATCATCTTTGGCCGCTATCCCTTCGACGAGCAATGGCGGCCGCTCTTGGCCACTGTCTTGATGCTTAGCGTGTTGGTCGCCAGTTGTGTGCGCTTTTTCTGGAAGCCTTGGCTGACCTTGCTGTGGGTGGCTGTGTTGGCGGTATTTTTTGTGCTGATGTATGGCGACAGCTTTGGGCTGACGCGGGTAGAAACTGATCGCTGGGGCGGCTTTCCGCTGACGCTGTTGCTGGCTTCGCTGTCGATCGCCATGGCTTTTCCGTTGGCACTGCTGGTGGCCCTCGGCCGCCGCTCTGACTTGCCGGCAATACGCAGCGCCTGCACGATTTACATCGAACTGGTGCGCGGTGTGCCGCTGATTTCTGTGCTGTTCATGGCCTCTTTTTTGTTCCCGCTGTTCATGCCGCAGGGCACCCGCATCGACGTGCTGATTCGCGTGCTGATCGGCATCACGCTGTTTGCCGCCGCCTACATGGCCGAGGTGATTCGCGGCGGTCTGCAAGCCATCCCCAAAGGTCAGGTCGAAGCGGCTGCCACACTCGGTCTGTCCTACTGGCAGACACAGCGCAAGATCGTGCTACCGCAAGCGCTGGCGATCGTCGTGCCGGGCATCATGAACAACTTCATTGGCATCTTCAAGGACACCTCCTTGGTGACCATCGTCAGTCTGTATGAGCTCACCGGCGCGCTCGGTCTGGCCCTCAATTCAGATGCCGATTGGCGCCCGTTCAAGGTCGAGGGCTATCTCTTCATCGCCCTGATCTATTTCACTTTTTGCTTTGCCATGTCGCGTTACAGCCTGTGGGTTGAAAAGCAAGTTAACCAAGGCCATGCGCGATGAGCGACTCCATCATCACCTTCGACAAAGTCAACAAATGGTACGGCAACGATTTTCATGTGCTGCGCGACATTGATTTGCAGGTCCGTCAAGGCGAACGCATCGTGATTTGCGGCCCGTCCGGCTCTGGCAAGTCAACGCTGATCCGCTGCATCAACCGGCTTGAAGAACACCAGCTGGGGCGTCTCATCGTCGCCGGCATTGAGCTGTCGGATGACGTCAAAGCCATTGATGCCGTCCGCCAGCAAGTCGGCATGGTGTTTCAACAGTTCAATTTGTTTCCGCATTTGACGGTGCTGGATAACCTGACGCTGTCGCCGATATGGGTCAGCAAAATGCCGAAAAAAGAAGCCGAAGAAAAAGCCATGCAGCAACTCGAACGGGTACAGATCGCCGAGCAAGCGCATAAGTTTCCGCTGCAGCTGTCGGGCGGCCAGCAGCAACGCGTGGCGATTGCCCGCGCGCTGTGTTTGAAGCCAAAAATCATGCTTTTTGACGAACCCACGTCAGCGCTGGACCCCGAGATGATCAAGGAAGTGCTGGACGTCATTGTGGAGTTGGCCGATCAAGGCATCACCTTGCTCTGCGTGACACATGAAATGGGTTTTGCCAAAGTTGTTGCTGACCGCGTGATCTTCATGGACCAAGGCCAGATCGTCGAACAAAACACGCCGGATGAGTTTTTCAATCACCCGCAGACCGACCGTGCACAGGATTTTTTATCGAAGATTCTGGGGCACTGACACGCACGGGAAAGTCATCTCGCTTCAGTTCCAGCCAATCACATCAAATCCTCTTTCGGCTAAGCAGCGCTGAACATAACTGCGGTAAACGCTGCTGGGCCGTCCCCCACGCACAGCCGCCTGAGTTGCGCCGGCAGCACCGCCAATCGCCGCGCCACCCAGCCCTGACCGCAACATGCCTTCGGCGCCTCGACCAAACACCAGCGCGCCAACGGCACTGGCGACACCCGCCACAGCAGCGCCTTCGCCCGCCCGCTGTGCCACTTGGCTGTTTTCTTCGGCGCGCAGACCGGCTGCGCTGGCGCGTGACTGGCAGGTCGCCACTTCATGCTGGGCCTGAGCCTCACCGACGCGGTTGAAAGCGGCGTTTGGATAGAGCACTGGCTTCGCAGCGGCGCTGTTAGGGCCGGTGCTGGCACAGCTGGCCAAGCCCAGGCAAGCGACCAACAAAGCAGTGTGACGGCTCCATAAAAAGTGATTCCTCATGGCATGAGTCCGTGTTGTGAGTTGATTTAAGCGCTCCATTTTGACCTTTGCGTTTTAAGCCTCCACCTCAAAAAGGTAAAATCTCTTCAGTTTTACAAGTACCTAGGAGCTTTCATGTCCAAGCCAGCTGATCATTCCACCCACGATGCACACGCCCATGATGTGCCTGCCGTTGAGGAGGATCCGGTCGATTCCATCGTGTCGATGATGCCTATCGTCTTGCCACTGGCAGGCGCGGTCTTGATGTTTTTGCTGGCTTTTATTGCCGTCATGATGGCCTGAAACAGCCCCGCATCTTTGGCTCACACATCACAGGCCAGCCATCGTGCTGGCTTTTTTCTCGTCCGAACTAGGCGAAATCGACATAACATCATGTAGGTTTTGCATATCTTTCGGCCGTAACCACTAGGTAACCGACGTCAGAAGTTCTTAGAATGGCCCCTCGCACAGCTACAAATGGGTTGTTTAAACAACGACTTTGAGGCTTTGCTGCGCTGGCTTTTCAGCGTTATTTCGCGAGTCATTGCAACGTCCGGGTTGGCCCGGTTGCTTGCTGGGTCTGCCGAAATCACGTTTTTAACCTTGGAGCTTTTCGATGAACCATCCCGCGATGCAAGGGCTTGCCCTGAATGCCCCTGCTTTTGTCAAAAATGCCAAGCTGATCGCTTGGGTGGCCGATATGGCCGCCTTGTGCAAGCCCGATGCGATTGTCTGGTGCGACGGCAGTGATGCCGAGTACCAGCGCCTGTGTCAAGAACTGGTCAACGCCGGCACCTTCCAAAAACTCAATCCCGTGACACGTCCCAACAGCTTTTTGGCGTTGAGCGACCCCAGCGACGTGGCCCGCGTGGAAGACCGCACCTTTATCTGCTCTGCCGATAAAAACGAAGCCGGTCCCACCAACAACTGGATTGCTCCGGCCGAGATGCGCGCCACACTGCAACCTCTGTTTGACGGCTGCATGAAGGGCCGCACGATGTACGTCGTGCCGTTTTCGATGGGCCCGTTGGGCTCGCCCATTGCCCACATCGGCATCGAGCTATCTGACAGCGCCTATGTCGCCGTGAACATGAAGCTCATGACCCGCATGGGTCGCGCCGTCTATGACGTGCTGGGGGTCGATGGTGAGTTCGTGCCTTGCGTGCACACCGTCGGCGCACCGCTGACGGCTGGGCAGAAAGATGTGTCTTGGCCTTGCAACAAGACCAAGTACATCGTGCACTACCCGGAAACGCGCGAAATTTGGTCTTATGGTTCAGGCTATGGCGGCAATGCGTTGCTGGGCAAGAAATGCTTTGCGTTGCGCATCGCCTCCAACATGGGCCGCGACGAAGGCTGGCTGGCCGAGCACATGCTGATTTTGGGCGTGACCAATCCGAAAGGCCAGAAATACCACGTGGCAGCGGCGTTCCCAAGTGCTTGCGGCAAGACGAACTTCTCCATGCTGGTGCCACCTGCTGGTTTTGACGGCTGGAAAGTCACCACCATTGGTGATGACATCGCTTGGATCAAACCTTCGGCCGATGGTCAACTCCGTGCCATCAACCCTGAAGCCGGCTACTTTGGCGTGGCACCGGGCACCAACATGCTGACCAACCCGAACTGCATGTTGAGTGTTCGCAGCGACACCATCTTCACCAACGTCGCCTTGACCGACGATGGTGACGTCTGGTGGGAAGGCATGGAGCAAGACGCTCCCGGCAAGGCCCTGCCCAAGCACCTGATCGACTGGCAAGGCAAAGATTGGACGCCTGAAATCGCCCGCCAAACTGGTGCCAAAGCTGCGCACCCAAACTCCCGCTTCACAGTGGCCGCCATCAACAACCCTGCGCTTGACAGCGCTTGGGACGATCCAAAAGGCGTGGCGATTGACGCCTTCATCTTTGGCGGTCGTCGCTCGACCACTGTGCCTTTGGTGACCGAAGCGCGCAACTGGGTTGAAGGCGTCTACATGGCCGCCACCATGGGATCAGAAACTACGGCCGCCATCGTTGGCCAAGTCGGCGTGGTGCGACGCGACCCATTCGCCATGCTGCCGTTCATCGGCTACAACATGAGCGACTACTTCCAGCACTGGTTGAACATTGGTGAACAGCTCGCCGCCAAGGGAGCCAAACTGCCCAAAATTTACACCACGAACTGGTTTCGAAAAGGCGATGACGGCAAGTTCGTCTGGCCCGGCTACGGCGAAAACATGCGCGTGCTGAAATGGATGATTGAGCGGATTGAAGGCACCGCCAAAGGCCTGGACCACACCACTGGCGTCAGTCCAAGCTATGAAGACATCACTTGGAAAGGTCTTGACTTCAGCGCCCAGCAGTTCAACAGCGTTATCAGCACTGACAAAGCCGCTTTGCTGAAAGAACTTGAACTACACACCGAGCTTTTCACGCAATTGGCGCATCATCTGCCGACCGCTTTGATTGAGACCAAAGCCGCGATTGAAAAGCGGCTGTCTGTCTGAACCTTATCTGCGCCCATGAAAAAGCCACCTAAAGGTGGCTTTTTTTATCGCCGAAGCGAAACTCTTTTAGCCTCGCTGACGCTCAGCTGTTTTGGCGCTGGTAAGACCGCAGCTCTGCCCCGCCTAAGCGAATGGCGCGGGCCGACAAACCGGTCGATGACGCAACTCCAGCAGTCGCCGCAACCTCGGCCAATGACTGTTGGCGGGTGATGGCTGAATGCAGGTCGGCCATGACACGGGTATCCGTCTTGGCGATGAGCCAGAGACGCTCATCGGCACGGGCTTTAGCTTGGCCATGTGCCCAGCTGTCAAGCCCAGCCTTGGCGCGTGCCACAAGGCTACGTGCTGTACCCGAATACAGAGCCAAACCAGTGAATGCGAGGGCCCACAGAGCCATCCACATCACCAGCAAGTGGCCTTCAACCACGCTGTCCATGACTTCGTAGGCAACGACCAGCACGGCCGCGACGACAGACGTCAGTAACAGGGCAGCCAAGCCGCTGACGGATGACCAGCGTTGGCGCAACAGCAAAGCGCCTTCAATGGCGGACTCCGCGCGCTGAACGCCGGGATGTTCGGTGGGGTATTGGGTGTGGACGAAAGTAGTCATGATGATTCCCTTGATTTGGGCCGTCAACCTTCAGGGGGGTCTGCTTGCTCACGACGGCCACGTTGAACAAGGCCTCGATAATAGGGTTAATACTGATGCGACTCCAGTTTATCTTTATGATTCCAGTCATTCACAATGGTTATAGTTTGAGCACCTACCGCCCTTCCTCATGAGCACGCCCAATTTCCGTACCCTTGACCTCAACTTGCTTCGGGTCTTTGACGAGGTCATGGCCGAGCGCAGCCTGACGCGGGCCGCCCGCAACCTCTCATTGACGCAACCGGCGGTGAGCAATGCGTTACGGCGTCTGCGTGAAACACTGGGCGATGAGTTAGTGCAACGCAGTGGTCAGGGCATGGCGCCCACGCCGCGGGCGCGAGCCATTTGGCCGGCGGTGCGTGAAGCTCTGCAGCAATTGCAATCTTCACTCATGCCCAATGAATTTGTGCCGGCAGAGGCCAACATCAGCTTTGTACTGGCCATGGCCGATGCCACCGCCGCCGAGTTGATTCCAGGCCTCACCGACATCCTCGAACAAGAAGCGCCGCGCGTGTCACTGCGCGTGGTTCCGCTCACAACCCGCGACCCACGGCGCCTGCTCGACGAAGAAACGTGCGACCTGGCCGTCGGCTATTTCCCCTCTGTGCTGGCTGATTTGACAGCCGGTGCACAAAGCGGAGAGCCGCAGCCTTTCTCCCACTTGCGCCTGTACGACGGTGAGTACGTCTGCGTCATGCGTCGGGACCATCCGCTCGCGCACACCCCATTGACACTGGACCAGTTTTGCGCGGCACGCCACATGCTGGTGAGTTTTTCAGGCCGCCCTTACGGTTTTATTGACGAGTCCCTGGCCTCTTTAGGACGCGAGCGCCATGTTGTGCTCACCGTGAATCAGTTTTTCACTGCTGGGCGCGTGGTCGCTAACTCTAACTTGCTGACGGTCTTGCCGCGCCATTTTGTACGGGTCACCGGTTTTGCCGAGCAACTGACATTACAGCCCTTGCCTTTTGATGTGTCGCCGGTGCATGTGGATGCCGTCTGGCACCGGCGCAGCCAGCAGCGCAGCAGTCACCTGTGGCTGCGGCAGTCCGTGGTGCGTGCTGCGCAGAAAAGTTTTTCTGGTTAGCCGCATGGGCCGCACGAAAGCGACAATCCCCCTGTGAACATTCAGCTTCTGTCAGACCTGCACCTCGAATCGAACCCTTACTTTGTGGCCCAGCCGTTGCCGGGAGCTGACGTGCTGGTGTTGGCTGGCGACATCGGTTCTTACCAGCCGAACTCGTCACTGACTCGCCTGGGTATCGCCGACTTTGGTTTGGCCCGCTTTTCACCGCATCCGGTGAGTGAAGGCGGCGCCGACTGGCCGACACCGGTGCTCTTTATTCCCGGCAACCACGAATATGATGGTCTGGAGTTTGAAGAGGCAACGCGCCAACTGCGTGCCGCCTGTGAGCGCTGGGGTCTGATTTGGCTTGAGCAACAAAGCGTGGTGTTGCAAGGCGTGCGCTTTGTCGGTTGCACGCTATGGACGGACTTTGATGCACTGAACGGTGACTCGCTGTCCGCGATGCTGGCTGGCCGCGACAAGGCTTTTCGGGCTGCCAACTTTTACCTGCGTAAAAATCACTCTCTGCGGGACGGTGTGCCGATACTGGCACCGGAGATTCGTGAACTTGGGCTGCAAAGCCATGCTTGGCTACGGGGAACGCTGGCCCATCCTTTCGAAGGACCGACCGTCGTTGTCACTCACTTTGCGCCAACCCTACTCAGTGCTGACCCACGCTATGGCCTAGTCCCTGGCACCGCCGGTTTTTGCAACGCGCTTGATGACCTGATGCCTGCCGCACAACTGTGGCTGCATGGTCATCTGCACTGCCCTCAAGACTATCTGAGCCAAGGCTGTCATGTGGTTGCCAACCCGCTGGGTTACGCACACAAGGGCGAACAAAAAAGCTACCGGCCGGACCTGCTGATCAGCGTTTGACGGAAGCTTCACGCGGTCATCCAGATGCAGACTGAATCGCACTCACGGGAAATCGCCCGCAATCAAGGAAAAAATACTCATCAGTCTCATTAAAGACCATTTAGTTCAAATTGCTACTCATATGGCTTACATTGGATTTGCATCACGTTTTTGGTGCTTACTTTCAAACCAACGGAGTCACCTATGAAAAAATCTCTCATCGCCTTGACACTGAGCGCCAGCGCTGTCTTTTCGGCTCAAGCGGCCGACATCGTGGACACCGCCGCCAATGCAGGCAATTTCAACACCTTAGTGACCGCGGTGAAGGCCGCCGGCTTGGTCGACACCCTCAAGGGGCCCGGCCCATTCACGGTGTTTGCACCCACTGATGCCGCCTTTGCCAAGATCCCTAAAGCCGATCTAGACGCGCTGCTGAAAGACAAAGCCGCCCTGACCAAGGTCCTGACGTACCACGTGGTCCCCGGCAAAGTGATGGCCAAAGACGTCAAGGCCGGTAGCGTCAAGACCGTGCAAGGCGGCAACCTGACGCTGGCCACGATGGGCGGCGTCACGGTGAACGGCGCGAAGGTCGTAGCGGCAGATGTGGCGGCCGACAACGGCGTGATCCACGCCGTTGACACGGTCATCATGCCCAAGTAAGTCATGTGAGTTTGGCGGGGCCTGCGGGCCCCGCTTGCGCAAAGAATTCAGGGCCAGATAGGCTACTTCCGCAAACCATCAAAGCAGGTGGTCACCACGAACTCGACAATCTCTTCGTCACTGTGCTGACCGCTTGATTGCAAGAATTCGAGCACCGGATCGCAAGCCCGCGAATACACGGTGTAGAGCACCAGCAGGGGCGGTAAAGCCGGGCTCAAGCTTCCGTCGGCTTGCGCCGCTTCAATCCAGCCGCCGATGTGGTCACTGACCTGGAGCAAACCATCCAAATAGGCGCGGTTGGCCAGCAGGTTGGCTCGCAGGCTGGAGTTCTGGCTTGGCAAAGACGGCATTTCGCCGGCCAGTTGCAAGCGCATCATCCAGCGCACCACGGCTTTGAGTTGGTCAATGGGCACGGCATTGGCCGGCAAGCTGGCCAATAAAATCTTGGCCCGCGCTAACACCCGCACCATGGCCGCAGCGGCTAGGTCTTCCTTGCTGGGAAAATGTTTGTAGAGGCTGGCCTTGGCGATACCGACCTCGGCGGCGACCTCTTCAACCGTCATCAAGTCAAAGCCTTTTTCAGCCAACAGCCGGTTCACGGCTTCAACGATGGCGTCCTCGCGTGCCTGCAACATCTGCGCCTTGAACGACACCTTAACGGGCGCTGCAAGGGCGGGGCGAGCACTGGTGCGGGAAGATAGCGAAGAAGCCATGCGCCGATTTTAGCGCCAGCGATTTCTAGTCGCCTATTTTCTGAGTATTGCACCTATAAAACATCCCGCCCGGGTGTTTTGTAACTCCACAGTTAGGCCCGTTCGGGCGTGAAGGTTTCGGCCCCCGACCCATTCGGGTCGAGATCACCCAGCGTGAAGCGAAACGTCGCACCCTGCCCCGGCGCTGATTCCGCCCAGATGCGCCCACCATGCCGCGAGATGATGCGCTGTACAAAAGCCAAACCAATGCCAGTGCCCTCAAACTCGGAGGGCGAATGCAGACGTTGGAACGGGCCAAACAGTTTTTGTGAGTACGCCATGTTGAACCCGGCGCCGTTGTCGCGCACAAAATAAACCACGCCACCGCTGGCATCGGTTTCCGAGCCAAACTCAATGCGCGTGACCAACTCGCCCCCACTGAATTTCCAAGCGTTCCCCAACAAGTTTTCGAGCACTTGACGCAGCAAGCGGTTATCCCCCGTGGCGACGAGTCCGGGCTCGACGTGCGCCTCCAGCACGCGGGCTGGATCCCGCTCCCGCAAAAAGACGAGTACCTGATTCGCCAAGTCACTGAGATCGACGCTGTCATGGCGCAAAGGAGCACGCGCCAAGCGGGCCAGCGATAACAATGCATCAATCAATTCGCCCATTTGCACGACTCCGGCACGAACACGTTGCAGGTAATGCTGTCCTTTTTTAGCCATCGGTTCCGGCAAGGCCTCGACAGACTGCTCCAAAAGACTGGCAAAACCATCCACGGCGCTCAAGGGTGAGCGCAGGTCATGCGAGACCGAATAACAAAAAGACTCCAGCTCTTCATTGGCAGACTTGAGCTGGGCGGTGCGTTGCTGCACACGCTCTTCAAGGCTGGTATTGAGGTTGCGGATTTCCAGATCGGCCTGCAACCGCTTCAGCTCAGCGGAGGCACGGGCTGCAAAAATTTGTAGCGTCGACACCATCAAAACCGTTTGCTTGAGCGGCTCGTGAAACATCACAAACAGCATGCCCGCCAATTCACCGGAAGAATTCTCCAGCCGATGGCCGACGTAGGCTTCTGCGTGGACGCCAAAAATGGTTTGGACTTCAGGGTACAGATGGTGAACATTTTTTGACAACGTCACGCTGACCTCGTCAATCAGTTCTTGGCACGGCGTCAGCGACACCGGAAAGTCAAAGCCGTCGACCAATTTCCCCTCAACGACACCCGCTACCAGACGCGCCATCAACGGCTCTCCTGGCAGGACACGCGTCACAAAGGCTGCTTGTGCCCCCAGCGCGTCTGCCATGTTGCGCACCAAATGTTCAAAAAAGTTGCTGCCGCCCTGCACCGACACACCTGCGGCCACCTTGAAAATAGCCGCTTCAAGTTGATCCCGCCAATGGCGTGCACGGATGCTGTCAATGCCAAAAGCCAAATTGTTAGCCAGCTCCTGCAACAACAGCACTTCTTCCGCTCTGGCGGGGAGCTCGTCACTCGAATAAAGCGCCAGCATTCCAAAAGTCTGGTCCGCGTAAGCCAAGGGCACCGTGAGCACGCTACGGTAACCGCGCAGCAACGCTTCCTGAGCCCACTGCACATGGTTGGGGAGCGAGGTTAAGTTGTAATGCTCACTGACCTCGCGTCGCCGAATAGCGTCTCCAACGGGCCCGAACGTACCGACCGGCTCATTCGACCAACTCAGCCAAGTCGACGACAGGTAGCCGGCCTCATGACCCGCGTGCGCCATGGGCTCAATGCTGCGATCTTCATCGTCACGGGCATAACCGACCCATGCCATTCGGTAGCCGCCCACCTCGACGGCCAGACGGCAAACTTCTGCCAACAACTTTTTCTCGTTATCTATGCGCGTCAATGCCCGATTACTCAAGCTGAGCATTTCCAGCGCCCGCGCGGTGCTGGCCAGTGCTCCGTCAGCCCGCTTGCGAAAAGTGATGTCGTGAGCCACGCCCACCACCCGCTCGACCCGACCGTCTTCCCCGACAACGGGGTGGGCATAGTCGCGAACCCAGAAGACTTCGCCGCTGGGCAGCATGAGTCGGTACTCTCGCTCGGTCGCCAAGCCGCCGAGATTGTCCTCGAAGGCCGCCACCGCAGCCACGCGATCCTCTGGGTGCACACTGTCAAGATAAGAGTCCGGGTTAGCGTAAAGGCTTTCACAACTCAGGCCCCACAGCCGTTCGTAAGCTGGGCTGATGTAAAGCAGAGCACCGGTCGCACCATCGCGGCTGTAATAGACGTCGTTGGTATTCTCCGCAAGCTCCAAAAACCGCGCCTCTAGGGCGAGCCGAGCGACTTCGGCTGTTCGGAGTTTTTTTTCTACGGCGGGCGGTTTCATGGCTTAGTCCAAAGTGACAGCTTGCGCCGCGACAGCACGCGGCGACAGCCCGTTAATGATGGACTTGCTCAGCGCCACCATCGTCAAAAGACATACACCGATGGTAGCTGTATGCGTCCGTCACGGAATAGGCGTATTCTTTGTTGCATCGCAGCAATGCACCCCGGAGCTTAAGCCGTGCCTTTCTGGATCAATGAATTAGCCCGTGCAGCCCGGCAATCCAAGCTCGGACGGCAGGTGCTTGTGGCTGAGCGACTGTTGCAACGTGTCTTTCACACAGCGCTGATCAGTCCAACGATGGCCCCAAGGTTTGTCACGGTTGCGCCAAAACCAGTCAACACAGAAACCGTTCCGAAACCCAACGCCACAGTGGTCGAAAAAACCGCTGCACCCGAAACGACGGATGCCTCGCCAAAACTACGCCGCGCCACGTTCACGCGACAAGCTTTTGAATTTGAAGGTGAGCACTATGGTTTCAATCTGTATGTTCCCCCCTTACCGCCCGTTACATCCACAACGGAAGAGCCAACGGGCGTGCCGCTGATCGTGATGCTGCATGGTTGCAAGCAAGACGCGCCTGACTTCGCCCGTGGCACCGCCATGAACGAGCTGGCGGCCAAAACGCCTTGCATGGTGTTGTACCCAGAACAGCTGCCCAAGGCCAACCAGATGCGCTGCTGGAACTGGTTTGACAGCGCTCATCAAGGTCGGCACGCTGGCGAGCCCGCCATGCTGGCCGCGCTAACGCGACACGTTACCTCACGTTACCCGGTGGACTCGACTCGGGTCTACATCGCCGGCCTCTCAGCGGGCGGAGCCATGGCCGCCATCGTGGCCGCTCACTACCCAGATCTATTCGCGGCAGTCGGCATCCACTCCGGCCTGCCTCCGGGTGCCGCTCATGACGTCATGTCTGCCTTCAGCGCCATGCGCCATGGTGGTCGCGCACGCGCGCCCGGTGACCCCGCGGCCAAAGAAGATGTGATGCCGACCATCGTCTTTCATGGCAACGCTGACAGCACCGTACACCCCGACAACGGTGATCAGATCGTGCTCGCCGCCATCGCCGCACTCAAGGCCTCGGGCGTGCCGTTGAGGCGCAGCCTCATCCCGCAAGAGATGCCCGCACCCACCGGTGAAATGCGTCACACGCTGCGCACGGTTTACAGCGCCGAGGACCAGCGCAGCTATGTCGAATACTGGTCCGTCGAAGCGGGGCCGCACGCTTGGTCCGGCGGCAGCGCTGCCGGCTCCTTCACCGACCCGCACGGCCCCGATGCGTCGACCGCCATGCTTGCGTTTTTTCTGCAACATCACCGCTGACACGCCAAACTTTTCACGGCAAGTGTTGCCATGACCGGTTGAACTCAAGCCGTCTCCCTTCTCTAGCGCGGGTGGTGGGCCGCGAATGGTTGAAATAATTCGTCTGACTACACTTGTTCTTTTCTCGCACACACAAGCCCCAACCAAACATGGAAATTTTTGTTCTTTCTTTGATGTTCGCCTTCGTCGGCTACACGCTCAAATCCCGGGCAGAAGGTCGACGCATCGCCTTGCTGGGGTTACACCTCGGCAACTACCAAATCGAAAAACTCATGGAAACCTTGACCGAAGGCTATGCCCGAGCGCTTGGCGAAAGCGATGCCGCACGGCGCGACTCGATCTGGCAATTGATGAACGGCACCGAAGACAAACTGGCCGCACAGTTCAAACAACTGGCCGACAGCATGGCCAAAGTAGATGCTGCCGAGACCGGTGTGAACCTGTGGCCATGGCCCTTGAGCGAAGCCGCGTCATGGGCCCCAAGTGCCCGCTTTGACTTACGCGAGGCCTTGAAAATTCACGCGAACGGCCTCGCTCATGCAGCCCATCACAGCGACGCCATATCGCCCCAATCTCGCGCCTTCACCCTCAGCGCCGAGTTGTTTTTGATGCAGCACACCTGCCACTGGTTTTGCAAATCAAAAGCCATCGCTTCCGCACGCATGTTGGCACGGCACAAGACACCTTACGAGATGGTGCTGCAGTCGGTGTCTCCTGAAACGCGGCGGGCTTACAGCGTGTTGGTCGGACAGGCCTGAAGGCCCCTTCGCTCAACCCGTCGGCGACTCAACTGCTAACAACACGACCGTCAACCAACTCAATCACACGGTCGCAGCGCAGTGCCAGTCGCGGGTCATGCGTGACGATCAGACACGCACTGCCATGATCCCGGTTGAAGTCGCGCAGCAGCGCAAACACCTCGTCGGCACTCACCGTGTCTAGGTTTCCTGTCGGCTCATCGGCCAATATCAGCCGCGGCTTTTGCGACAAGGCGCGGGCAATCGCCACGCGCTGCTGCATGCCCCCTGAGAGCTCGCCGGGCCGCTTGTATTCAGCGCCACGCAAGCCGACGCGAATGAGGAGTTCACGCGCCAGCGCTTCAGCTGCGGGCGTGACGGTGCCATGACTGATGATCGATGGCAGCAAAACGTTTTCCAGCGCCGTGAAGGCTGGCAACAGATGGTGAAACTGAAAGACAAAACCGATAGTGGCACCGCGCAAGGCTGTCAGACCGGTATCGTCAAGCGCCTGCGCAGGCTGCCCGGCAATCTCCAGCTGGCCGGCGGTCGGCGGCTCAAGCAGGCCAATGATGTTGAGCAAGGTGCTTTTGCCCGACCCTGACGGCCCCTTCAAGGCGACAAACTCGGCTTGCTGCAGCGCCAGTGTGATGCCGTGCAACACCTCGGTCTCGACCTCCGTGCCGATGTTGTAGCGCTTGGTGATCGCCTCTAAGCGAAGAATGGGTGAGTTGCCGGACGGATTCATTTGCTTCGCCCTCAGGCTCGAATCGCTTGCACGGGGTCCATGCGCGCGGCGCCACGCGCTGGCACAAAGGCGGCGGCGAGGCCAACCCCACAAGCCACCAGCGAGGCCAGCAACACCAACTGCGGGTCCAACTGCGGCGCAAACATGGGGCTGCCGTCAGGGCTTTTGAAGATATGCGAAAAAACCACCAACAAGGCATACGCCAGTGCGGCGCCAAGGAGGGAGCCCACAAGGCCAACCAGACCGCCTTGCAACAAAAAAACCGCCATGATTTGGCGTCGACCCGCTCCCATGGCGCGCAAAATGCCGATCTCGCGCTGCTTTTGCACCACGCTGACCACCAGCACGCTGGTGATGCCCAGCGCAACGATGAGGATGACGAAACTGCGGATCAAGTTGTTGGAAACAGTCTGGTTAGACAGCGCATTCAGCAGGCCCGAATTGGTCTGCATCCAGCTGTCAACGGTGAGGCCGGTTTGCAAGCGCAGCGTGTCGGCAACGCCGTCTGCGCTAAACAAGTCGGTCACCGTCAGATCGATGTTGGAGACCCCGCCGGGCAGATCGAGCAACGTTTGCGCGAGCTTGAGCGGAACAAAAACCCAGCGCCTATTCAGGTCTCGGTTGCCCATGTCAAAGAGGCCCGTGACCTGCAAGGTTTCACTGCGTCCGCTGGCGCTGGTGACGCGCAGTTTGTCGCCCAAGGTGAGCCCAAGGTCTTGCGCCAGATCGATGCCGATCAACGCATGGCTGCCGGTCACATCAAACGCGCCGCGCGTCATGTAGTTGTCCATGTTCACGACCCGGCGGTAAGCATCGGGATTGACACCGAGCAGCACCACGCTTTTGTTGTAGTTGCCGCGCGCCGCAAATGCAGGACCGCTGGCCACGGGCGAAACCGCCAACACGCCCGGCGTGATGGCAGCCAATGCCGCCACGCGCTCCCACTGATCGACCGAGCGCAGGCGCTGTTCCCGCGGTTGCACCACGGCCGCAATGGCCTGGCTATCTTCTGACCTGAAAACACGGCGTGTGAGCTCTTCCGTGGGTCGGATCACAACATGCGCTTGCGAACCCATGACGCGGTCAATGATGGTGCTCTGCAGCTGGTTGATGAGCTGCGTCAGAAAAATAATCACCGCCACGCCGCCGGTGACGCCCGCGAGGATGAGCGTGCTTTGCATCCGGCCTTCGCGCAAAAAGCGCAGCGCCAGCAAGAGCTCAAAAGGCATCCAACGCGCCCATGAGCTGAGCTCTGGCCGGTGTCGCTGTCGACGCCAAAACGGCCAGGCGAATCTCCAGCGCAGCGGCAGTTCTGCTGCGGCACCAAGCGCAGGCAAGGACGTTGACGATTTGGGCAGGATTGGCATGTTAGCGGGTGGCGTTTTCGCTGCGTCGTTCTGTCTATCAGCGGCTCAAGACTTCATCGCGTGACGAACGATGGCACTTCCATGCCTTTGACTGAATATGCCCCACTCGCCTGTTTCACGCTGTCGCCCGGCAGCGCTTTTTCGGTTTGCGGAATGGCCAAATCGCCCTCCTTCAGACCGCTGACGATTTCGACTGTGCCGATGCCGCGCAGTCCGAGCTTGACTGGTACGCGCACAGCACGGTGGTCTTGCAACATCAAGACCCATGGTGAGGCACTGTCTGCCTCGCGCACAGCTGCCGCCGGCAGCACCAATGCACCGGGGCGATTTTCACCCATCAACTCTACCGACACCGTCATGTCGGGCTTGAGAAATGCGGGGGGCTGCAGCACTGACAAGCGCACCTCGACCGTGCCTCGTTGGGGGTCTACTGCCGGGCCAATGTAGCTCAGTTGTGCGGCAAAAGGCTGGGACGGATAAGCATCGGCCGCAGCTTTGGCCGGCATGCCAAGCACCAACATATGCAGATGTTTTTCATCAATGGCGGCATCGACGCGGATGCTGCCCGCGGCCATCGTCAGCAACACCCGGCCTGGCTGGGCCATGCTGCCAGGCTCGACATTGCGGGCCAGCACCACCCCATCGACGGGGCTGTTGATCGCCAAGCGGGCCAGCCGAGCATCGGCCATTTGCACCGCGGACAAGGCTTGCGCCACACGTTCAGCGGCCAAGCTGCTTTCAACCCCACGCGGCTGATTAGCGTCAGCCTGGACACGCGCAGACCGCAATGCGCTGGCTGCCGAGTCGCGAGAGCGCCGGGCTTCATCCAGTTTTTGCTGAGAGAAAAACCCTTGCGCCACCAGCGCTTCCGAACGCCGAAACTCACTGTCGGCATTTCGCCAGGCAGCATCGGCCTGCACCACCGCTTGCTCCGACACCGGCGCCACCACCGTGGCTTGCTGGGTCGCACGACTGCGTGCTTCAGCCAACGCGGCGTTAGCCTGTTGCAAAGCGGCGCGGGCTTCGGCGTCAGACAAGCGCACCAACAATTGGCCCGCCTTGACATGATCGCCCTCGCGCACTTGAACCTTCAGCACAGTGGCCGTGACTTCTGCTGCAACTTCAATACGGGCCGGTGCATTCAGTCGTCCCGTCGCCGCAACGGATTGCAGCAGATTGCTGCGCAGCACAGGCACCGCCTGAACCGGCGTTCCGCGTTGCTGCAAGAGCAACGCGCCCGCAGACAACAGCGTGAGCACAACGACGGTCAAAATCCACTTCTGGCGAGGTTTCATAGGGGGAGAGCTTAGCAGCGCTGGTCTAGATTCAATTGACCCGCATCATGAGTCATGGATTAAGCCATCGTCTTTTTTACCCTGCATCCTGTTTCGCTAAGCGCTCACTCTTCCAGTAAACGTCGTCACCGCCGTTCATGCGGTTCAGCACACGGGACAGCACGAAAAGCAAGTCGCTGAGTCGGTTGAGGTATTGCCGCGGCGAGTCGTTGAGGGCCTCGGCCCGGTCCAGCGCCACCACAGCGCGTTCGGCTCGGCGTGCCACCGTGCGGCAGACATGCGCCAACGCTGCGGCTCGGGTGCCAGCGGGCAAGATGAACTCTTGGAGGCGAGGCAAGTCGGCATTGTATTTTTCGAGTGCCGTATCAAGCAAGACCACCGCGTCAGGTTTGAGCAACTCAAAGCCGGGGATCGACAGTTCGCCGCCTAGGTTGAACAGTTGGTGTTGCACTTCAACGAGGAGCACACGCACGTCGGCGGCCATGTCTTCACACAACAGCACACCAATATTGGAATTGAGTTCGTCCACATCGCCCATGGCGTGCACACGCAAGCTGTCTTTGGAAACGCGGGTGTTGTCGCCTAGGCCGGTGGTGCCGTTGTCACCAGTACGCGTGGCGATTTGGGTGAGTCGATTGGCCATGGGGTTCCCGTCAAAAAGTTGCAAGTCTCGGCCAAGCCGCTGCCGGTGTGTGCCGAGTCCATGATTATTCACGACTTCAACCTCGCCAGCGTAAACTACAAAATCACGCAGGAGACACCTCATGAACGCACCGCTACCCGTCCAGTTGCTCCCCAAAATTCAACAACGCGAAACCCCGCCCGCACTGATTGACTCACTCATGGCACGCTTTGCTGAGCGCTGCTCAACCGCGTTGGTCGTCCGTGAGCAGCACGGCCGCGACGAGTCGTCTTTTACGTCGCCCCCTCCCGCTGCCGTGGTTTTTGCAGAGAGCACCGACGACGTTGCCGAGATCGTCAGGCTCGCCAGTCAGCACAACGTGCCGGTCATTCCTTTTGGCGTCGGCACGTCGCTGGAAGGTCATTTGCTGGCGGTCCAAGGCGGCATCAGCATCGACATGAGCCGCATGAACCGCGTGCTGTCGATCAATGCCGAAGACCTGACGGTGACGGTACAGCCGGGCGTGACGCGCAAACAGCTCAATGAAGAGGTTAAAAGCACCGGCTTGTTTTTCCCAATCGACCCGGGCGCAGACGCAACGATTGGCGGCATGAGCGCCACCCGCGCCAGCGGCACCAATGCCGTTCGCTACGGCACGATGCGTGAGAACGTGCTGGCACTGGAAGTGGTGACCGCCAGCGGCGATGTCATTCGAACTGGCACGCGGGCCAAGAAGTCATCTGCCGGATACGACTTGACGCGACTGATGGTGGGTAGCGAAGGCACGCTAGGCGTCATCACGGAGATCACCGTCAAGCTTTACCCTTTGCCAGAGGCCATTTCTGCCGCGATCTGCTCGTTTCCAAGTATTGAAGCCGCGGTTCGGACGACGATTGAAATCATTCAGATGGGCGTGCCGATTGCACGCGTCGAGCTGATCGACGCCAACTCTGTGCGCATGGTCAATGCCCACTCAAAGCTATCGCTGCGCGAAGAACCGATGCTGCTGATGGAGTTTCACGGCTCCCCCACGGGCGTGAAAGAACAAGCCGAGCTGGTACAAGAGTTGGCCAACGGCCACGGAGGCAACGCTTTTGAATGGGCCAGCACGCCCGAAGAGCGCACCCGATTGTGGGCAGCTCGGCACAACGCCTACTTTGCAGCCATGCAGTCGCGCCCCGGGTGTCGCGTGATTTCAACCGACACCTGTGTGCCGATTTCACGTCTGGCTGACTGCCTTCTCGACTCGATCACCGAAGCCGATGCCAGCGGCATTCCGTATTTTCTAGTTGGTCATGTCGGCGATGGCAACTTTCACTTCGGCTACCTCATTGATCCCACGCAACCCAAAGAGCGCGAGATAGCCGAGGCCTTGAACCATCAACTGGTGAGCCGCGCACTTCGGCTTGAGGGAACATGCACGGGTGAACACGGCGTGGGTCTGCACAAAATGGATTTTTTGGTGACAGAAACCGGCAACGGGGCCGTGGCCATGATGCGCACCATCAAGCGTGCTATCGACCCGAAAAATATCATGAATCCCGGGAAGATTTTTTCACTTTAAATCAGGACCACAAGCGCCGCGGCATTGAGGGCGCATGACGGGCGCTCATGGCATTCATGAGCAAGCAAAAGATCGCCAAAAATCGCAGCGCAATCAATCCCGCAACCCATTGTGTTGGCGCCTGGCTGAGGTGAACATAGGCGTTGAAATAATCCAGCATCAGGGCCAGCACCCCAACCCCCAAAAAGACCAGTGACACCCGTTCGAAATACCAGTCTTTCAAGTAGCTGTACATGTACACAGCGCTGATCAAGATGATGAAGCCTGCGCGATACTGAAAGTAGCTCGCCAACGTCTCGGCGCCAATCCCGGGTTCATAGTTACCCGCAGCCAGCATTGGGAAAAACAGCAGCTTGCCGGTGTAAGCCATCGCTACCAAGAGCAAGAACATCATGCGGTATTTAAACCAATGGTCAACGCCCGAGTCGGCAAGCAGCTTCCGCTCTGAAGGCGCAGGTGCAGATTCGTCTGGCAACGTTTGGCCGGGTACGGGTCCCAGTAGCGCGATCAACTCCTCTTCCGTGATTCGGATGTGTGCAAGATGTGTCTGACTCATGTGAAGCTTTGTAACCCTTGATTTTGAGATCAGTTGCAAGTGTTTACGCGTCTTGCAAATTGTAGGGAAAAGCGTTGTCAGACAGTGCCGCGAAACCCTGTCAGTGGCGCAAGGTTGGCGCCCTTACTTGCCGCCACGCAAGCGTTCAATCAGACCATTGAGCTCGTCCAACGATGCAAACTGAATCGCAACCTCGCCCATGTCTTCGCGACGCCCATTGCGTTTAACTTGTTTTTTCACGCGCACTTCGACTTCCGCCATGAGCAAATCGGCCAACTCTTCCTCGACCCGGCGGGTATCCCGTGACTTTTCCTTCGAGACTTTTTGCGGCTTCAGGGAAAACTCTGCACTGAGTTTTTTGACCAAACTTTCCGCTTCCCGAACTGACATTTTTTTGGCTGCAATCTGGTTCGCTGCCGTGATCTGCGTGGCGCGGTCTAACGCTAAAAGGGCCCGCGCATGCCCCATGTCGATGTCGCCAGCCATGAGCATGACCTGCACAGGATCGGCCAAATTCAGCAGGCGAAGCAAGTTACTGGCGGCACTGCGTGAACGCCCTACGGCTTGGGCGGCAAGTTCGTGAGTGAGCCCAAACTCTTTCACCAGACGTTGCAAGCCCTGAGCCTCTTCCAGCGGATTCAAGTCTTCGCGCTGAATATTTTCGATCAGCGCCATGGCGGCGGCCGACTCATCAGGCACATCGCGCACCAGCACCGGTACGCTGTCGAGGCCGGCCAACTTGGCGGCCCTGAAGCGTCGCTCGCCGGCGATGATTTCATATTTTCCGTCGTTGGCGCCGCTGGTCAAGCGCCGCACCAAGATCGGCTGCATGATGCCCTGCGCCTTGATCGACTCGGCCAACTCGTAGAGCGCGCCCTCGTCCATGCGGGTGCGTGGTTGGTACTGGCCCGCCACCATGTCGCTCAGCCGCAGCGAAGCCGGCAAGCCGGGACTGTTGGCCTCACTGCCGTTGTCGAATACATTCGCCGACTCGCCAACGGTCGGTCCGAGCAAGGCTTGCAATCCACGGCCAAGGCCTTTGGGTTTTTTAGTGACCATTTTTTATCTTTCGGGTTTCTAGAATGGGATGTGTCCAAAGGCTGTTCAGGCTCGGGGTGTCAGCCGTCATCTGTTTCAGCACTTGTAATTTCTCTAATTGCGCGTGACCTTCTGCCCAGTCGTGCAGCTCACTGTCAGCGTTCAGATGCCCTTGGTTGCCCGCGTTCACCCAAAGGCAGCCCCACGCATCGACAAACTGCTGGGCGCGCTCTGCGCTGCAATACGGGTCGTTCTGGCTGCCGATCAACACACTGGTAAATGGCAAGTGCTGCAATGCCACCGGCGACCAGCTTGGCAGAACGGGCTGCAGAGCTTCACGCGCAGGATCGCTCGGCGCCACCAGCAACGCGGCTTTAACGAGATGCGTGTTTTTCGAATGCGAGGCCCAGGCCGCTACCAATTGGCAACCCAGGCTGTGCGCCACGAGGACCACAGGGACATCCGTATCGCCCGATAGCAGCACGTCTTCGAGCCGCGCAATCCAATCGCCGCGCAACGGGCGCATCCAGTCGTGTTGCTCCACCCGCCGGTAACCGTGCGCGACTTCCCACCGACTTTGCCAATGCAAGGGGCCACTGTTTTGCCAACCGGGAAGTATGAGTACAGATGTAGGCGTCATGTCGGCCGAGAAGAAGGCGATGAAGAGTTCAATTTATGCATCGGAGCGCTATCAATTAACTAGCAATCGACTCTTCACATCGACTTGATGCGCTCGACCATTTCCGCCGCAAAAGCCACAAAGGCTTGCGCGCCCTTCGACGCTGGATCGAACACTACCCCCGGCACGCCGTAACTGGGCGCTTCGGCCAAGCGCACATTGCGCGGAATGACTGTGTTGAAGACCTTGTCTCCAAAGTGCTGCTTGAGTTGTTCACTGACCTGCAGCTGCAGCGTGATGCGCGGGTCAAACATGACACGCAACAAGCCAATGATGGCCAGTTCTTTGTTGAGGTTGGCGTGCACCTGCTTGATGGTGTTGACCAGATCGGTCAGGCCTTCCAACGCGAAATACTCACACTGCATGGGCACGATCACGCCGTGCGCACAGCACAAGCCATTGAGCGTGAGCATGGACAGTGACGGCGGGCAATCGATCAGCACGAAGTCATATTGGCTGGCGACCTCTGCAATCGCCTGACGCAGACGCTTTTCACGGCGCTCAACGTCGACCAACTCGACTTCTGCCCCAGCGAGTTCTCGATTAGCGCCCAGCACGTCGTAACTGCAACCCGCATCAACCAGCTTTTGACTGGAGACTCGCGCCTCCTCAATCGTCGCCGATTCGAGCAGGACGTCGTACACCGTGAGTTCAAGTTGCCGCTTGTCGACGCCGGAACCCATGGTGGCATTGCCTTGCGGATCGAGGTCGATCATCAGCACCCGCTGTCCGGCCTGCGCCAGTCCGGCGGCCAGATTGACCGTGGTCGTGGTCTTGCCCACACCGCCCTTTTGGTTGGCTACACAAAATATTTTGGCCATAGAAGTGATTACGCTTGAAAAAAGGAGAGAGCTGACTGTCCGAGCTTATCGGGACAACGCCAGCTTGAGACCAAAGCCAATGAGAAAAACGCCGGCAGCTTTTTCAAGTGCCGATGAGATACGTGGACTGGCGCGCAGGTGCGCAGCCAAAAAATAGGTCAACAGCACGGCACCCAAGCCGTACACAAAAGTCAATGCAGCAATGGTCGCTGCCATCACACCGAAGGTACTCAGGCCTTGATGCTGAACTGGGTCGACAAACAGCGGGAAGAACGCCATATAAAAAACGATGGCCTTTGGGTTCAGCAGCGTGATGAGCAGTGATTGGCGAAAGTAGTGCCCCGTTTTCATTTTGAGAATAGGCAAGCTACCGGGTTTCGCTAACAGCATCATGAAGCCCAGCCAAGCCAAGTAAGCGGCGCCAAGCCACTGCACCATATGAAAAGCCGTCGGATAAGTGGTCAACAAGGCAGAAACACCAGCCACCGCAGCCCAGAGCAACGCCTGGTCGCCAGCAATCACGCCAAAGGTCGCACCCATACCGCCAGCCAAGCCGCCCTTGCCGGTCGCCGTAATCAAGGCCAAGTTCCCCGGGCCAGGGATAGCCAAGAAGACGATGATGGCGATGACGAAAGCGCCGTAATCGGCAACACCGGCGAATGAGCCCAGCATGGAAAGTCCTTCAAATGAGGGATGAGTTTACGTCAGCAAGGGCACTGGCTTCTCACGAAGGCCTCATCCACACCACGCACCGGTCCGCATCCAATCCTGGAACCGTCAGCTGTTCCACGTGAAACACCGTCACCCCGACGGGGAGCATCGACAACTCATCCGCAGGATGCTTACCCTTCAAGGCCATCCAAACACCATCGGAGGCCAAGGCCCGCACAGACCAGGCGGTGAAATCAACCAAGGACGCAAAGGCCCTGGAACAAATCACATCGAATGGCTCGATGATGTTTTCAACGCGGGCGTGCAAGCCGGTCAAATTGGCCAAACCCAAAGACAGTGCCGCCTGCTTGATAAAGGCCGCCTTCTTGCCAACAGTATCGACACAAGTCACCGACAAAGTCGGGCAACAAATAGCAAAAACAATGCCGGGCAAACCCGCGCCGGAGCCCACATCCAGAACCCTCGCGTTGCTCGACACCGTATTTTCGAGGCCCCTGCTCAGCAAGTGCTTCTGCAGAGGCAAAACAGCCGCAAGACTGTCTAGTAGGTGGTGCGTCAACATCTCCGCCGGATCACGCACAGCGGTGAGGTTGTAGACTTTGCTCCATTTGCCGATCAAATCTTGATAGTCAAGCAGGCTGCGGACTTGCGCATCTGTGAGGTCCAGCGCCAAAACCTTCAGCCCCGCACGAAGAACAACCTCATTTGTACCCGTCATGAATCAGCTCCATCCGACCGAACAACTTGACCAGCCTCAGCCTTACCCACACCCTTCCAAAGGTTCTTTTTCAAATGGACCAACAAGAGCGAAATTGTCGCCGGCGTGATGCCGGAGATGCGCGACGCCAATCCCAAGGTCTCGGGACGGTACTTCGCCAGTTTTTGTCGAGCCTCGAAACTGAGCGCGGCGACCTGCAAGTAATCCAACTCAGGCGGCAACCTTAAGCCCTCGTAATGCGCAGAGCGCTCGACCTCGGTCTTTTGCAGGTCGATGTACCCCGAGTACTTGGCCACGATTTCAATCTGTTCAATCACCGCTTTGAGCATGTCGGTAGGCATTTTGGCGTCGCGTGACACAGCAGGGTTAGCACCAACCGCATCGACACCAAGGTTCGGCAATTCGGCACTTGCAAAACGCCCGCCATCCAAAGACATCAAACTAGCGTAATCAACATCAGGGCGGCGCAGCAAGTCCAACAAGTTGTACTCGCGCTCAATGGCCTTACCCAATACCCGCTCAGCCTCAGCTACGGGCAGGTTATTCGGATGAACCCACAACGCCCGAAGCCGCTGTGTTTCACGTGAAACAGCATCACGCTTGCGGTTGAAGGCGTCCCAGCGGGCGTCATCGACCAAGCCAAGCTCCCTGCCCTTTTCGGTCAGGCGCATGTCGGCATTGTCTTCACGCAACATCAATCTGTACTCGGCACGACTGGTGAACATGCGGTATGGCTCGGTCACGCCCTTGGTGATGAGGTCATCGACCAACACGCCCAAATAGGCCTCGTCGCGTCGCGGCAACCAAGCGTCTTTGCCTTGGCATTGCAAGGCCGCATTGATACCAGCGAACAGGCCTTGCGCCGCAGCCTCCTCGTAACCCGTCGTGCCATTGATCTGACCTGCGAAGAACAGGCCGCCAATCGCCCGGGTTTCAAAACTGCTTTTCAATGAGCGCGGGTCAAAGTAGTCGTACTCAATGGCGTAGCCGGGACGCAAGATGTGGGCGTTCTCCATCCCGGCCATGGAGCGAACCAGGGCGTACTGAATGTCAAAAGGCAGGCTGGTTGAGATGCCGTTAGGGTAAATCTCGTGCGTCGTCAAGCCTTCCGGCTCCAGAAAAATCTGGTGACTGGTTTTGTCTGCAAAGCGGTTGATCTTGTCTTCCACACTCGGGCAATAACGCGGACCAACGCCGTCAATTTTGCCGGTGAACATGGGGCTTCTGTCAAAGCCAGAGCGAATAATGTCATGCGTGCGCTCGTTGGTGTGCGTGATCCAGCACGGCATTTGCTGCGGATGGGCAATGCCCGCACCCATGAAGCTGAACACCGGCACGGTGTTGCCCTCGCCGCCCGGCATGCCGTCACCCGGCTGAACTGTGCACTTGCTGAAGTCGATGCTGCGGCCATCCAGGCGCGGTGGTGTGCCGGTTTTCAGCCTGCCCTGCGGGAGCTTGAGTTCTTTCAAGCGCGCACTGAGCGACACAGCAGGCGGATCACCGGCGCGACCGGCGGCATAATTATTCATACCGACGTGGATCTTGCCGTCCAGAAAAGTCCCTGCCGTTAGCACGACGGTGCGACTGCGGAACTTGATGCCCACCTGCGTCACAGCGCCGACCACCCGCTCACCTTCAACCAGCAGGTCGTCAACGGCTTGCTGAAACAACCACAAGTTCGGCTGATTCTCAAGCATTCGGCGGATAGCGGCCTTGTACAAAATCCGGTCAGCCTGCGCACGGGTGGCGCGCACGGCCGGGCCCTTGCTGGAGTTGAGAATCCGGAACTGGATACCCCCTTCATCTGTGGCCATCGCCATGGCACCGCCCATCGCATCGACCTCTTTCACCAAGTGACCTTTGCCAATGCCGCCAATCGAGGGGTTGCAGCTCATCTGGCCGAGAGTCTCAATGTTGTGGCTGAGCAGCAAAGTCTTGCAGCCCATACGGGCCGAGGCCAGCGCAGCTTCGGTGCCGGCATGTCCGCCACCGACGACGATCACGTCAAATTCTTCAGGATAAAACATAGTTCAGACTTCTATCAGTTCAGTTTTCAGGCCCAGTGCCTTAGCCGCTTGCGCCTGCCGGAGGTCAGCCGTCACAAAAAGGTCAACACGTGCTACGCGAGCGGCGCCAATGTGCAGAGCATCCGCAGCACCCAGCAAGGTGCCCTCCATGGCTTGGGCTGCATGCGCCTCGACACGTTCATCCAGCGCGACCCGCGTAAAATCGGCAAAGTCGTCGTGCACGATCGTCATGATGCGAGCGTAGTCATCGGCACTCACCAGCCCGTCATAACGCTGGCGGTTCAAGGCTGAGGCGATCTCTGTCTTGCAATGTGCGGCCACCACAAGCTCGCTGGCTCGCTCTCCTGCAGCCATGACTTGGGCCCTCCCGGCCTCGTCGTTGTAACGCTTGTACAGCGCAGAAGTATCCATCAGGATACGCATCACCAGCCTGCCTCACGCTCTTCAATGATGATCTGAGCACCAGTCTTATTGTCTGGCCTAACGATGTGCAGCGGCTCAATGGCGCGCTTCCAACTTGGTACGCGAGGCGTCACCGAGCTTGTCACCGGGACCAACTCTGCAACGGGCTTGCCGTGCCGCAAGATACGCACGGTTTCACCGCGCTCGACCAGATCAATCAAGGCCGAGGCATTTGCACGGAATTCACTCAAAGGGATGTTTTGCATGGCTCAATCGTTCTCAATCATTGTTTTGTACAAAAGTATTTAGTTTGTACATTTTAATCTAAGCCAGTTCCGATCCATCTGTCAGCCCCCTGTCGCCTAGAGGCGTAATATTTGACGATTGGAAATTTAAACTACCGGAGATGATGATGAGTCGTGAAGTCGTGATTGCCAGCGGTGTGCGCACCGCCATTGGAACGTTTGGCGGAAGCTTGAAAGATATCCCGCCCACTGAGTTGGGTGCACTCGTTGTCCGCGAGTCCCTCGCGCGCGCAGGCGTCGAAGGCAAAGACGTTGGCCACGTGGTCTTCGGCCATGTCGTCAACACCGAGGCCAAAGACATGTATTTGTCGCGCGTCGCCGCCATCAACGGTGGCTGCGCTGAAGGCACGCCCGCCTTCAACGTCAACCGACTGTGCGGCTCGGGCCTGCAAGCCATCATCTCAGCCAGCCAGAGCATCTTGCTGGGCGACACCGACATCGCCATTGGCGGGGGCGCCGAAAACATGAGCCGTGCACCCTATGTCAGCCTGTCGACACGCTTTGGTGCGCGCATGGGGGACACCAAGATGATCGACATGATGGTCGGCGCCCTGCACGACCCTTTCCACACCATCCACATGGGCGTGACCGCCGAAAACATCGCCGCGAAATGGGGCATCACGCGCGACGACCAGGATGCCATCGCAGTTGAGAGCCACAACCGGGCCCAGCGCGCCATCGAAGGCGGCCGCTTCAAAGAACAAATCGTGCCGGTGATGCTCAAAAGCCGCAAAGGCGATGTTGCCTACGACACCGACGAACACTTCCGCCCGAACTGCACGCTGGCCGACATGGCAAAACTGAAACCCGTCTTCATCAAAGAAAACGGTACCGTGACGGCCGGCAACGCCTCGGGGATCAACGACGCCGCAGCGGCTCTGGTGATGATGGAAGCCAGCACCGCCAAGGCCCGCGGCATCAAACCACTGGCCCGCTTAGTGGCCTACGCGCACGCCGGCGTCGATCCCAAGTTCATGGGCATCGGCCCGGTGCCCGCCACACAAATGGCACTCAAAAAAGCCGGCCTCACAGTCAACGACTTGGACGTCATCGAAGCCAATGAAGCGTTTGCAGCCCAAGCCTGTGCCGTCACGCGCGACCTCGGCCTCGACCCCGCCAAGGTGAATCCAAATGGTTCAGGCATCTCGCTGGGCCACCCAATTGGCGCCACCGGTGCACTGATCACTGTCAAGGCTTTGTACGAGCTGCAACGCATCAAAGGCCGCTACGCCTTAGTCACCATGTGCATCGGCGGTGGCCAAGGGATTGCGGCTATTTTTGAACGCATGTGAAAGGTGAGACCACTGAGGTGCGCTACTGCCAGCGCACCTCAGCATGTCACCTCGCTCAGGCGGTCACCAGACGCGGAAACGACGGACGCCCCAAAATGCTCAGGTCAACCGAGTTGTCAAAGCTAATACGCGGCAAAGACGTCAGATGGTCTTTGTGTCTCGGGAAAATATTGCCACGACGGGTAGTGACAGCCGTTTTCAAACCCAGGCTTTTCAACAGCGAAAACTCGCGCGCACGGGCTTCATTGCGACCCCCAAAAGGATACGCAAAATGCTCGACCTTCTTGCCCGTGACCGCCGTGATGCGTTCATGCGCGCCCGACACGTCCTGCACCAGCGCCGCTTCTGTCAACTGGGCCAAGCTGGCGTGGCTTACCGTGTGGCCGCCAATGGTAACCAGTGGGTCTTCAGACAAGGCCCGAACCTGCTCCCAGCCCAAGGCATGCTGCCGGCTGTAAGCCAGCCAATCAACCGAGTGGTCATTGAACAGCTTGGCCACATCAGACTGACGCCCTTCGGTAGAAGGACTCACCATCAGTCGCCGGATAGCCAAAAAAGTATCCATCTTGTCTTGCTGCGTAGAAGCGTCAAACACCTGGCCGCTCGACAAGCGGATCTCATCATTCGACAAGAGAAGGTCTTCCAGCGCAAACCACCACATTTTGGCGGTCTGGTCTGGGAAAGAAGAAGTCAAATAGAGAGTGAACGGAACACTATGTTTTTTAAACAGCGGATACGCTTGGGTGTAGTTGTCCAGATAGCCGTCATCCAACGAAAAGAGCACCGCTTTTTCTACTGGGCGGCCTTCCACCAAGTGACGCCAAAGCGTTTCTATGCTGATGAACTGATGACCACGGGCTTTTAAGCCAAGGATCAAATTTTCCAGCACGAGCGGGCTGATTTTCATCTCCTCATTAACCGCCAGACGGGACGGATCCGCTTCGCCCACACGGTGCAGGGCAATGATGCTGGCCATGCCACCGAAGTAGCGATGCGCCAAGGGAAACCTCTCGGCAAAGTTCAATAAAGGTCGGATCATTTTCATGCGTTCAAAAGCCAGCGTTAAAAAATCAAACACGCTAACAGCGGTCAAATAAAAACCGCTGGCATGCACGCCTTCAAACGATCATCACGGCCCGCGGAGGCATCTGTAAACCAGTGCTTTGCAGTTCGCTCAATGACCGAGGCACCGCGCCGCAATATGTCCAAATCAAGGTCAGTGCGCGTGCACCCCCGCAGCCGGTTCAGCAACACCATCTCGGCCAAACTGGCTTGCAAACTGGCGCGTCGACGGTGGTAAATTTCAGACATGCGCGCAGGCTAACGGCGGTGTAGACGAAAGGGCAAAGGCAGGGCAAAGGGCATGATGTCAGCGTGGATGAAGCGAGGTAACGAATGCTAAAAGATGCAGCCACAGACACGCATCAGGGGCTCACCACTGGCCTTGTAGGACGAGGCCGACAACAACGCAAGGCTGTCCCGTCGCGAGCAGACCTATACAGAACCCGATAGCATCAACGGCTTCAAACGGGTCTATTTTTCAGGCCGCGGTGACCGCTGCGCAGCCCCACTTTCTTTCAACAACAAGGCCCTTTCATGACCTCTCTTTTCACGCCCATCCAAGTTGGCGACATGAGCCTCGCAAACCGCATCGTGATGGCGCCATTAACGCGCAACCGCGCTCCCGATGCAACACCCACACCACTCATGATCGAGTACTACACTCAGCGTGCTACCGCCGGGTTGCTCATTTCTGAAGCCACCGCCATCAGCCAGCAGGGCCAAGGCTATTCAGATGTGCCGGGCCTGTATGGGACCGAGCAACTCGATGGTTGGAAAAAAATCACAGACAGCGTGCACAAGGCCGGCGGCAAAATCGCTGTTCAGCTATGGCATGTCGGCCGCGTTTCCCACACAGACCTACAACCTGACAATGGGGCGCCCGTTGCACCATCCGCCATCACAGCCAAGACCAAAACCGTGCTCATCAAAGAAGGTCTGCCGGTTTTCGTCGACACGTCCGCGCCGCGCGCGCTCGCCGCAGAGGAGTTACCGGGCATCGTGCACACATTCCAAGCAGCCGCGCGCAACGCGGTAGAAACAGCGGGCTTTGATGGCGTAGAAATACACGCAGCCAATGGCTACCTGCTCGACCAATTTTTGAAAAATGGCACCAACCAACGAACCGATGATTACGGCGGCAGCATCGAGAACCGCGCCCGTCTTCTGCTCGAAATTGTGCGCGCAGTGACAGATGCCATTGGCGGTGGTCGGACAGGCATCCGCTTGTCACCCGTGACACCCGCGAACGATGTGCACGACACCCATCCGCAGCCACTGTTCGAATACGTGCTGCGTCAACTGGCGCCATTCAACCTCGCCTATGTACACCTCATTGAAGGCGCCACTGGCGGACCGCGGGAGTTACCCGATCGGCCGATTGACTACGCGGCACTCAAGCGCGCCTACCGCATCGCCGGTGGCAAGGGGGCGTGGATGGTGAACAACGGCTACGACAAAGATTTGGCCGAAAAGGCCGTCTCCAATGACGCCGACCTGGTCGCGTTCGGCCGGCCGTTCATCGCCAATCCCGACCTCGTGCGCCGCCTGCGTGAAAACGGGCCGATGAACACGCCAGATCAAGCCACCTTTTACGGTGGTGGCGCCAAAGGTTACACGGACTACCCGACGCTGGCTTGATCAACGCCGCTTCAACGATGCTTAAGCCGCCAACGCTTTAGCAGCAACGCATTGGCCATGACGCTGACACTAGACAGCGCCATGGCCGCGCCAGCGAGCACGGGATTCAGGTAACCCAGTGCCGCCAGCGGAATGCCGGCCACGTTGTACGCAAAAGCCCAGAACAAGTTTTGCCGGATTTTCATCACCGTGCGGTGCGAGATATCGAGTGCCCCCTCAACCAACGACACATCGCCGCGCATCAACGTCACGCCGGCCGCATGCATCGCCACATCCGTGCCGGTGCCCATGGCCATACCGATATCTGCCGCGGCCAAAGCGGGTGCATCATTAACGCCATCGCCCACCATCACGACAACATGGCCCCCACGCTTGTCGCTGCGCGTACTGCGCTGCCCACCAAGGGGGCGCATTTCCACTTGGGGCGGCCCTGCGTGGAAACCTTCCCCACCTTGCTTGAGCTGCGAGACCTTGGCCGCTTTGTCACCAGGCAAAACCTCCGCCATCACTTCATTGGGGCTTAGACCCAGCCGTGCACCCATGGCCAGTGCAGCACCACGGTTGTCGCCAGATATCATCATGATGCGCAGACCGCGAGCGCGCAGGGCCGCTAAGGCTTCGCGAGCACCCGGCTTGGGTTCGTCGGCAAAACCCATCAACGCGCGCATCTCCAACCCTTGTGGCGTGCGCTGAAGCAAGGCCGACAAAGTCGCACCCTCTTTTTGCAAACGCTCTGCGTCAGTCGCCAAACCACCCAAGCTCACACCCAGCTCGTCGACCCAGCGCAGGCTACCAATCAAATACGCGGAACCCTCTACGCGGCCTTCAGTGCCGCGGCCTGCCACGGCACGCACATCATCGGGCGCAAGCACGTCCAGCCCGCGCTCTTTGGCGGCATTCACAACGGCTCGAGCGAGTGGATGTTCACTGCCGCTTTGCAAACTGCCCGCCACGCGCAACTGAACTGACTCATCCGCATCACCAGCCGCCACAAACGCCACCAACCGCGGCTGACCCACCGTCAATGTCCCTGTCTTGTCAAACGCCACGGTGTCGGCGCGGTGCGCCAGCTCCAGCGCCTGCGCGTCCTTGATCAATATGCCCGCACGCGCTGCCACACCAGTCCCTGCCATGATGGCCACAGGCGTGGCCAAGCCCAACGCGCAAGGACAAGCAATCACCAGCACCGCCACCGCACGAATCAACGCCACCTCCAGCGGCTCGCCCATGGCCAGCCAACCGAGCAAGGTGGCCAAGCCGATCAACAACACCACAGGCACAAACACCGCAGAGACCTTGTCGACCAAGCGCTGAATCGGCGCCTTGGCAGCTTGGGCGTCCTCCACCAGGCCGATGATTTTGGAAAGCACCGTGTCACGCCCCACCGCACTGACGAGCATGATCACACGACCATCGCCATTGATACTGCCACCGGTGAGCGTCGTCTCAACCGCCTTGGTCACTGGTAGCGGCTCACCCGTGAGCATGGATTCATCAACCTGCGTGCGGCCCTCTTTGAGCACACCGTCAACCGGCACACGTTCGCCGGGCAAAACCACCACGCGGTCATTCACCAACAACTCAGCCACCGGCACATCGATCTGCTCGCCAGTGCGCAGGATCACGTGCGCCAGCGCCGGCCGCAACGCATGCAAGGCGCGAATAGCTGCGGTGGTCTGCCGCTTCGCCCGGGTCTCCAACCACTTTCCAAGCATCACCAGCGAAATCACCACTGCCGAAGCCTCAAAGTACAAGTGCGGCATGCTTCCAGGCTCAGCGCTCAACCACAGCCACACCGACAAACCCCAACCTGCGCTGGTGCCAATGACAACGAGTAAATCCATGTTGCCGGTCAGCGCCTTCAACGCATGCCAACCGGCCCTATAAAAACGTGCCCCCAAAATAAATTGAACTGGCGTGGCCAACAAGAACTGCTGCCACGCCGGTAACATCCAATGTCGGCCAAACAAATCTGCCAACATCGGCAGCACCAACGGCGTTGCCAGTGCCAGCGCCACCGCTACCGGCGCAAAACCGGCCCACGGTGATCCGTCTTGGGCATCGTTCATCAGGTCGGTTTCGCGTACGCCATAACCGGCCTCCCGGACAGCTCGCCGCAGCATGGCTTCGGCCTGATCCGACTGCCCAAAAACAATGCGCGCCGACTCTGTTGCCAAATTCACCGTGGCATCTTGCACGCCCGGTACTTTCTTCAAAGCTTTTTCAACCCGAGAAACACAAGAGGCACAGGTCATGCCCTCAATGCCAAGGTCTAGGGTTGAGGTTAAGGTGGTGGGGTCAGCGACAAGGGGAGTGTTCATGATCGGAGCATAAACCCTGCCATAGTGGCAAGGTCAAGGGATATAAAACGCTTGACCTTGCCACCATGGGAAGCTTCAGACTATGCACTCATCAACACAAAGGAACAGCCATGAACCTCACACTCACCGTCACAGGCATGACCTGCGGCCACTGCGAACGCGCAGTGAAAAATGCCGTCCTACAGATCGATCCACAAGCACTCGTGAGCGTCGACCGTGCCGCCAACCGCGTTGACGTCGACAGCGCGCTACCCCGCGAAGCCTTGGCCAAGGCCATCGCTGAAGAAGGCTATGGCGTCGCCGACTGATGCGCCCACACGCATGAGCACCACGGCTATAGCATCCACACCGGTCAACATTGGCAGCGCCGCCAAAAAGTGCGGGGTGTCTGCGAAGATGATACGTTACTACGAGTCGCTAGGACTGCTGGGCAAGGTGCGCCGCACCGACAGCGGCTACCGGCAGTACAGCCAAGCCGAAGTGCACGTACTGCGCTTCATCAAACGGGCTCGCGACCTCGGCTTTTCGATGGCCGAGATCGCACAACTGGTGAGCCTGTGGAACAACCGTCGGCGCACCAGTGCCAGAGTCAAGCGCATTGCGCAAAAACATGCCGATGAGTTGGCGCAGCGCATCGCCGCCCTGCAAGAAATGCAGCGCACGCTGACCCACCTCATCCACGGTTGCAACGGAGACAGCCGACCAGACTGTCCGATCCTCGACAACCTAGCGGGCCAGTGACCGCCCGTAGTCTGGTTGGTAAATCTTACGAGAGCCCGGCAAAGGTGTGCGGATGATGCGGCGGGTCAGGTCTACGGCATCAACGGAAGAGAAATTTTGGCCATGACGGTCACCAGAAGGTTATGGTGTGCCCGCCGGGGAAGCCGGAGCGGCTGACGGTTAACCCACCCTCAAGACACTTATCTTCGACAAACTTTACAAAGCCATACAGGCGTGTCATGGTGGCGATACAGGACGCACCCAGACTCACCCTCAAGCTGACACCCAATGCCTCCTTCCTTGTTCTTTTGTCAGCTTCACTCAAAGGGAAAAACATCATGCGTACGTATTTCAAACCAATTCACACACTCCTCTTGGCGGGCGCCCTCAGTACCTTGGCGGGTTACAGCATGGCCCAACCAAGTTCAGGCCCTAGCGCTAGCCAGGCAGCACATGGTCAAGGCATGGGCATGGGCAAACAAGATCAGGCCAAGATACAAGCCCGAATGACCCAGCGTCTGACCGAATTAAAGGCCAAACTGCAAATCACACCAGCGCAAGAAGCCGCATGGACAACCTACACCGACGCAATGAGGCCAACGTCTCGCGCCTCTGTCTCTATGACGACCACGCACGCAGAGCTCAGCAAACTGCCAACACCCGAACGTCTGGACCGCATGCGCGCGCTGCACACTGAGCACATGGCCGCCATGACAACGCGGATGGATCAACGAGCCGATGCCACCAAAACTTTTTATGCGGTTTTAAGTGCCGATCAAAAGAAGGTTTTTGACGACCAATTCAGCCGTCAAACCGGGGGTGGCCGTGGCCATCGCGCGGGGCCGATGGACGACCACAACGGACGCCACCAGCACCCCGGTTGAGTCTTTAACTCAACGGCAAGATGCCGATCAAAAGACCGTGCAACCAAAATGCAACCGCGGCCCAAGCTAGCGTGCCGACCAGCACGCTAGCCACGCTGCGACTCAGCAGGCCAAGCTCATGGTGCACACCATCACGTCGATCTCGACGCTGCGCACTCACAAAAAGCACCATCGCCCACACCAAAAAACTACCAAACAGCACCACTCCTGCCAGTGTGCCGTTAGCCAACAAATGTCCGAATGCCCAAAGCTTGGTGGCGAGCAGCATCGGGTGATGCCAACGCGCCTTGAAATGGTTGCACGGAATATAGGTGGCGGCCAAGAGCACGAACGCAAACCAAGTCAGCAGCGCCGCCAAATGCGGCACGCCTGCGGGCGGGCTCCACAGCTGTACCGGTTGCTGCCGGGCCACGCCATAGCCCCAGATGATCACGAGTAAGCCGACCAGCGATACCGCGCTATAAATACCCTTCCAAACCATTTCGCCAAATCGTTCAATGCAGCGGCAACGCCAATCATCGGCGACGATCCGAACGGAGTGCACACCCAGAAATACCAGCAGTCCGAGCACCAAGTAAGTCAACATCACATTTCTCCAGTTACATCAACAAGCCAGTAACACGGGTCTTGTAAAGGCAGCTCAAGCCACAAAATCGTTCATGGCGCGAGTATAGAAACTTAGCCGAGTACAGCTTTGGAGTAAGGTCGACGACATCACCCTGCGGCGCTGTGCGCACTGTCCTACAGCGCCAACACCGAAAACCGCGGTAAAAGTCCCTTTTGACCTTTTTGATAATTCGTTTGTTACCCCCTCATGCTTGCTCCGCGATTCGCCCTCCAGAATACCAAAGTCAACTCGTCTTCAGCCAGCCGCTTGCCGGCTTTTTCAATCAAAGTCATGACGGTGAACATCCACAAGGGGTTCACCTTTTTTAACCGTAAGTTCATCCTCCATGAGTTGCGTGATGCAGTGCGGCAAGTCGGGGCAGACGTGGTTTTCATGCAAGAAGTTGCCGGCACGCACACCACGCACGCCGACAAATTCGACAACTACCCTGACGCGCCGCATTACGAATTCCTTGCCGACAGCATTTGGCCGGAGTTCGCTTACGGGCGCAACGCCGTGTATACCAAAGGACACCATGGCAATGCCGTGATGTCCAAGTTCCCGATCATCCATTACGAAAATCGCGATGTCTCTATCAGCGGCCCTGAGCGGCGGGGCCTGCTGCATTGCGTACTGCAAATGCCCAACCAAAGGCCCAACGTGCACACGATTTGCGTTCACCTTGGCCTGCTCGAATCGCACCGCAAGCAACAGATAGACGTGATCTGCGACATGGTGCGCAACGACATCCCCCCTGACGCACCGGTGGTTGTCGCCGGCGACTTCAATGACTGGCGTGTGCATGCGCACACGCCGCTCGAAAAAGGTGCGAACCTGCGTGAGGTGTTTGTACAAACACACGGTCGAGCAGCACGCACTTTCCCGGCGCGCTTCCCGCTACTCAGGCTGGACCGTATTTATGTGCGCAATGCCGTCGCACACGCACCGATGGTGTTGCCTCGCAAACCATGGTCACACCTGTCTGACCATGCGCCGCTCGCCGCAGAGATTGCTTTCTAAGCTGCCTCACCGTCCGCCGGCACCGCTGTTAAAATCTTTAGCGGTTTAAGTCCATCTGCAAGACGCCGTGCTTGACCGCTGGTTTCTCTCCCCTGTTTTTGCTTACTTTCGGCCACGCTCCGCCCATCACCCATGACCGTTGCCCCTCCGGCTACTTCATCACCGACTCCTGTCTCATTTGAGATCAAGAGTGCCAACCTGCCGTTGGTCGCCTTGCTGCTCAGATCTACCGATCTCAAAGCCTTAGCGAGTGACCTCAAGGCCCGCTTCGGCGATATTCCCGACTTTTTTGACCATGACCCACTGGTGATCGACCTCACGCAGTTGAATGCGGCGGCACGTCGCAATGGTGCCGATGTTGAAGCCCTTGATTTCCCGGTTCTATTGACCCTGCTGCGTCAATACGGCGTGGTGCCGATTGCCATCAAAGGGGGTAGCCCGGCACAGATGGCCGCTGGCCTGGCCGCCGGCTTGTTGCCTGCGCCTGATGCCCGAGTGGTCGCCACGAGCCCACCAACACCAGAACCCGAACGCCAGACAACCACCCCCAAAACCGCAGCAGACATCAAGGCACCGCCCGCAGCCGCCCCAGTCACGGTGCAGCCTATCCCCGAAGCGCCTCTGGGTGCGCTTGTTATCCATAAGCCGCTTCGCTCGGGTCAGCAAATCTATGCCCGCGGCCGAGATCTAGTCGTGTTGGCAATGGTCAACGTCGGCGCAGAAATCATTGCCGACGGCCACATCCATGTTTACGCCCCGCTTCGCGGCAAAGCCATGGCCGGCGCCCGCGGCAACACCGACGCACGCATCTTCGCCCTCAGCCTGGAAGCCGAACTCATCTCTATTGCAGGTATTTACCGCACAAGCGAGAACCCCTTGCCCGCCAACATCCAAGGCAAGCCGGCACAAGTCCGGCTTGTGGCGGGACCCGATGGCGACAAATTAGTCATGGATGCAATGTGAAAATAACGCCTTCCAACGTCATTCACAGTCGCACCCATCAGAGCCCACGTTTTCAAATAAAGGACTTTCAGTCATGGCCAAAATCATTGTGGTGACTTCCGGCAAGGGTGGCGTGGGTAAAACCACCACCAGCGCCAGCTTTGCAACCGGCTTGGCCCTGCGCGGTCACAAAACAGCCGTCATCGACTTCGACGTGGGCCTGCGCAACCTAGACCTCATCATGGGTTGCGAACGCCGCGTGGTGTATGACCTGATCAACGTCATTCAAGGCGAGGCGAACCTAAACCAAGCCCTCATCAAAGACAAGCAGTGCGAAAACTTGTATGTGCTCGCCGCATCACAAACGCGCGACAAAGAAGCGCTAACAAAAGACGGCGTTGAGAAAGTTCTCAAAGACTTGTCGGCCATGGACTTCGAATACATCATTTGCGACTCTCCAGCCGGCATCGAAACCGGTGCGCTGATGGCCATGCACTTTGCAGATGAAGCGCTGATAGTGACCAATCCTGAAGTTTCATCCGTACGAGATTCAGACCGCATTTTGGGGATGCTGTCGAGCAAGACCAAGCGGGGCATAGAAGGCAGCGAGCCCATCAAGGAGCACCTGCTGATCACGCGCTACAACCCCAATCGCGTGGACCAAGGTCAAATGCTCTCGCTCGAAGACATCACTGACATCCTGCGTATCAAGCTCATAGGCGTCATTCCTGAATCTGAATCTGTGCTGCAAGCCTCCAACCAAGGCGTGCCCGCTGTGCACATGGCCGGCACCGACGTTTCTGAGGCCTATAAAGATGTCATCGACCGCTTTCTTGGCGAAGACAAACCGCTGCGCTTCATCGATGCGCAAAAACCCGGCTTTCTCAAGCGCCTCTTCGGAGGCAAGTAAGCCATGACGTCTTTCCTCTCCTTCTTGCTCGGCGAGAAAAAGAAAACTGCCAGCGTCGCCAAAGAGCGTTTGCAAATCATCTTGGCGCACGAGCGCTCGGGCGGTAACCACAAGCCCGACTATTTGCCCGCGCTGCAACGTGACCTGATTGCCGTTATTTCCAAGTACATCAACATCAATCCAAATGACATCAAGGTTAACCTTGAACGTCAAGACAATTTGGATGTCCTGGAAGTCAAGATAGAACTGCCAGACGGCAAGTAAATCGGACGCTCAAGCCTTCTTGAGAAAGCAGGCCTTGAGCATAAAACCACCTTGATCGGTTTTACAGTCCACCTCGTGGTCTCCAGCACCGTCCGGCAGACGGATGCTTTTGACCTTCGTGCCTTTCTTGAGCACGATGGATGAACCCTTGACCCTCAAGTCCTTGATGAGGATGACAGCATCTCCATCGGCCAACACATTGCCATTGGCGTCACGAATGACACCATCAGCTTCTGCCCCGGCATCATCGGCTTGTTCTGCCATGGGCCACTCAAAACTGCAATCCGGGCAAACAAAGTTAATGCCGTCCGGGTATGTGTTTTCAAGTCCGCATTGCGGACACGCGGAAGCTATCGTCGCTTCAGACATCGATATTGCCGGCCCTGAGTGCATTTGCCTCGATGAACTCGCGGCGTGGCTCGACATCGTCGCCCATCAGCATGGTGAAAACGTGATCAGCCTCAATCGCGTCGTCAATTTGTACGCGCAACAGGCGACGGACGGTCGGGTCCATCGTGGTTTCCCAAAGCTGTGCCGGGTTCATTTCACCTAACCCCTTGTAGCGCTGACGCGACGTTGCGTTTTCGGCTTGTGTGAGCAACCAACGCATCGCTTGGCGGAAGTCGCTGACTTTTTCTTCCTTCTGTCGCTCGCCCTCTCCTCGCATGACACGAGCACCCTCGCCAAGTAAAGATTTAAAGGTTAACGCCGCTTCCGCTAGCGCCGCATAGTCTGAACCATGCACAAAGTCCTGCGTGATAACGCTGCTTTTGATGTTGCCATGATGACGGCGGCTGATGCGCAAAATGGGTTTATCTGTGCGTACATCAAACTCGCCAGCCACTTCCGCATCAGGCAAACGGGCTTGCAGAGCAGACGCAGAAGCTTCCGCGCTAGGCAGGGTGTCCAGATCAAGCGCGACGCCGTCGGCGAGGGATCGCAATGCCTCGGCGTCCATAAAACCGCCAAGACGGGCTATAACGGCCTCTGCCAGTTGATGCTTGCGCGCCAATTCGGCCAGTGTCTCGCCATTGACCGTCGTGCCATTCGGGCCGCCCGTAAAAATGCTGGCATCTTTCATGGCGATGCGCAACAAGAAGCCATCTAAGGCGCTAGCATCTTTGAGGTAAAGTTCTTCCTTGCCTGCTTTGACTTTGTACAAAGGCGGCTGAGCGATGTAAATATGACCGCGCTCAACCAGCTCTGGCATCTGACGATAGAAAAAAGTAAGCAGCAGTGTACGAATGTGGGCGCCGTCAACGTCTGCATCGGTCATGATGATGATGCGGTGGTAGCGAAGCTTGGCGACGTTGAAATCATCGTTGCCCGTGGTGCCGCCGGCTTTGCCGATACCTGTACCCAATGCCGTGATCAACGTCAGAATTTCATTGCTGGTCAGCAGCTTTTCGTAGCGTGCTTTTTCTACGTTAAGAATCTTTCCGCGCAGGGGCAAGATCGCTTGAAACTTACGATCACGACCCTGTTTCGCAGAACCACCCGCGGAATCACCCTCGACGATGTAAATTTCACAAAGTGCAGGGTCTTTTTCTTGGCAGTCTGCCAACTTGCCGGGCAAGCCCATACCATCCAGTACGCCTTTACGGCGAGTCATATCACGCGCTTTGCGCGCCGCTTCGCGAGCACGAGCGGCCTCAATGATCTTGCCGACGATGATCTTGGCATCGTTCGGGCGCTCTTGCAAATAATCAAATAGCAGCTTGCTGACAATATCTTCAACCGGACCGCGCACCTCACTCGAAACCAATTTATCTTTAGTCTGACTTGAGAACTTGGGTTCCGGCACCTTAACGGACAAAACACAGCACAAACCTTCGCGCATGTCGTCACCAGTGACCTCAACTTTGGCTTTTTTAGCCAACTCGCTGTCATCAATGTATTTATTGATAACGCGGGTCATGGCAGCGCGCAAACCCGTGAGGTGCGTACCGCCATCACGTTGCGGGATATTGTTAGTGAAGCAAAGCACTTGTTCGCTGTAGCCGCTATTCCACTGCATCGCTACTTCAACGCCAATATTGGTGGCTTGATCGCTTTGGCGATCACCCATGGCGTGAAAAATGTTTGGATGCAAGACCGTCTTGCCCTTATTGGCAAAATTAACAAAACCCTTGACGCCACCGGCACCCGCAAAGTCATCTTCCTTACCCGTGCGTTCGTCTTTCAAACGAATCTTCACACCGTTGTTCAAAAAGCTCAGCTCACGCAATCGCTTACTCAAAATCTCGTAATGAAAATCGTTGTTCTCTTTGAAGATGTCGGTATCGGGCAAGAAATGTACTTCTGTACCGCGCTTGTCGGTATCACCGATGATTTTCATGGGCGAAATTTCGACACCATTCACTGAATTGGTGATCCGATTTTGGACAAAACCTCTGGAAAATTCCATCGCGTGAACTTTTCCATCACGGCGAATCGTCAAGCGCAGCATTTTGGAAAGCGCATTCACACAGCTCACACCCACGCCGTGCAAACCACCAGAAACCTTGTAGCTGTTCTGATTGAATTTTCCACCTGCATGAAGTTCAGTCAATGCGATTTCGGCTGCGGAGCGTTTAGGCTCGTGCTTATCATCCATCTTCACACCGGTCGGGATACCACGTCCATTGTCAACAACACTGACCGAATTGTCAGTGTGGATCGTGACCATGATGTCATCACAATGACCCGCCAGAGATTCATCAATCGAGTTATCAACAACCTCAAACACAAGATGGTGCAAACCAGTCCCGTCTGATGTGTCGCCAATGTACATACCAGGGCGTTTACGAACCGCTTCCAGACCTTCAAGGATCTGAATAGCACCCTCACCGTAACCTTCAGACGCCCCTGCTTGGTTAGCATCGATAACTGGTTGGTAGTTTGAGCTGCCTTCTTCACCAATGCCTGAATGCACATCAGCTGAATTGTCAGGGGCGCTGGAAGCGTCTTCGGTGGGCTTGATCTGTTCGGTCATAACTAACTTTCACTTATCTCTTGAAAAACCAAACCCGCGCCGAAAATTGACGCGGGTTGGTCGATTGGGTCCTATTCGACCCGCATCGGAGCGACTTAAATTCGCATCGGCATCACAACGTACTTGAAGGCCACATCATCCGGAATGGTGAGCAAAGCCGAACTGTTTGAATCCGCGAGCTCTATCTTGACCATATCTTGATTCATATTGGCTAAGGCATCGATCAGATAGGTCACATTAAAACCAATCTCAATCGCGTCACCACCGTAGTCAATGTCAAGCTCATCGACTGCTTCTTCTTGCTCTGCATTGTTAGAAGCGACGCGAAGCGTTCCAGGCTCAATGTTCAAGCGAACACCTTTGAATTTTTCACTCGTCAAAATGGCTGTACGCTGCAGACTCGCTAAAAGCGTCGCACGACCGAGCGTGATGATATTTTTGTGATTCTTTGGAATGACACGGTTGTAATCAGGAAATTTACCCTCTACCAGCTTGGTAACAAATTCCATGCCCTCAAAGCTAAATTTGGCTTGATTGCCAGCGAACTGCATCTCAATTGCACCCTCTTTGTCGCTCAAAAGACGCTGCATTTCAAGAACCGTCTTACGCGGCAAGATAACTTCTTGGCGCGGAACCTCAACATCCAATATGGCGGACGAGAACGCTAAACGATGTCCGTCTGTAGCAACTAAGCTCAGTTGCTTTCCTTCAGCAACAAACAAAATACCATTGAGGTAATAGCGAATGTCATGGACAGCCATCGCAAATGACACCTGACCCAATAGCTCTTTGAGCGTTTTTTGTGGAACTGAAAAAATCGGACCAAAGTTGGCCGCTTCCTGTACCAATGGAAAGTCTTCGGCAGGCAACGTTTGCAGCGTAAAACGACTTTTCCCGCCCTTGAGGATTAATTTGTTTTGGCTGGACTCCAATGAGACGGTCTGATCGCTTGGCATAGAGCGCAAGATGTCAATGAGCTTACGAGCACCGACCGTGGTTGTGAAATTCCCTTCATCTCCGTCTAGCTCAGCAGTCGTGCGTATTTGGATTTCTAAATCACTGGTCGTCAGCTGGATTTTCGAACCAGTTTTGCGAATCAACACATTTGCGAGGATAGGAAGCGTATGGCGACGCTCAACGATGCCCGCAACTGATTGAAGTGCTGACAAAACTTTGTCTTGGCTGGCTTTGAGAACGATCATGTCTTGTGCTTTCTTATCTTCTTAATTTTTTAAAATTCAAATTAGTAGTAGTAGTAAAGGGCGCTCGTCTCTGTGTACATCGTCATTTTCCCCTTTTTTATCAACTACTTGCAGACTGTTTAAGTTTGTGAGGAGAGCCCTGTTGATGCAGCTCTAAAAAATGAACAACTTGATAAAAACGAATTTTCCTGTGGATAACTTATGAGTTGTTAGTCAATTATCCCCAGCTTTTTACTGCAAGTCAGAGGCCTAGCGAAAGAGCTTGCGTCAGCCTTTAAGTGTTTGTTCCAAAACGTGTAATTGTTGGTTAAGTTCCGTCATTTGTTGGCGTTCAGCAGACATTTTTCGGACCGCATGCAACACGGTCGTGTGATCCCGACCACCAAACAACTCACCGATTTCGGGCAAGCTTTTTTGTGTCAGCTCTTTGGCCAGATACATGGCAATTTGTCTTGGCCTGGCAATGCTTGCTGGCCTTTTTTTAGAGTACATGTCGGCGACTTTGATCTTGTAATAGTCAGCAACTGTTTTTTGGATATTTTCAACTGAAATTTGTCGATTTTGAATTGACAATAAATCCCGCAAGGCTTCACGCGCCAGTTGAATCGAAATGTCCTTCTGGTTAAAACGAGAATAGGCCAGAATTTTGCGCAAAGCGCCTTCAAGTTCACGTACATTTGAGCGCACATTTTTAGCGACAAAAAAAGCGACTTCTTCCGGCATAACAGTGCCTTCGGCTTCGGCCTTACGAATCAAGATAGCGACGCGCATTTCTAGTTCAGGTGGCTCAATGGCCACCGTGAGCCCAGAGTCAAAACGAGACACGAGCCGCTCGTGAATGTCCGTCAAACCCTTGGGATAAGTGTCGCTGGTCATCACAATATGTGATTTTTTGGTTAACAACGCTTCAAAAGCATTAAAAAATTCTTCTTGTGTTCGATCTTTATTGGCAAAAAACTGGACGTCATCGATCAACAATAAATCTAAAGAGTGGTAGCGTTCTTTGAATTCGTCAAAGGTTTTACGCTGGTAGGCTTTGACAACATCCGAGACAAATTGCTCGGCGTGTATGTAGAGAATTTTGGCCGCCGGATTGTCTGCCAACAACTTGTTGCCAATAGCATGGACGAGGTGCGTCTTGCCAAGGCCAACGCCACCGTAAATAAACAAGGGGTTGTAAAGCTGGCCCAAGCTGCTGGCAACATGCATGGCTGCGGCACGGCCCATGCGGTTCGCCGTACCTTCAATCAGGGAGTCAAACGTCAACGAAGTGTTCAGGCGACTTTTGAACGGAATGACTGCTGGATCTTCTGAGTTGCTTAATTCTGCCGGCTCGGCAGCACCTAAAACTTTGAAATTTTGAGGGAGGGCGTTTGTTTTTGCGAGATTTTCGCGTTGCGCAAGCGCCAGTTCAAGGACAACGGATTGGCCAGAAACCTTTTCTAAAAGTGCCACAATTCGAGGTGCATATTGGGCACGAACCCAGTCAAGCTTGAAGCGGTTGCCTACTTGGATCGTCACTTTGCTCAGGTCGTGTGCAACATCGGCTACCAAGGGTTTAATCCACGTGTTGAACTGTTGCTCAGGGAGCTCTTGCGCCAAATGATCAACGCAAATTTGCCACAAATCGTGACCTAAAAAGGGGCGTACGGCCTCACTCATGGATTTCTTTGATGAGGGTGCAAAGGTGCGTTAAATCGCGTTGAGATTTGTGGATATTGTCTTTTTTTGGCACCCATCATTGTAGTCTGAGCGGACAGTTATCCACAAGCTGAATGATGCGGTTTTACCCTCAGGACAGACCCGGGTTTATCGTTTAAGAATAGAGCAACCAAGGCTTAAAGCCTCAGGGTTTGCCTAAAGACCGGATCCCAAACGGTTGCCAGCAATGAATAAATTTGCCATAATCATCGGTTTCCCTGATTCACAGGGGGTTTTCACGCGCAGGCGTGCAAGCCCGGCGGACCTTGCAACGCTGGCAGCATCTTGCTGCCACCAAGCTCACAAGAATCATGCAAGGGGAAAGATTTCTAGCCCGTAGGATTGATCATGAAACGCACATACCAGCCATCTAAAGTTAAGCGCGCACGCACGCACGGCTTTCTCACCCGCATGAAAACACGCGGAGGTCGCGCTGTGATCGCCGCCCGCCGCGCCAAAGGCCGTAAACGCCTGGCCGTCTAAGTTTGTTGATTCGCAGGCAGGTCTTGAGGCCATCGGGCGCAGACATTGCAGCGACTTAAAACCCGGGCCCAGTTTCAAGCTGTACTGGCTGGTGAGACGGTTGCCCGTAGTGAGCACTTCGCATTGCATCGCGCAAGGCTCCCGTGTGGTGACCGTGTTACTCCAGGGGGCGGCGTATCTGAAGTTGTAATGGCAACGGCCCGCGACCTCAAGTCACTACCGCTTTTCCCGGTTCTTGACCTATGGATTGGTGCGATGGTCCCCAAACGTTGGGCCAAACGCGCAGTTACCCGTAACGCCATCAAAAGGCAGATCTACACCGTGAGTGCTGATTTTTCACCGAAGCAACGGCAAGCCGCTTTCGTGGTCCGACTACGGCGTGATTTTTCACGCAAAGTTTATCTGAGCGCCAGCTCTGACTATCTGAAGCATTCGGTGCGCACAGAGTTGTTGGCGTTGATGCAAGAGGGCGCGCGACAGTCATGAAGAGAGCGTTGAAAACACTGCTCTTGATGAAAAATTTGCCGAAAGTGGTATTGATCACGTTGGTCAAGGCTTATCGCTTGTTGTTAAGTCCATCACTGGGTTCGAGTTGTCGCTTTGAGCCCACTTGCTCGGCTTATTCCTTGCAATCGTTAGAGCAGCACGGCGCTGCCGCTGGCACTTATCTCACGTTGGGGCGACTTTTTCGATGTCACCCATGGTGTGAAGGCGGAATTGATCCCGTGGCCGCCCGATTTAGTTTTTTCTCTTCGACTTGGTCTTTTGCTGGTCGTCCGGCTGACAAAGACACGCGCAAACGAAGCCTCCTTTCCCGCTTGGCTACACCCGTGGCCTTATCCTCTTCTAAAAAGAAACCGTCATGAACGACATTCGGCGCACCATTTTGTGGGTGATATTTGGTTTTTCTATGGTCCTTTTGTGGGATCAATGGCAGGTTCATAACGGACAAAAACCAACTTTCTTCCCTTCGTCGGCCACACAAAGCACCAAATCGCCGGTGGTTGCGTCGTCAGTGTCTGGGTCGGCCGCAGTGCCTAGCACGACGACACCCGTTGCATCTGCGTCTTCGGTCCCCGGCATGTCAACGCTTCCGGCAGACCAAGCCAATTCGGGCACTAAAAAAGAACGTCTTGTGGTTAGTAACGACGTGCTGACGCTGACGTTTGATACCGAAGGTGGAACCTTGGTGCGTTCGGAGTTTGCGAAATACGCGGATATGGCGGATAAAAAAAGCGGTTTTGTGTTGCTCGACGAAAGCAATAGCCGCGTTTATGTGGCGCAGTCCGGCCTGATTGGTGCAACGGGCACGAATTTGCCAACGCATAAAACAGTGATGGCCGTGCTGCCCGGCGATCGCTCACTGAAAGAAGGCAAGAATCAGTTCGAGGTCAAGTTTGAGTCACCGACCGTTGGCGGCATCAAACTCGTGAAGACATACACCGTGAAGCGTGGTGAATATGACCTCGCTGTGCGTCACGAAATGATCAATACCGGCGCAGAACCGGTGGCGCCGCAGCTGTACCTGCAACTTGTGCGCGATGGCAACAAGCCAGCGGGAGAGTCTTCGTTCTATTCAACCTTTACCGGCCCGGCGATTTACACCGAAGCCAAGAAATATCAGAAGGTCGAATTCAAGGATATTGAAAACAACAAGGTTGATGTTGAGAAAAAAGCCTCCAATGGCTATGTTGCCATGGTCCAGCATTACTTTGCATCAGTTTGGCTTTTGCCCGATGGCCTTCAGCGCGATCTGTTCTTGCGAAAGGTTGACAACAACCTTTATGCGGCAGGCATGATCACGCCATTGGAGAGCATTGCGCCAGGTGCCAGCAAGATCATCGACACCAAATTTTATGTTGGTCCGCAGGAAGAAAAAATTCTAGAAGCCTTGGCACCTGGCTTGGAATTGGTCAAGGACTACGGCTGGCTGACTATTTTGGCCAAGCCTTTGTATTGGTTGCTTTTCAGATTGCACGAGTTTCTTCAGAATTGGGGCTGGTCAATTGTGGCCTTGGTGTTGTTGTTGAAGATTGCTTTTTACTGGCTCAATGCGAAGGCTTACGCCAGCATGGCAAAGATGAAGGCGGTCAATCCGAAAATTGTTGAAATGCGTGAGCGTCTCAAAGACAAGCCGCAGGAAATGCAGCAAGCGATGATGAGGATCTACAAAGAGGAGAAGGTCAACCCAATGGGCGGCTGCTTCCCCATCATGATTCAGATCCCGGTGTTCATTGCTCTGTATTGGGTGCTGTTGTCGAGTGTTGAAATGCGCAACGCGCCGTGGATACTCTGGATTCAAGACCTCTCCGCGCCCGATCCTTATTTCATCTTGCCGGTGGTGATGACGTTGACGACGATGCTGCAAACAGCGTTGAATCCAACGCCTCCAGATCCGATGCAAGCTAAGTTGATGTGGTTCATGCCACTGATTTTCAGTGTGATGTTTTTCTTTTTCCCGGCCGGCTTGGTGTTGTACTGGATCACCAACAATATTTTGTCGATTGCACAGCAATGGATGATCAACACCAGAATGGGTGTTCCACCGCAGTTCAACTTGCCGAAGTTCAAATAAGAAAAGGGCCGCTTCGCGGCCCTTTTTGATGAAACACACCATGCTGGCCCGACACCAAGATCCCATCATTGCAATTGCCACCGCACCTGGCCGTGGCGCGGTCGGGATGCTCAGAATTTCTGGCAAGACAATTGCACCGATCGTTCAGAAACTGTGTGGCAAAAGCGTGCAGCCCCGACAGGCAACTTACCTACCTTTTGCGGACGAACATGGACAGGTGATTGATCAAGGGCTGGCACTTTTTTTCCCGGCACCGCACTCTTTCACAGGCGAAGACGTGTTTGAGATACAAGCGCATGGCGGCCCGGTTGTGTTGCAATTGTTGCTGGCGCGTTGTTTGCAGGCAGCGGCCGAAATAGATGCAACAACCGGCCTGCAACGCCTTGCTGGCATGCGCGTCGCCCAACCTGGTGAATTCTCCGAACGGGCTTTTCTAAACGACAAGATTGATTTGGCGCAGGCCGAAGCGATTGCCGATTTGATAGACGCCAGCACCGAAACTGCAGCTCGCTCAGCGGCCCGTTCATTGACCGGCGAATTCTCTAACGAGGTCGGTGCTTTGCTCAGCAAGTTGGTGCATTTGCGTATGCTGGTTGAAGCCACGCTGGATTTTCCGGAAGAGGACATTGACTTTTTGAAGCAGGCGGATGCCAGTGGTCAGCTGCAGCGCCTTCAAACAACGCTTGCCAATGTCATGCAGCGCGCAACGCAAGGCGCCATCTTGCGCGAAGGCATCAAAGTGGTGATTGCCGGGCAACCTAACGCCGGAAAAAGCTCTTTGCTTAACGCCTTGGCCGGGGCGGAGTTGGCTATCGTGACACCGATAGCCGGCACAACACGCGACAAGGTCTCACAACTCATTCAAATAGATGGGGTACCGCTGCATGTGGTCGACACGGCGGGTCTGCGCGACAGCCGTTCTGTCAATGTAGACGAGGTTGAAAAAATCGGAATTGCTCGAGCTTGGGGTGAAATCGAAAGTGCCGATGCGGTTTTGTTCCTGCACGATTTAACGCGTCAGAACACGCCGGCTGAGCCTGATGTGGCGACGGCCTACCGTCGCGGCGACGAGGAGATACAAAAAGTCTTGGCAGCTAAGTTGCCACCGACAACGCCAGTCATCGACGTTTGGAACAAATCCGATTCAGCGCCTGCTGATGTCCTTGCTGGGGTGATCGTCCAAGGGACGTCCAGTGTGGTGATTTCTGCCAAGACCGGCGATGGTCTGCAGGCATTACGTCAGCAGTTGCTGCAGGTTGTTGGCTGGCAATCAGCACCGGAAGGCGTCTACATGGCTCGCGAACGGCATGTTCAAGCCTTGAAAGAAGTGGCCAGTCAACTGACGCGCGCAAACGAGCAGTTAAGTGCAAAACAACCGGCGCTCGACTTATTGGCAGAAGACTTGCGGCAAGCCCAACGCGCATTGAGCCAAATCACGGGCGAGTTCACGCCAGACGATTTGTTGGGCGAAATCTTTTCAAAATTTTGTATCGGCAAATAGCCGCTGACGCATCCATTTTCAGCCCAAGTTTCAGGGCAGATTGGCCCGCGGATCATGCCGAGCCAGCCGAGCGAGCAAATACTCAACTTCTGTTTTTGCGGTCGCAGACATCGCCGCAGCGGGTTTGCGCTGCGCGTCTGATGACAGCAGGCCACGACGCATCAAAATGTATTTACGCGCGGCTAGGCCAACGCCCGGCTGCTGCTCATAGCGCATCAGCGGCAAGTGCGCATCGAACAAATCATGTGCTTTTTCGCGTTGCCCTTGGGCCGATAGTCGAACCACATCAACCAGCATGTCAGGGAAGCAATAACCCGTCATCGCACCGTTGGCGCCACGCTCGACTTCAAAGTCAAGAAAAAGCCCACCATTGCCGCAAAGAATAGATATCTCACGCATTTCATTTTTTTTCTGCCACCCGCGCAGGGTAGAAATCTTTTCCAAACCGGGCCAGTCCTCATGTTTCAGCATCAAGCATGAGGCATGGTTGTTGACGATGCGCTTAATCACGCCGGGGGCCATGACCACGGTGAACGTGAGCGGATAGTCCTGGATCACAAAAGGCACATCGTCGCCAATCGCGGCAACAGCCTGTTCGTAATAGCCGACGATTTGGTCATCGGTGCGCAAGGTGTTTGGGGGCGCGATCATCACGCCAGCGGCACCCGCATCCATGGCCTCACGCGCCAACGCACGCATGGCTGCGAAGCCCGGCGCTGACACGCCAACGATGGTGGGTGTCACGGAGCGCTGAATGAAACGTCTGGCCACTTGCAGCGCTTCATCTTGTGCGAGTTTGGGCGCCTCGCCAAGCTGGCCCAGCACCGTGGTGCCAGTGACGCCTACTTGTGCATAGAAATCAACCAGTCGGTCGATGGAAAGTAAGTCAATGCGGCCATCGGCTTCAAAAGGCGTTGGGGCAATGACGTAGACGCCGCTGGCTTGAGCGGTTAATTTAGGCGTGTTCATGGTGGATATTTTGCTTCAAGTGTTTGTTGTTTTGCTGGCTTCATAGCGGGCTTTGTTTTCTGCATTGGGGGGGTAAAGGCCGGGCAGGGCCGCACCCGCATTGACCTCCGACATGATCCAAGCCTCGAGATTCTCTTGTTCAGCGGACAGCTCAAGGACGGCATCGAGCAAATTGGCCGGGATCAGTACAGCACCATCCTCATCGGCCACGATCACGTCGTTCGGAAACACGGCCACACCACCGCAAGCTATCGGTTCTTGCCAGCTGACAAAGGTCAGGCCGGTCACGGACGCGGGTGCGGCCGTGCCTTGGCACCAGGCCGGCAAGCCGGTGCCTAAAACGCCGACGACATCGCGCACAACGCCATCAGTGACCAGTCCAGCGACACCGCGCTTTTGCATGCGGGCACAAAGAATGTCACCAAAAATGCCGGCGTCGGTCACGCCCATGGCATCGACCACGCAAATACAGCCAGGCGGCATGGCTTCGATGGCTGCTCGAGTGGATATCGGTGATGACCAAGATTCCGGCGTAGCCAGATCTTCGCGGGCCGGTACAAAGCGCAGGGTGAAAGCGCGACCCACCGTGCGCGGCTGATCGGCCCGCAAGGGTTTGGTGCCGCGCAGCCAGACGTTGCGCAAGCCCTTTTTAAGTAACACGGTCGTGAGCGTGGCGGTGGAGATCGTCTTGAGCTTTTCAACGATGGCGGGTGAAAGGGGTAAAACCGCAAGTGACATGAACAGACTCCTGAAATGGTTAAGTGGAGGTGACCAGAATTAATGGCCAGAAAAATGAATCAGAGTAAAAAGAGGCAGCCCCGACGCACGCAGCTTGTCGGAGCCACCGAGTTCGGGCAAGTCGACAATTGCCGCGCCCTCCATCACGTGGGCACCCAGTCGTTCAAGCAGTTTGCGACCGGCCATCATGGTGCCGCCGGTGGCAATCAGATCGTCAATCAGCAGCACTTTTTGCCCGGCACGCACAGCATCTGTGTGCAATTCAACGGTGGCGCTGCCGTATTCGAGCTCGTAGGTTTCTTGCACCGTGGTGAAAGGCAGTTTGCCCTTCTTTCGAATGGGCACAAAGCCAACGTTGAGTTCGTAAGCAATCACCGAGCCCAAAATAAAGCCGCGCGCATCAAGCCCTGCGACGACGTCAGGCCGTAGCGCCGGGTCCATGTAGCGGTGAACAAAAGCATCGATCAACACGCGGAAGACTTTTGGATTTTGCAACAGTGGCGTGATGTCACGAAACTGCACACCAGGCGCTGGCCAATCCGGCACCGTGCGTATGTGGCTGCGCAGGTACTGGCTCACCGTTTGGTGCGTGAGGACGTCGGACTGGGTTGGGTTTTGGTTTGGATTAGACACGGGGGCGTTCATTGTGTAAGACATCATGACAATGTCGTCCGTGCCAGCACCGCGCCGTTGGCATGGACGATCAGAGCTTCGCCCATGGCCGTGAATTCGCCAGTGAGCGCCGTGATGTTGACTTGGTGTGTCACCCACACCTCAAACTCACCGGCGGGCATGGCATGTAGCAGCGTACGCAGGCTTTGGCTCTGTGGCTCTGGCAGACTGTCGTTGTTGAAGGTCGAGTTGAGCGCAGGCAAAACCGTGTAGGAGCCGAAGGCCAGCTCAGCGGTGTCACGACACCGGCACCAAGCACTGGATTGCACCGCCCGGGCTTTCAGTTGATGACTTTTGAACCATTGACCAATACGGCGTGATTGTTCGCGGCCGGTTGCGCTCAAGTTGCGCTGAGAGCTGCAATCGCTCAGTTGAAAGTTCGGCGGATCGCCAATACCGGGATCGGTCTCGGCATGCCGCATCAGAAAGACGCAGGCGCCAGATCGCAGCAGGGTTGGCATATCTTTGGCGCTTTGTGAATGTGCCGCGGGCCAGTGAGCGCTGGCGAGGATGGCCAGAGCTGTTCGTCGTTTCATGTGGTGCGCCCTCGTAGCAATTTTTCTTCAGCGAGCGCCAACGCAGCCGGCGTGCCAGACAACACCAGCGTATCACCACCCTCTAACCGCGTGTCATCCAAAACCGGCAGTGTGCTGCCATTGCTACGGCGCAGGGTCACCACTTTGACGCCCACGGCCGAAAGTGCCATGGCGCCCAGCGATGTGCCCACGGCTTTGATGGCCGGGGGCAGGGTGACGGTCGACAAGCGGTCTTGTTCCAGCTCGTTGACGGAGTCATCGTCCGCGCCATGAAAATAGCCGCGCAGCAGGTTGTAGCGAGCATCGCGCTGATCTTGCACCACGCGAATCACCCGTCGCATCGGCACGCCGATCAGCGCCAAAGCATGGCTCGCCAGCATCAGGCTGCCTTCAATCGCCTCCGGCACGACTTCAGTCGCGCCAGCTGTGCGCAGTTTTTCAAGGTCGACATCATCAACCGTGCGGACGATCACGGGAACTGCCGGCGCGTGCGCGCGAGTATTGGCCAAGACCTTGATGGCGCTGGCGGTGTTGAGGTAAGTGACGACCACAGCGCTGGCGCGTGCCAAGCCGGCAGCCATCAGTGATTGCAGCCTAACAGCATCGCCAAAGACCACGGAGTTACCCGCCGCTGCAGCCTTGCGGACGCGGTCTGGGTCGAGATCAAGCGCAATGTAGGGAATGCCTTCGGCATCAAGGATGCGGCCCAAGTTCTGGCCGCAACGACCGTAACCGCAAATGATGATGTGTTGGCTGGTATTGATGGCCTTGCGCGCAATGCTGGTCATCTGCAGCGACTGTTGCAGCCATTCGCTGCTCACCAGGCGCATGACAATGCGGTTGCTGCTCATGATGATGAACGGTGTGGCCAGCATCGACAACACCATGGCGGCGAGGATCGGGTTGAGCAAATTGGCCGGTACGAGGCTGTTGCCTTGTGCCAGCGTCAGCAAGACAAAGCCGAATTCGCCTGCCTGAGCAATGTATAAGCCGGTGCGCAATGCGACCCCGTTCGTTGCGCCAAGTGCCTTCGCTAACAGCGTCACCAGTGCGAGTTTGAGCAGCACGGGAAGGATGAGCAGCATCAGGACTAAAGGCCAGTGGGCAATCACTTCATGCCAGTCGAGCATCATGCCGATGCTGATGAAAAACAGGCCGAGCAACACGTCATGAAAGGGCCTGATATCGGTTTCTACCTGATGCTTGTATTCGGTTTCCGAGATCAACATGCCGGCAATGAAGGCGCCCAGCGCCAAGCTGAGCCCGGCCATTTCGGTCAGCCACGCCAGACTCAAGGTCACCAGCAGCAAGTTAAGAACGAACAGCTCTTCACTTTTCCGTCTGGCGACGATCGTCAGCCACCAGCGCATGACGCGTTGTCCGCCCATGAGCAGTAGACCGACCAGCACCGAGGCTTTCAGCAAGGCCAGACCCAGCGCGCCAAAGAGTTGTTCGGGCGGAGAACCCAAGGCCGGGATCAATACCAGTAGCGGTACCACCGCCAAGTCCTGAAATAGCAAGATGCCCATCACGCGCTTGCCGTGCTCAGACTCCAACTCGAGCCGCTCTGACAACAGCTTGACGACCAGCGCCGTGCTGCTCATGGCCACCGCGCCCGACAAGGCCAGCGCCGTTTGCCAATTCATCTGCCACCAGACAGGCGCAACACTTGTAAGTAGCAAGGCTCCGGCCATCACCAGCAACATGGTCAACACGACTTGGTACAGACCTAAGCCAAACACATGGCGGCGCATGGAACGCAGTTTGGGCAGGTTGAACTCAAGCCCAATCACGAACATCAGAAAGACCACACCAAATTCACCCAAATGGCGAACGCCCGTCGCGTCTTGCGCCAAACCCAAGGCGTTGGGGCCGATGATCACACCGGCAGTCAAGTAGCCCAACATCGGGGGCAGTTTGAGCGAGCGGCACGCCACAACGCCGAGCACGGCCGCCAGCAGATAAAAGAGCGTGAGTTCGAGCCCGGTCATTTGAGAATAGTAGCCGATGGACGTGTCGCCAACAGGAGCTGCGTGAGGATAAAGATTCTGGCGTTTGGCTTGTCGGTTTGCCACTCGTCGACGGCAGGGTGTCTCGATAGAATACAGAGATGAACTTTGACCGCACCGGCTTTGATCCGGCACAAGCCGTGGCCTTGGCCCGCAAGACGTTTGAGATAGAGGCGGCGGCGGTGCTGCATATGGCTGCGCGCGTTGGTCCGGAGTTTGCCGCTGCCGTTGAGGTGGTTTTGCAATGTACCGGTCGCGTGGTGGTGATGGGAATGGGCAAGAGCGGTCATATTGGGCGCAAGATCGCGGCCACGCTGGCGTCTACCGGCACACCTGCTATGTTTGTGCATCCCGGTGAAGCCAGTCACGGCGATCTCGGCATGATTACCGCCACCGACGTTGTGCTGGCCATTTCCAACAGCGGCGAAAGTGAAGAGCTCACGGTGATCTTGCCAACCCTCCGGCGCTTGCAGGTGCGTGTGATCGCTCTCACCGGCGGTCCGCAGTCGGCGTTGGCACGGCACGCCGATGTGGTGCTCGACAGCAGTGTTTCGCAAGAAGCTTGTCCCCTCAATTTAGCGCCGACCGCCAGCACCACGGCTCAGTTGGCCATGGGGGATGCCCTTGCCGTGGCGCTGCTTGACGCCCGCGGCTTCAAGCCTGAAGACTTTGCGCGGTCACACCCTGGCGGCTCGTTGGGCCGCAAGTTGCTCACGCATGTGGCCGACGTCATGCGCAGCGGAGATGCGGTGCCCTCGGTGCGGCCTGACGTCAGCCTCAGTGAACTCATGCGTGAGATGAGCGCCAAGGGCTTGGGCGTTTCGGCCGTGGTGGATGCGCAGCAGCGGGTGCTGGGCATTTTCACCGATGGCGACTTGCGGAGACTGATCGAAAAAGGCGCTGATCTGCGCGCCATGTGTGCGGCCGACGTGATGCATGCGAATCCGAGGAGCCTCGTTTCCAGCGCTCTCGCGGTAGAAGCGGTTACCCTGATGGAACAGCACCAGATCACCAGTGTGCTGGTGGTCGACGAAACCGGGCGTTTGTGCGGTGCGCTGAATACCAATGACCTGATGCGGGCGAAGGTGATTTGATGACGCTGTCCAGTCTTTCTGCCTTGCGCCCCGCACTCAACTTCGCACCCGAACTGCTGCTGCGTGCGCAGGGCGTCAAAGTGGCGTTTTTTGATGTCGACGGCGTTCTCACTGACGGTGGTCTGTATTTCAGCGAGTACGGCCAGCAGCAAATCACAGAAACGCCCGGCCAGCTCTACGCTGCCGGCGAAACCATCAAACGCTTCAGCACGCTGGATGGTCAGGGCCTCAAGTTGCTACAAAAAGCGGGCATCACGCCGGTCGTTATCACGGGCCGGGACAGCGTGGTGTTGCGGGCCCGGTTGCAAGCGCTGGGCATCATCCATGCGCACTTTGGTACGGAAGACAAACGCCCGGCAGCGGAACTAACGCTCAAAACGCTGGGCTGTGATTGGTCTGAGTCTGCCGCCATGGGCGATGATTGGCCTGACCTGCCGGTGATGCGTCGGGCCGCTTTTAGCTGTGCCCCAGCCAATGCGCACACTGAAGTCAAAGCGGTGGCGCATCACATCACTCAAACCACGGGCGGTCATGGCGCAGCGCGTGAGTTGTGTGATTTGTTGCTGGTCGCTAGCGGCCGTTATTCTGCGTTATTGGCAGACTACGGCGCATGACCGCTCGGACAACTGCGGGCCGTACTCTGCGCGTCCTGATGGCCGGCGGGCAATCCATGGCAGGCCTCTGGGAGCGACTGTCGCTGTACTTGCCATTGGTGATGATGGGCTTGCTGGCGGTGGGCACTTACTGGTTAGTGCGTAACACGCCTGTAGGGTATGAGGCCGAGGCTGCGCGCCCTGTGAACCATGAGATTGACTATTTCATGCGTCTAGCCACCGTTAAGACGTTCGATGACAACGGACGTTTAAAAACGGAAATATTTGGGACTGAGGCGCGTCACTTTCAGGACACGGAAACACTGGAAATTGATCAAGCGCGGATGCGTTCCACCGGTCCGGACGGTCGTTTAACGACGGCCACCGCAAATCGTGCCCTGAGCAATGATGCCGGCTCAGAAGTACAGCTTATGGGTAACGCGGTCGTGGTTCGCGAACCGATGCAAACCGCCGATGGCAGCTGGTTGCCGCGTTTGGAATACACGGGCGAGTTCCTGCATGTTTTCGTGAACGAAGACCGGGTCAAATCGCATCTTCCCGTGGTGCTAACGCGAGGCTCAGACGTGTTCAGTGGTGATACTTTCGCCTATGACAACCTCGATCAGGTGGCAAACCTTAAAGGTCGCGTCAGAGGCTTGTTGATGCCTAGGGCTGGTGTTGGTTCCACGCTACTCAAGCCACCTCGATAAACTCTTCTGACCCGCTATGTGTCACCGATGTTCGCCGCATGGTTTTGAATGTCAGAAATGGAAAAAGGCTTCAAAACCGAAGTCTCGAAGCCTTTTTGAGCAGGTCTTCAGCTTTTAACTGAAGACGTCGGCGTGAGCCAACTGCAGGGGTATGAGGGCTTAGTAGCCGCCGCGTCCACCGCCGCCGCCACCACCGTAGCCGCCGCCGCCTGAACGGCCACCGCCGTCAGAGCCGCCGCCGTAGCCGCCACCTGAACGGCCGCCACCACCACCACCGCCGTAGCCGCCACCACCGCCGCCGCCGCCGCCGAAGCCGCCACCGGTACGTGGTGGGCGGGCTTCCATTGGACGAGCTTCATTAACAACGACGCTACGGCCGCCCAGAGGCTGACCGTTCATGCCGTTAATGGCTGCTTGAGCTTCCGCATCGCTGCCCATTTCGACAAAGCCAAAGCCTTTGGAGCGACCGGTGTCGCGTTCCATCATGACTTTAGCGCTGGTGACAGCGCCGAATTGACCAAAAGACTGTTGCAGATCTTCGTCGCGCACTGAGTAAGGCAGGTTGCCTACGTATAGTTTGTTGCCCATTGAGGGACTCCTCTAAAACACAATAACAAAAGCGATGGGGTCCCGAAAGCACAACAAATCTTCAAACATACCGCTGTAGCGCGCGAAACTGACCGATCACCTAACTAATGCGGATGATTTCATCCACACCCGCGCATTATGCGCCAGTTTGTGGAAATAAAAGATATTTTTTAATTAAGCAAACAGTGGGGCCTCCAAGCAGCCTAGTGGCATCAGTTTTGAAGGGCGCGGTCAAGGCGATCTTTTTAGCCACGCGTTGATCTGCCTACCAGTTGACTTCCCGTTCTGGCGTTGAGCCTGTGCGGTGGATGGAAAGATCTGCGCCTTCAAATTCTTCTTCTTGGCTCAGGCGCAGCCCCGTCACAGCTTTGATCAAGCCATAAACGGCAAACCCGCAAACGAGCGCCCATGTCACGCCCATCACCGTGCCAATAATTTGTGCGCCAAAGGTAACACCGCCCAGACCCCCCATTTCTTTAAGGCCGAAGATGCCGGCGGCGACGCCTCCCCATGCGCCGCATAGACCGTGCAACGGCCAGACACCGAGGACATCATCAATCTTCCATTTATTTTGCGTCAACATGAACATGACGACAAACATAGCGCCCGCGACGGCGCCGACCACTAGCGCGCCCAGTGGATGCATAAGATCCGATCCGGCGCAAACAGCCACTAAGCCGGCGAGTGGGCCGTTATGAACAAAACCGGGGTCATTCTTACCCAGTGCCAACGCTGCCAGTGTGCCGCCGACCATGGCCATCAAGGAGTTGACCGCGACCAGACCTGAGATTTTGTCGATCGTCTGTGCGCTCATGACGTTGAAGCCAAACCAGCCGACGGTCAGAATCCAAGCGCCCAGAGCCAGAAATGGAATGTTGGAAGGGGGATGCGCCGAGACTGCGCCGTCCTTGCGATAACGATTGCTGCGTGCGCCTAGCAAAATGACCGCTGGCAAAGCCAGCCAGCCGCCCATGGCATGGACCACCACAGAGCCGGCAAAATCGTGGAATTCTTCGCCCGTCAGGGCCTTGATCCACGCCTGCACGCCGAAATGGTTGTTCCACACAATGCCTTCGAAAAAAGGATAAATAAGACCCACAATCACGGCGGTGGCAATGAGTTGCGGATAAAAACGCGCTCTTTCTGCAATCCCGCCAGAAATGATGGCCGGAATGGCGGCTGCAAACGTCAGCAAAAAGAAGAACCGGACCAGTTCGTAGCCGTTCTTGGCCGCCAACTGCTCCGCACCTACAAAAAAGTGCGTACCGTAAGCCACGCTGTAGCCGATAACGAAATACACAACGGTCGAAATCGAGAAGTCGACCAGAATTTTCACCAAGGCGTTGACCTGATTTTTTTTGCGAACTGTTCCGAGCTCGAGAAAAGCAAAGCCGGCGTGCATGGCAAGCACCATGATGCCGCCCAGCAAGATGAACAGTGCATCCGAGCCCTGTTTGAGTGCTTCCATGGGGTGGGTTCCTTGTAAATTGTTTTGTTTTGGTGCATTTTGGTCTACCTCTGTAGAAACGCACCAAACGTAAGCAAGATTTAAGCCTAAACGGTGCGGCCATGGCGGTTTAACGATGATGGCATTAAAAGTTAGTCA
>CANCLK010000009.1 GCA_947378785.1 Comamonadaceae bacterium
GGGGCAGGGCGATAGCGGTTCCTTTTTCGCTCTGTACTTTGTTGCCATAATTGTTATCGGCTTAAAGTTAGGCCACAAGCCTGATCGCTTCAGGTGTTTGCGCCGCAATGCGGAGCAGCGTTTTGGCAGCACCTGATGGCTCGCGCCTACCTTGTTCCCAGTCTTGCAAGGTGCGAACCGAAACGCCAAGCAATGTCGCGAATTCAGACTGCGACACGCCTACCTTGGCCCTCGCCTCAGCGGCTGGCGTTAAAGTTACGGTTGTCGTGCGCGCTGCCTTGCCAGCCTTCATTTGCCGCACAGACGCTAGCAAGTCGTCTTGGAATTGCGCCATGTCTTTGTCGATCGCTTTAACCATGCTCCACCTCGTCTTTAAGTTGTGCCAAAAATTCAGCTGGCAAGTTGTCGTATTTGGCTTTCGCGTAAACGATAAGCAACCAGATGCGCCCCTCAAACTCGTTGAAATAAATCACCCTCACACCGCCACGCTTACCCATACCGGCACGACTCCAGCGCACCTTGCGGCAACTGTTGGAGCCGGGCACGACATCGCCAGCCAGCGGGTTGGCGGCGATCCAGTTGATGAACTCGGTGCGCTCAGCCTCAGACCACACGGCCTCCGCATACTTTTGAAAAATCTCGGTTTCGGACACTGTGTGCATGGCTTCGATTATACGGCAATGCCGTACTTTCTCCAATAAGCAAGCTCACCTACCGCCTTTGTCGCGATCCAAGAAGCAACCAATCGCCGTATTCAAGAGGAAAAGTACCACGCCATGCTGGGCGGCCTTTCTAAGCCAAGCCATTACGCCAGTGGCTTATCAAGCCTTGGTTTTTGCCGTCCAAGGAAACCACGAAGACATGGCGATCCGCTTCGGCATGGCTGGCTGTCTAGATCCATTTTCTTCGTTAAGACTGGCGCAGTTTGTCGAACTGCGCCAAAATTGCGCCGCTTAAATCTCAAACTGCGCCAACACCACCATGTCATCCATCACTGACTGGCATTCCCCCAATTCATAAAGTCTGTCTGCCTGCAGAAGGGGAATATTTAATTTGACGGATCCAGCTTGACGCATCACAATGTTGTTGAAATTTTCAACAACTAAGGAGCCGCTATGTCTACCGTCAATTTCAGCGTTCCTGAAGACATCAAAAATGCCTTCAACACGGTCTTTGAAGGCCAGAACAAAAGCGCCGTGATTGCAGAATTGATGCGCGATGCCGTGGAGCGCGAACAACGCCGCAAGCAGCATTGCAGCGCCGTAGACCGCATTTTGGCCAATCGCATGAATGCCCCTCGTTTTTCTGAAGCTGAATTCAGGGCGGCTCGCGAAGATGGTCGTCCATGATTTGTGTTGTCGATGCCAGCGTGGCCGTCAAATGGTTTGTTAAGGGCGACTGGGCACTGCGTGAAGATGATATCGAGCCTGCACTTGAGATTCTGAAAGCCAGCACATGCGGAACGCTGGACTTTTATCAGCCACCCCATTTTTTGGCGGAAGTGGCTGCCGTGGTGTCACGCCTACAGCCAGATCAGGCAGAGCAGCATATTGATAACTTAGCTCAACTCAACATCACGTGGGCCGCGCCCACTGTGGCCTACGCCCGAGCCATTGAACTGGCTCGCCAACTTGACCATCACCTGTTTGACACGCTTTACCACGCAGTGGCACTGTCCATTCCTGGCGCGGTGCTGGTCACAGCTGACCGTCGTTACTTTGCCAAGGCCCAGCACCTTGGTCAAATTGCTTGGCTAGCCGACTTTAGCTGTACGTAGGGAAGTGGGTGGCTTGCCCTATACTTGCACATTAATTTGTGTAGGAGTTCACACATGGCGACCAATTTAGCGTTAGATGATGGTTTGATTGAAGAAGCTCGCCAGCTGGGCGGGCTACGGACCAAAAAAGACGTGGTGACACAAGCCTTGCTGGAATACGTTCAGCGGCGCAAGCAACTCAAACTGCTTGATTTGTTTGGCACCGTGGACTATGCAGAAGACTTTGACGCTCTAAAGCAGCGGGCGGTGACTCGCAAGCCGTCAGCTGAGCTTTGAAAGTTCTTGTTGATACTTCAGTTTGGTCTTTGGCGCTGCGCCGTCCTGCCAACCATCCATTGAGCCCGGAGCAACGGGCGACAGTGAGTGCGCTGGGCGACTTGGTCCGTGATGGTCGGGCCATGATGATCGGGGCCATCCGTCAAGAGCTGCTATCGGGCATCAAAACAAAAAGTCAGTTTGAGCTTGTGCGCGATAGTCTAGGTGCTTTTGAAGATGTGCTGCTGTCGCGAGAAATCTATGAGTCAGCAGCCCAAGCTTTCAACAGCTGTCGCGCCAACGGGGTTCAGGGATCAAACACAGATTTTCTGATCTGCGCTGTTTCCATACTTCACCGATTGCCTATTTTTACCTTGGACGGTGATTTCAAGATGTACCAACGGTGGTTGCCGGTTCAGCTTTATGTGCCATGAATGAATTCCACTTCAATAAAGAGCATGAGGCAACGCTTGCCCTCTTGGCGCTTTTAGTTCTCGGCAACCGTGAAATAGAGCAAGGCAAGTTCAGGCCCGCATCAGATGTCTTTGCAGAGATGGACAGGGACGAACTCTGCCAGCCACTTTAAGCGGTCACGCTTTGCCGCTTTCTTGCCGTTTCAGGGCTTAAACGGGCTGGCATCACTTTTGCTGAGTAGGGTTAGGGAATGCTGCACACATCCGTGTGCTGTCGACTCGTCGACATTCACCCGTAACCCGCCAGGAGTGATTTATGAACCCAGAATTTCAACTCATCGTCCAGCAAGCCGCTGCTGGTCAATCACAGTCTTTCAAAGACGTGTCACGCTTTTCGCCTAGCGACATTCGCCTTGGCATTCAGTGGCTGATGTCCGAAGAGCAGAACGACTTGGCGCAGGCACTGGCCGATGCTGGCATTGCCCTCTACCCCCTCAGCGAAGACATTTTGGCCATGGGCGGTTTGCTGGCCATGACACGCCAAGACTGGTCCCTGGCGATTGAGCTGCTGTCTGACTTGCGCGAAGTGCAACAAGACCGCACCCAGCCCATGACTTACCGCATGCTGGCCCGTGCGCTGTACTGCAACCTGGACCCGGCTGAAGCCATCCAGGTGGTGGAGCAGGGCTTGGCCTTCTGGCCCGAAGACGCCGACCTTTTGCAAGAGCGTGAGGTCATGGGTGAGCACCTGATGGCCATGCCTGCGACAGGCCTTCACAGCTAATGATCTGTGCCATGCAAGGCGGCAAACAGTGGCAGTGAGCGGCAATGAACTGCCGTTTTGCGCCCAAGGTTGGCCGCTTTCGCAAGGTGTAGTGGGTTGGCATTGTTCATGCTTAAGTGATTGCCATAGTGGCAAAAATGCCGACTGATTCAGGAGAAAAACATGTCCGTGATCAATACCAACGTTAAAGCGCTGTACACCCAGTCAGCGCTCAAAATGACCGACCGTGCCAGCGCGATTGCCATGCAACAGCTGTCCACCGGTAAGCGCATCAACTCAGCGAAAGATGATGCTGCAGGTATGGCCATTGCTACCCGTATGACGCAGCAAATTCGCAGTCTGAACCAAGCCGTGCGCAATGCAGGCGATGCGATTTCGCTGGTTCAAACGGCAGAGGGGGCCACGAACGCGATCACCGACATGCTGCAGCGTATGCGCGAACTGTCTATTCAGTCGATCAACAACACCAACTCAGTTGAGCAGCGCGGTTATCTTGACTCTGAGTTCCAGCAACTCAAGCAAGAAATTGTGCGGATTGCTGACACCACCGAGTGGAACGGTTTCCCCGTGTTGAACGGCACCAGCGGCGAGCGCGTTGGTGAGCGTCCGGTTTACAAGGCGACTTCTGCGGGGACTTTCAGTTCCTCACTGACTTATGCGGCTAGTGCTGTCACGGCCACCTCCGGTACTGCATCAATAGCGTCCGGTACGGTGGCTAAGGCGGGCTCAGTGGTTGTCACTGTGCCATCCGCCACGGCTCTTACGGTGAGTTTGACAACTAATACTTCGCCGACCTACTCGACTCTTGCCGTCACGCTTCCAGCACTGGAGGCAGGTAAATCAGTCACGGTTGACGGTTTGACCTTTAAGGCGACAGCCGCCATGACGGCTACTGAGGTGGGTGCTGCATTTGTGAACATTGCCGCTAACGCCACAACCGGCCCTGCCACGAGTTCCGGCACCTATTCTGGCGCTTTGAGCGCTAACTGGGCTACCGCTACCGGGGCTAACGCTTCTGGGGTTGTTACATTCACAGCGAAGGCCTTAGGGGTTACAACCAACACGATGAGTGCATCTTCCGCGGATCGTGACGCCACGGCCGTCATGACACTGTCAGACGGAACCAAAAATACGTTCACAGGTCTTGCCTCCGGCAACAAAGTCACGTTCGCATCATCTCCACTGACAAACGGCACCGGTAGTCTTGTGCTGAGCACCACTGCAGGTAACTCTGGAGACACTTTGAGTTTCTCGGTCGCACGTACTTTCACCCCAGTTGCCGCCATGGCCGCCAACGACGTGATCATCAATGGCGTGACCATTGGGGTGTCGTATGCCGCCAGCGACAACGGTAAATCGCCTACCGGCTCGGCCGCTGCCAGCGCCATTGCTCGGGCGGCGACCATCAACCAGAATTTTTCCGACACCAAAGTCGCCGCGATCGTCAACACCAACGTGATGACCGGCAGTGCCATGGGCACCGGCTTGCCGGCGGTCTCGGGCACTGTCACGATCAACGGCTTCACATCCGCGCCCATCAATACATTGCTCAACAACACCCGTGAGTCGCGTGCTGCAGCTGTTGACGCTATCAACGCTATCAGTGACTTGACCGGTGTGGTCGCCATCAACAGCAACAACGACAACCAGGGCGTGCGCCTAGAGTCGAAAGACGGCCGCAACATCGAAGTGGCTTTCAACTCACCTTCCAGCACCGCCGTCTTTGAGTCGAGTACCGGCCTGAAAGAGGGACTGCAGATTGGCAGCTATTCGCTGGAGACCTCGGTCGAAGGGCCACTGGTCGTCACCAGCTTGTCGACTGGTGACTGGACGCGTGCCGGTCTGAAGCCAGCGAGCTACAGCAACAACCAGGCCGTCATCAACACCGGTGTTCGCCCTGTGGTGAGCTCAGCTGCTGACATCAAAGTTTTGGGTGCCGGTGATCTGGTCATCAACGGTGTAGCGATTCGCGCCACCTTGGCTTCGGACGACCTGCACAGCAACGCCACCTCACTGACCAGTTCGGCCAGTGCCAGCGGCATCGCGATTGCCGCCGCCATCAACTCACACCATGCGGACACTGGCGTGACCGCCAAGGCCAATTCAGTATCAACCAGCGGCGGCTTCACCACTGAAGTTGTGGGTGGAACCACCTCACTCTTTATCAATGGCGTGAACGTTCAGGTGAGCTTAGTCGCAGGTGAAGCAGAGTCTGCACGCCTGGCCAAGGTGGTCAATGCCATCACCAGCTCCCGTGGTCAGCATGGTGTCACGGCTGTAGACAATGGCACGGGCGGTATCACGCTGACAACGGAAGACGGTCGCAACTTGTCGATCTGGACCGCCACCGATCCAGCGGAATTTGGCCTCGGCATCAGCGCTTCTGTTGATGCCCCAGGTGTCAAGTTCGACAGTACCAACGCGACGTCTGTGACGTACACCGGCGCCACCACGCTTTACGGCTCAGTCTCGTTGATTGCCGACCCTGCACCTAAACAACCGCCTCCCGGTGCGGCACCGAGCAATGGAGCGCCACCGCCTTACGTCAGCAAGACTTTCACGGTCGAGGCCGGTGTCAATGGCTTCAAAGCCGCTGTCGGTGACTTCGCTACCTTGGGTTTTCAGGCCGGCACGTTTGGCGGCGACGTCAATGCCGCTGACAGCAAGATGACCCCACCGCGCACTGGCCGCCTGAGCTTTCATGTGGGCGCCAGCGCTAACCAAACGATCACCATTGACCTGTCGGATTTCGGCAAGGACGGCCCCATCACGGGTGCCATCACGGGCGATTCTGGCCAACTAACGCCTAGCGTTCACCTCAAAGACCCTGAGTCTGCCAAATCTGTGCTGGCCAAGCTTGACGCTGCCATGGACAAGGTCAACGGAACGAGAGCCACGATGGGCGCGGTCATGAACCGTCTGCAATATGTCATTGACAATCTGACCAACGTGGCGATGAACTCCGAAGCCTCACGCAGCCAGATTGAAGACGCCGACTACGCAGCAGCCAGCTCTGAGCTGTCGCGCACGTCGATCATGAAACAGGCTGCCACTGCCGTTTTGGCCCAGGCCAACACGGACCAACAGTCTGTCCTCAAGCTTCTGCAGTAAGCATCTTGAGTGGCAATACACCTGCGGTGAAAGATCGCCCTGACTGCTGGAAGTGTCAGCACTTCGCGGTCAGCTGGGATCCGAAGCTCCCGTATCTCTGTCGTTTGATGGGTTTCAAGTCTCGCATCATCCCAGCGATGGAAGTGATGCGAATTGACGGGAAACCCTGTGAAGGCTTCGCTGCCAAACCGACAGCCCCCGTGAAACCATCTCAACAGGTGTCGGAATTACGTCGCTAACGGCGGGTTAGCGTGTAGATGCCCTGGGGATTGAGTAGTTAAGTACTCAATAAAAGGTGGCACGACCTTTGCTCAACAGACACATATTCTGTTTTGAGGCAAAGAACGCAATGAGTCATTCCTTGATCGCGCAACAAGCCCTGTGGTTGGACCCGTTCCAACCGCTGGCGGATGCCGTGCAGGCGCAACTGGCCGCAGGCGGGCTGACGGTTCATCCCGTCTCCACACTTGAAGAACTCCAGGCCAAGTTGGCTTCTGCCGACCTGCTGGTGGTTCGCCTCGGGGACACCATCGACTTGCTGCAGGAGTTGCAGGCACTGACGGTGACACTTGGGTTTGAGTTGCCTATCGTTTGTCGTGTCGATCGTCGGCACTTGGAGTTGGTGGTTGCCGCGATGCGTCAAGGTGCGCTGCATGTATTGCCCGCAGATGATTGCTCTGTGGAAGCTTGGCAGACCGTGCTGGCGTTGCGTGAAGCGTCTCAGTCAACAGTACGACCGGTGCATAAGGTGACGCGACCGCCGCGCAGTGTGGTCTACGTGGACCCGGCCAGCCAGCATTTGTTTGCGCTGGCCCAGCGTGTGGCCATGGCCAATGTGACGGCCTTGATCGAAGGCCCTACAGGTGCCGGTAAAGAAGTCTTGGCGCGTGTGCTGCATGAGTCTTCAGCGCGTGCGCGGGGTCCGTTTGTGGCGCTCAACTGCGCGGCATTGCCCGAGCACCTGATAGAAGACATGCTGTTTGGCCATGAGAAGGGCGCTTTCACCGGGGCCCATAAAGAACATCACGGCATGTTTGAGCAGGCCCAAGGCGGTACGCTTTTTCTGGACGAGATTGGCGAGATGCCGATTCATCTGCAGGCCAAGTTGTTGCGCATTTTGCAAGAGCGGCAAGTGGTACGGCTTGGCGGCGATCGGCCGATTGACCTTGATGTGCGACTGGTCGTTGCGACCAACAAAGATTTGCGCGTTGCCATTGCGGCGCGCGAGTTCCGTGAAGACCTGTACTTCCGCATCAGCACTTTCAAGCTGCGCGTGCCGCCTCTGCGCGAACGCCCGGGCGATATTTTGCCGCTGGTGGCGCGCTTGCTGGCCCGTCACGCCAACAACAACCGTGGCTTGAGCATCAACACGCAGGCCCAAGCCTGCCTCCAAGCCTATGCCTGGCCAGGCAATGTGCGCGAACTTGAAAACGTGGTGCTGCGTGCCTTGGTGCTGTGCACCGATGACGTGATCACCCCTGCGCACCTGATGTTTGACGATGCCTTGCCTTATTCCTCTCAGGTGCATCCGGTGGCATCTTCTTTGATGCCGGTGGTCCCCGCCGGGCCAGTGATGCAAAGTGCCGAAGTTTTTTACGCTGCACCGGTGCCTGAGTTTCTCAAGACCGACGCGTCTTGGAGTGCGGAAGCCATGCTGGCCACGGCGCCTGCCGCAGACGGCGCCAGCTTGCAAGACGCCGTCAAGTCCAACGAACAACAGCTGATCATGGCCGCTATCCAGTCCACGTTCAGCCGCATGGAAGCTGCCCGCAAGTTGGGCATCAGCCCGCGCACGCTGCGCTACAAGCTGGCCAAGCTCAAGGGCCAAGCGCTCATGAGCACGGTCGACTGACCCCATAGACAAAGCAAGGGACACCCAATGATCGAAAAAGCCACTTCCAGCGCCAACATTCAGTCGATGTTGCAAACACTGCGTACCCACCAGAGCCAAGCCGCCGGCGGCATTCAGGGCCTGAGCACTGACGCCCCTGAAAAGACCGGATTTTCTGACGCTGTTAGGCAGATGTTCAACCAGGTCAATGCGACGCAGCAAAACTCGCGCGCCATGACCGAGGCTTATGAGCGTGGGGAAGACATCCCTCTGACCGACGTTGTGCTGGGCATGCAGAAGTCATCGCTGTCCTTTGAGGCCACCTTGCAGGTGCGCAACAAGGTGCTCAAGGCGTATGAAGACATCATGAACATGCCGGTTTAAGACCTGCCTGAAAGACACTGACCATGGCCACCAGCTCAACTACTCTGTCACCCAACGCCTTTGGCGCGGGCGCAGCTACAGGCGCGATGCCAGCACTTGCCAGCGGCGGTAGCTTGCGCGCCAACCCGTCGGATGGCTTCAGCAGCAATTTAAACAGCAACGGCAACGCAGGTGGCGGCGCGATGGTGACCACCGGTTCGGGCCCCTTCGCCCTCGTCAAACAGACGATGGACCAGCCGATGATGAAAAAGGCGTTGCCTTTCATGCTGCTGGCCATCATGTTGTTGCTCTTTGTGGCGGTGTACACGGCCGTGAATGCGCCGACTTACAGACCGATCGTGGCGGGCATGACCGACGGCGACCAACAACTTGCTTTTGACGCGCTGAAAACAGCCGCCTTCAATCCGATTCTGGACACCACCAACGGACAGATCACGGTGCCGTCGAAGCGTTACCACGAAGCGCGTATTTTTCTGGCCTCCAAAGGCTTGCCAAAAACCGGCCAAAGCGGCCTGGATTCTTTGAAGGACCAGTCGTCGATGACGACCAGCCAGTTCATGGAACAGGTGCGCTACACCGCAGCGATTGAGCAAGAACTGGTGCGCAGTATTTTGCAGATAGATTCGATTGCATCGGCACGGGTTCACCTAGCCTTGGCCAAGCAGTCGGCCTTTGTACGCGACCGCACGCCACCCAAAGCGTCTGTCGTGGTGACGCCACAACCTGGCAGGATGATGACGCCCTCACAGGTGCAGGCGGTGGTGCATTTGGTGGCCTCCAGCGTGCCGCTGCTGACCCCCGACAACGTGGCGGTGGTGGACAACTTGGGCAAGCTCATCACCGATTCGGCGACCGACTCAGCGCTCGGGCTGACGGCCGCACAAACCCAACACAAGCAAAAAATGGAGGAGGTTTACCGCCAGCGCGTGAACCAGATCCTGATGCCGATTGCCGGCGAAGCCAATGTCCGCTCGCAGGTGAACCTGTCGCTTGACTTCAGCCAGACAGAGGTCACCACAGAAGATTTTGACACCCGCGACAAAGGACCGAAGACCCGCTCTGAAGTGCTGAGCGAAGACCGGAATTCGAGCAAAGACGCTTCCGGCATTCCGGGTGCTTTGTCCAACACACCGCCGGCCGCACCGGCCGCAGCACCCAATGCTGCCGCTGCAGCAGCGACACCGGCAGGGACCGAAGACAAGAGCATGCTGACGAACCGCAGCACCCGCAACTATGAGTTGGACCGTTCGGTGCGCCATGTCAAAAGCGCCACCGGTACGGTGGAGCGCCTGAGCGTGGCGGTGGTGATCAATGAACGCCTGCCAACGCCACAGCCGAAGAATGACAAGGGCGAAACGCCTGAAGCCAAAGCCAACCCGTTCACGCCTGAAGAGATGGAACGCATGCAAAGCTTGGTGCGCAGTGTGGTCGGCTTCAACCAGGCCCGCGGTGACGTGGTGACGGTGATCCCGGCGCGCTTTGAAGCCGAGCCCGTGTTTGACATCAGCGTGGTTTGGTACAAGGACGAAGTCCTCATGAACCAGATCAAGAGCGGCGTGATCGGTCTGGTGTTTGTGTTGTTCCTGATGATGGTGGTGCGCCCGGCTGTCAAGCACTTGCTGGGTCGCGAGCAGGCTGCTGCAGAAGCGGCTGCCACGCTGCTGCTTGAGCAGGCGATGCCGATGCCCGATGGCGAGTTGAGCGCTGCTGACATGAATGCCATCCAGTTGGGTGAGGGCGAAACGCTGGAGCAACTCAAAGCCAAGCTGAAGCCGAAGAAATCGAATATCTCGCTGGAGATGCTTGACACTGCCAACTCTTACGACGACAAGGTGGCCTTGGTCCGCATGATCGTGGCCGAAGACTCCGCTCGTGTGGCCAGCGTGCTGAAAAACATGATCAAGGCCGGCTGAGGCTGACAGGAGAACGCTATGGCTGAAAAGGAAGAAATAGTCCTCACAGACGCCGAGATCGCGGCAAACGAAGCACTGGAGCGCGAGCTCGGCGAGATGACCGGCGTGCAACGTGCGGCGGTGTTGATGCTGCTGCTCGGTGAACAACAGGCGGCGGAGATCATCCGGTTTTTGAATCCCAAGGAAGTCCAAGCTTTGGGGGGCGCGATGGTGTCGGTTTCCGACCTCTCGCAAGAGGCCGTCAACGCGGTCCTCGACGAATTTGTAGCCACCATTAAAAAGCAGACCAATCTGGGTCTGGGCACGACCGACTATGTCGAGAAAGTGTTCAAGCGAGCGCTGGGCGACGACAAGGCCGCCTCCGTGCTGGGCCGCATCATGCCGGGCCAGGGTAGCAAAGGCTTGGAGATTTTGAGCTGGATGGATGCGCGGTCGATTGCCGAGATGATCCGGGGTGAACACCCTCAGGTCACGGCCATTATTTTGTCGGTGCTGGAACATTCGGTGGCAGCCGACGTGCTGAACTTCTTGCCATCTGAATCCCGCCCTGAAATCATCCAACGCGTGGCCAACCTCGAGACGGTGCAACCTTCAGCGATGGAGGAGCTTGAGTCGATCATGAAAAAGCAGTTCTCCAACAATTCGTCGGCCAAGTCGTCGAGCTTTGGTGGCTTGAAGGCTGCAGCCAAGATCATGAACTTCACCAAGACCGAACTCGAAGCCTCGGTCATGGGCGGACTCTCGGAGCTCGACCCCGAGCTGATGCAGAAGATCCAAGACAACATGTTCACCTTCGAAAATTTGATCGGCGTCGACAACCGGGGTATTCAAGTGCTGATGCGCAATGTCGAGCCCGACCTGTTGATGATCGGCCTGAAAGGCGCGAGCGATTTGGTCAAAGACAAATTCTTTGGCAACATGTCCGAACGTGCGCGCGGTATGTTCCGCGACGACATGGAGGCCAAGGGGCCGTTGCGCATCGCTGACGTCGAAGACGCACAGAAAAACATCATGCGCATTGCCCGCAAACTGTCTGATGCGGGTGACCTGGTGCTAGGCGGAGGCGATGACTTTGTCTGATCGCCCCGGCTTGGGTGCACCCGCCCAGCGCACCGCGCGCGTCTGGCAGCCGCTGGACCTGCTGCATCCGTCCGCCGGTCACGGCGGTTTTGTGCGTAAAGCTTGGTCAGACCGTCCACTCCAGTCGTTCGACGTGCAGGTCGTCAAGACCTGGTCGCCCCCCGGGGAAGACGATGCTGAAGGCGCAGAAGACCCGAATTTAGCCGATGCAGCGTTGACGGATGATGCCGCAGTGACTGAGATTGATGCGGCCGCTGCCACGTTGGCGCTCACCGAAGAAGCACTCGAAAATGTCCGTCAAACCGCCTACGCAGAGGGCTTGGCTGAAGGCCGGCAGCAAGTGCGCGACGAATGGAACGCTGATCAACAGCTGAAGCAATCGACGAGTCAAAACATCTTGCAGGATCTTGAGACCAGCGTGCGCCGGCTCATCAACACGCCGGAAGAGTTGTACGAGCCCATGAAGCGGCTGGCCTTGCACTTGGCCGAGCAACTGGTACTGGCTGAATTGACACTGTCGCCGCAGGCCATTGAGCGCTTGGTACGCCGCTGTGTTGACGAGCTTGCCCCACAGCGCTTGGCCCCCATCACCGTTGAACTGAACCCCGCCGATCTGGCTGTGATGCAACCGCATGGTGCTGAACAGCGCAGCGCAACCGCTGCTGAAGGCGACAAAACCAAACCCGCCAAGCCCGACTGGCCTTGGCATTTACAAGCCAATGACGCGTTGATGCCCGGCAGCGTTCGCGCCAGCGCCAGCGACGCCGTGGTGAGCGATTTGATTGAGCATCGGCTCGAGGCACTCGCCCGTGCCATGCTGCTGGACACGGGCCGAAGCAGCGCGCAATCGGCTTTTCAGCCATCGCGGCTGTCGGCCCGCATGGCCAGCGAAGAGGTGGTGGATGCGCAGCCGCGCATGGCGACAGCGCCAATGCCAATGGCGTCAATGGCGCCAACGGCACCGACACCCGAACCGCACCATGCCTTCAATGCGGAACCGGCGTCAGGGGCGGAAGATGAATTTTCTGAGCCGTTCACTTGGAATGCGCCTGTAGACAACAGCCACGACGTTCAAGCGAATAGAGACCTAGACGAGCCGGAAAATTTTGCGCCGCAGGGCCTCAAAGACATGAGTCTGGATGCCTTGGATTTGCCGGATCTGAATTTAGAACAACTCGATCCGTTGGATGATCAGTCGGCCACGCCGCCTGCAACACCCAACCCCCGCGATGCCTGATTTTGTCCAAGAAGTCGAGCGCAGCTTGGCCCACGTTCGTGGCCCACGGCCCGAACGTGCAGGCACGCTGGTGCGACTGGTGGGCCTGCGGCTAGAAGCGCGCGGCATCATGGCACCGATTGGCACGTGTTGCGAAGTGCTCGGCCAATCGGGTCAGCGCATTGAGGCTGAGATCGTCGGCTTCAGTGACAAAACCCTGTTCTTAATGCCCTTCACCGAGCCTGTTGGCATTGGTCCGGGCGCCTTGGTTCGCGTGTTGCCAGACACCGGCAACGCCTCCCTCGGTCCTGAGTTACTGGGCCGGGTGATTGACGGACGCGGTGAGCCGCTAGACGGTAAACCTAAGCCGCAAGGGCAAACCCGCCTGAGCTTGCACGGCCTGCCGATCAACCCGATGGAGCGCGGCCCGATTGACCGCGTGCTGGATGTTGGCGTCAAAGCCATCAACGGTCTGCTGACGATTGGGCGCGGCCAGCGCATCGGTTTGATTGCCGGTTCTGGTGTCGGTAAAAGCGTGCTGCTCGGCATGTTGACCCGCTTCACCAAGGCCGATGTGGTGGTGATTGGCTTGGTCGGAGAACGCGGCCGCGAAGTGCAGGCTTTCATCCGCGAATCGCTGGGCGAAGAGGGCTTGGCTAAATCTGTCGTGGTGGCTGCGCCGGCCAATGTGTCGCCGGTGTTGCGCCTCAAAGCCGCGCACATGACGCACTTGATCGCCGAGGATTTTCGCGACCAGGGAAAAGATGTTTTGATGCTGGTCGACAGCCTGACGCGGGTGGCCCACGCGCAGCGCGAAATCGGCTTGGCGATTGGCGAGCCGCCCACGGCCAAGGGCTATCCGCCATCGGTTTTTGCACTGCTGCCAAACCTGATTGAGCGTGCGGGTGTGGGCCGTCATGGGCACGGTTCCATCACCGCGATTTACACCGTGTTGGCTGAAGGAGATGACGCCAACGACCCGATTGTTGACATCGCTCGGGCCTCTTTAGACGGCCAGGTGATGCTGTCGCGCAAGCTCGCCGATGCCGCCCATTACCCGGCCATTGACCTGACCGGCTCGATCTCGCGTTTGGCGCAAACCCTGCTCGACCCCCAAGACATGAAGCTGGCCAACCGTTTTCGGCGGCTCTGGTCGCTGTACCAACAAAACGTCGATTTGATTCAGGTCGGCGCCTACGAAACAGGTTCGAACCCGGAGGTGGATGAAGCGATTCTTCTGCGGCCGGCGATGGAATCTTTCTTGAGGCAAGACATGCACATCGGCGAACTTGAAACCGAAACACGTGACCACCTGCGCCGGCTGATGCAGGTCTGAATGATCTGTCACCGCGCCCTCCAACCATGATCGGAACCGCCCTATGAATGCACCCAGAGCTTGTTGGTCTGTGCTGGCACAAAAGGCCCAAGAGCAGGTCACCCTGATTCAGGGGCAACTGGCCGAGGGGCGCGTCCGTGCGATAGCCTTGCAAGCCAGCCGTGACCGTCTGCAAAAACTCTACAGCGACTACCTGAAGCCGCCAGAAGATGGCAGCGCCAGCCAGGGTATGCAAGAAACTTTGAACCAACGGCAGTTCAGCACGCAGTTGCTGACGCTGTTGCTGCGGGTGGACCAAGACATGGCGCAACTCGCAGGTGCCATGGTGGAGTCGCGACGCGAACTCGCCAAGGCCGAACGCGAACGCCTGAAGATGCAGGCGCTGGTGGATCAAGACTTGCTGGCTTTTCGTGCCCACACACGCCACCGTGAACAGCGGCAAATGGATGACGTGGGTGTGATGCAGTTCAACCTCGAGGCCCGGGGGTGAACCCTTCGGGCGGTTTGCGCTGGCACTGGCGCGCTTGGCGCTCTGCGGCGTTATGGTCGCCCACCAGCGCGCACATTACCGCTTGGTTGGGGAGCGTGCAGCCAAGGTCGAAAAGATTACTCTTGCTGGGGCCCAGTGCCGGTTGGATGCTGCCAACGGCGTGGCTGCTGCGTTTTGAGAGCATTGATGCGATGGACCTTGACCCGTTTGCGGGCTGGCTATTTGGTTGGCGACACGGCGCTGCGCTGAAGGCGGCAGGCATCCGCTGGCACTACCAGACCGGGGACGCGTTGGCCGAATTACCGCGCCTGTTAACTGCCCATCCTCGGGCCTGCGTGCTGCTTGACAACCTGCTTGGGCAACTGCGGTTTCATACGCCTGCGTGGCAGGATCCGATGGTTTACACCAGTCAAAAGCTGGCCGAAATCAAACGTACATTGCACGGGCGCGAGTGGGGCAGCTTGCACGATTTGTTGTCTGGGCCTGCGCAAGGTCTGTCACTGGGTCAGGCGTTTCCGTCGGCACGCCGCTCAGTCGCACGTCAAGATGCCGAGCGTCAGGCAGACATCGCTTGGTTGGCCGCCGCCAAGCCGCAAGGGGAATGGCTGGATCATCTGACGGATCAGGTGTTTACCGATGGGACGCTGGTGCAAGACATCGCCTGGGCTTTCAGCCCGGATTACTGGCACTGGCTGCAAGCGGGTTGGGTGCAGCCTTTGGTTGTGTCCGCAGAGTCGACACCCGATACGGGGCAGGGTGGTCTCGGCTGGGATCAATTGCTACTGCTTAAAAATTCGATCGCCTTTAACTCAAGTTTTGACACCTCGTTCCGATAACCGATTTATGAAAAGAATACTGTTTGAAGTTGTCCTTGCAGCGTCTTTGGCCGCTGCTGGTGTGTTTGGCTGGATGAACTGGAACGACGGGCAAGCCAATGTTGTCAAGCTCACCGAGCTGACGGCGGATTCTGAGTCGTCTGTGCAAAAGCTGGCAACCGCCGAGGCCGAAGTCAAAGCCAATGGCGCAGAACTCGGCACGCTCAAGGTCAAAACGCAAGAACTCGATGCTGTTAAAGCGGCGCTGGCCAGTGGTGAGACTCTGAAAGACCTAGAGGCTCTCTACAAAAAAGAAAAGAGCCTGTCGGCTGAACGTCAGGTTGGCTTGGGGGCGCTGCGTTTACTCACCAAAGGCAGCCAAGATCCGTCCACCATTGAGGCCTTTCGCAAGGCCTTGGTGATCGCTGACTGGGGCAGTCGCAAGAAAGTGATTTGCGCTGCCCAGATCGCCTTGGCCGCGGGGGGAGAAAAGGTCGATGTTTTAGGCGACTGCGCCACCCCGGGAGATAAGTCTGACAAACAGAAGGTCGGAGGCCCTGATAAAGCGGCGCATGCAGACAGCAGCAAGGACGAGCATGGCGCAAAAGCCGGCGAGAAGCACGCCGTCCATTGGGGCTACGAAGGCGCTATGGGCCCAGACCGATGGGGCGATGAGTTCCCGACCTGCGCCAAGGGCAAGTCGCAGTCACCGTTGAATATCAAAGGGCCGTTTGAAAAAGCGCAGTTTGGGGTTGCACCCGACTACAAACCGGGCCAGTTGAAAATTATCAACAACGGCCACACGATTCAAGTGAATGTGCCGCCGGGCAGCAAGCTACGCATCGACAGCAAGCCGTTTGAACTGGTGCAGTTTCACTTTCACCGACCTAGTGAAGAACAGATCGATGGAAAACCTGCAGCGATGGTGGTGCACTTTGTTCACAAGAACGATGCCGGCAGACTGGCCGTGCTGGGCGTCTTGCTGAAAGAAGGCAATGAAAACCCGGGCATCAACACGCTCTGGGCTCATGCGCCACAAAAGGAAGGCCCAGAAATCGCACCCGAAGGTGTGATGTTCAACCCGGCCAACTTGCTACCGCGTGAATATGAGTTTTACAGCTATGAAGGCTCGCTGACGACGCCGCCGTGTACAGAAGGCGTGCGCTTCTTCATCCTGAAAGCGCAAGTGAACATCACCAAAGAGCAGGTCGAGCAGTTCCCATTCAAGAAAAATGCGCGCCCTGTGCAGCCGCAAAACGGCCGGGCTATCGCCGGCTGAAATGGTCGCCTGAGATCAGGCGGTGGCGGTTTCGATTTGATCGGTGAGTTCTAACCAGCGCTCTTCGAGCTGCTGCAACTCGGCGTCGACGGCTTTCAGGCGCTTGCCTGCTTGCGCCATGTCGGCTGCCACGGTGGTCGCAGCCAGCTTGGCTTCTAGCGGCTGACGTTCAGCTGTCAACGCTTTCATCTGCTGATCGACCTTGTCGAGCTCCTTCTTCAAGGGCTTGACGCTGTCTGAACTCTTGGCGGGTGCCGCAGCAGCTTTGACCGCTGTGGCCGCCTGACTCGCCGCAGCGTTGGCTGATTTCTTGGCTTCGTCACGTTGGCGCTTGGCTTCGTCGAGCAGGTAGCGTTGGTAGTCGTCGAGGTCGCCGTCGAAGGGCGCGACACCGCCGTGCGAGACCATCCAGAATTCGTCGCAGACCGCACGCAGCAGCGCCCGGTCGTGACTGACCAGCATGACGGTGCCTTCAAACTCGTTGAGGGCCATGGACAAGGCTTCGCGGGTGGCCAAGTCAAGGTGGTTGGTGGGCTCATCCAACAGCAAGAGGTTGGGGCGCTGCCAGACGATCATGCACAACACCAAACGGGCTTTTTCGCCACCGCTCATGCTGCCGACGGTCTGCTTGACCATGTCGCCACCGAAGTTGAACTGGCCCAAGAAGCTGCGCAGGTCTTGTTCGCGGGTTTGTTGACCACTGATCTTGCCGGCTGCCGTGACCTCTTTCACGAGGCGGATCATGTGCTCCAGCGGGTTGTCAGCGGGCCGCAGCACGTCGAGTTCTTGCTGTGCAAAGTAGCCGATGTTCAGGCCTTTACCCTCCAGCATTTCGCCGGAAATCGGTGCCAGCGCTCGCGCCACGGTTTTCACCAGCGTTGATTTACCTTGGCCGTTGGCGCCCAGAATACCGATACGCTGACCAGCGAGCACAGACTTGCTGACGTTTTGGACGATGACGGTGGGCGGTGTGCCTTCCGGTGCGTCTTCAGGAGCAGGGTAGCCAAAGTAGGCGTTCTGCATGGACAGCATCGGGTTGGGCAAGTTGGCGGGTTCTTTGAACTCAAAGGTGAAGTCCGCTTCAGCCAGCAAGGGCGCGATTTTCTCCATGCGGTCGAGGGCTTTGACACGGCTTTGTGCCTGCTTGGCTTTGCTGGCCTTGGCCTTGAAGCGGGCAATGAACTTTTGCAAGTGCGCAATCTTGTCTTGCTGCTTGTTGAAGGCGCCTTGTTGCAACGCCATTTGCTCGGCGCGCAGGTCTTCAAACTTGCTGTAGTTGCCGCCGTAGCGCGTGAGCTTGGCGCTTTCGATGTGCACGGTGACATCGGTCACGGCATCCAAAAATTCGCGGTCATGGCTGATGACCAGCATCGTGCCCTGGTAGCGCTTGAGCCAAGCCTCCAACCAGACCAAAGCATCCAAGTCCAAATGGTTGGTCGGTTCGTCGAGCAGTAGCAAGTCTGACGGGCACATCAGCGCACGGGCCAATTGCAGTCGCATGCGCCAACCGCCTGAAAAGCTGTTGACCGGGTTGTCGAGTTCGCTGAGCTTGAAACCAAGACCGAGAATCAAGGCCTGCGCGCGGGCTGGGGCGTCGTGGGCACCAGAGTCGTACAAGTTCATGTAGGCGTGGGCCATGCGGTCGCCATCGCCGCTGGCGTCAGCGACGTCAACTTCGGCTTGGGCCGCGAGCAACACAATGTCGCCTTCAATCACGTAGCTGGTGGCGCTTTGTTCGGTCTCGGGCATGTCCTGCGCCACTTGCGCCATGCGCCACTGTGCCGGAATGTAGTATTCGCCGCCGTCTTCATGCAGGGTGCCGTTGAGCATCGCAAACAGCGACGACTTACCGGCGCCATTGCGCCCGACCAAGCCGATTTTTTCGCTGGGGTTCAGGCTGATCGACGCGCTGTCGAGAATCACTTTTGCGCCACGGCGCAGCACCACATTTTTAAGGGTAATCATTGAAAAGCAGACAAAAGAAAAGGAAAAAGGCGCCGCGACCCTGAGGTGTTGGCGCTGCCGTCAAAGCCGGTTGGCTTCCAGAAGACGGCGATTCAAAAAAATTCAGGCCAGTTGCTGGCGGGTGATCAACATCACCTGGTCACTGCCTGCGCTGGTCTCAAACCAGAGCGGCTGCAACTGTGGAAAGGCGCGTTCAAAATTCTCGCGCTCGTTGCCAATTTCCAGCACCAACACGGCATTTTCGCTCAAATGCTGCACTGCGTCATTAAAAAGTGCGCGAATGAAGTCCATACCATCCTCGCCACCAGCCAACGCCAGGGCGGGTTCGGCCCGGAACTCAGCCGGCAAACGAGCCATGCTGCCAGCATTGACATAGGGCGGATTGCACAAAATCAGGTCGTACGGGCCTCGGCAGGCCGCCAGTCCGTCGGACTCAATGAGGGTGATACGGTCCGTCAGCGCATGGCGCTCGACGTTGATGCGGGCCACGGCCAATGCGTCAGGGCTGATGTCGGCGGCGTCAACGGCCACGTCCGGGTAGGTCATGGCCGCCAGCACAGCCAAGCTGCCGTTGCCGGTGCAGAGGTCCAGCATACGGGCGGTGTCTTCACTCAGCCAAGGGTCGATGCTGCCATCGGCCAACAACTCGGCAATGAAGCTGCGCGGAATGATGACGCGCTCGTCGACATAGAACGGCACGCCCTGCAGCCAAGCCTCTTGGGTCAGGTATGCGGCGGGTTTGCGGGTGCTGATGCGCTGCTCGATCAAGGCCTCAACATGGACGACGTCGTCGGCGCTGACGGTCCGCTCAGCCACGCTGTCGAGGTCATCTAGCGGCAAGCCCAAGCGCCATAAGACCAGCCAAGCGGCTTCGTCAAAAGCGCTTTGCGTGCCGTGGCCAAAACCATCTGCGGGGGTGAGACCGGCGGCTTCAAGTCGCGCAGCCATGTGCTCGATGAGTTCAATGAGCTTTTTGACGCTGACAGAACTCATGCCGCCGCGAGACGCTCCAACACGCCTTTATAGATGTTTTTCAGTGGGTCCAGCGAGCTCACCAACACGTGTTCGTCAATCTTGTGGATAGACGCGTTGATAGGGCCAAACTCGATCAGCTGCGAGCAAATTTTGGAAATGAAGCGACCGTCACTGGTGCCGCCGGTGGTGGACAGTTCGGTTTGTAGGCCTGTTTCGGCTTGAATAGCGTCGCGCACGGCCTGCACCAATTGCCCCGGTGTTGTCAAAAACGGCTCACCGCCCAGTGTCCATTGCACGCTGTAGTCGAGGTCGAACTTCTTCAGCACGGCTTCGAGGCGTTGTTTCAAACCATCAGCGGTCGATTCAGTCGAGAATCGGAAATTAAAGTCGACCACCAACTCACCCGGAATGATGTTGGTTGCGCCGGTGCCGCCATGAATATTTGAGACTTGCCAACTGGTGGCCGGGAAGAATTCATTGCCCTTGTCCCATTCCGTGGCGACCAGTTCAGTCAGCGCTGTAGCAAACAAATGCACTGGGTTTTTGGCCAAGTGTGGGTAGGCGATATGGCCCTGAACACCTTTGACACTGAGCTTGCCGCTGAGCGTTCCACGACGGCCGTTTTTGATCATGTCGCCAAGTTGGTCGACGGAGGTCGGCTCACCAACGATGCAGTAGTCCAGCACTTCACCGCGCGCCTTGAGCTGCTCGCAAACTACCAAGGTGCCGTCGCGTGACGGGCCTTCTTCGTCGCTGGTGATGAGGAAAGCAATCGACAAGGCCGGGTTGGGGTTGGCGGTCAAGAATTCTTCCACCGCCACCACCATGGCGGCGATCGAGCCCTTCATGTCGGCTGCACCGCGCCCGTACAACAGGCCATTTCGGTGGCTTGGCGTGAAGGGCTGTGTTGTCCATTGGTCGAGTGGGCCGGTTGGCACCACGTCGGTATGACCGGCGAACACCAGCTTAGGCGCTGCGCCTTGGGCTGTGGCCGCACCGGTGAAGGTGGCCCACAGATTGGTCACGCGGAAGTCGTCCGGGCCACTGACGATGGTTTCGCAGAGGAAGCCCAGCGGCAGCAGGTGCGCCGCAATCAGCGCCTGACAACCCGCGTCATCGGGGGTGACCGAGGCGCGTGAGATCAGTTGCTCGGTCAGGTGCAGGGTGGCGCTCATGCGGGTTCCAGTCGGGTGTCGGGTCAGGTCAGTCGCGCAGCAAGTCGTTCAGGCTGGTGGTGGCGCGCGTTTTGGCGTCTACCTTCTTGACAATGACTGCGCAGTACAGGCTGTATTTGCCACCGGCTTTGGGCATGTTGCCGGAGATCACCACCGAACCGGCCGGGATACGGCCGTAGGTCACGGTGTCGGCTTCACGGTCATAAATCGGGGTGCTTTGGCCGAGGTAAACGCCCATCGAAATGACCGAGTTTTCTTCAACGATGACGCCTTCAACCACTTCAGAACGGGCGCCAATGAAGCAGTTGTCTTCAATGATGGTCGGGTTCGCTTGCAGGGGTTCGAGCACGCCGCCCAAGCCAACGCCACCGGACAGGTGCACGTTGTTGCCGACTTGGGCGCAGCTGCCAACCGTTGCCCAAGTGTCAACCATCGTGCCTTCGCCGACCCATGCGCCGATGTTCACGTAGCTGGGCATCAAGATGGCGCCCTTGGCGATGAAACTGCCGCGACGCGCCACAGCTGGCGGTACCACGCGCACGCCCGTGGCGCGCATTTCGTCTTCGCTCAGGTGCGCGAATTTGGTTTGCACTTTGTCAAAAAAGCCGAGGTCACCGGCGCGCATCAAGGCGTTGTCTTTCAAGCGAAAACTCAGCAGCACGGCCTTTTTGATCCACTGGTGCGTGGTCCACACACCCACGCTCTCGCGGGTGGCGACGCGCAGCGTGCCGTTGTTGAGTTGGGAGATGGTGTGTTCGACGGCTTCCAGCACTTCTTTGGACGCCGATTTTGGCGACAGGTTGGCGCGGTCTTCCCAAGCGGCGTCGATGGTGCTTTGCAGGTTGTCTTGTGTCATGTCGATTTTTATTTCAGGAAAAGTTCAAAAGATTGAGAAAAGAGTGAAGAAAATTCAAAGCGATTCAAGCCGTTTCGGCTTTGAAGGATTGGCAAAACTGGACGATGCGTTCAGCCGCTTCGCGGCATTCTGCCGTCTCAGCCACCAAGGCCATGCGAATCCGGCCAGCGCCAGGGTTGAACCGTTGGCCATCGGCGCCCAGTGCATCTCGCGCCAAGTAGCTGCCAGGCAGCACCACAACATTGTATTGAGCCAGCAACTGGCTTGAGAACGCCGTGTCGGAACCCGCAAAGGCTGGCGGAATTTCGGCCCACAAATAAAAGCCAGCATCTGGCAAGGAGACATTCAACACACTGGCCAGCAGCGGCGTGACCTCGGCAAATTTTTGCCGATACAGCTCACGGTTCAGCACCACATGGGCTTCGTCGTCCCACGCCGCGCGGCTGGCGGCTTGCACCACCGGACTCATGGCGCTGCCGTGGTAGGTGCGGTACAGCAAAAAGGCTTTCATGATGTTGGCGTCACCGGCCACAAAACCGCTGCGCATGCCAGGGACATTGCTGCGTTTGGACAGGCTGGTGAGTGCCACCAGGTTTTTGAAGTCGGGCCGGCCCAAGGCCACCGCCGCTTCAAGACTGCCCAGTGGGGCCTCTTCACGGAAATAGATCTCGCTATAGCACTCGTCCGAGGCGATCACAAAACCATACTTGTCGCTCAACTCGAACAGCTGTTTCCATTCGGCCAAGCCGATCACTGAACCGGTTGGATTGCCCGGAGAGCAGACGATCAGCAACTGGGTCTTGGCCCAGACCGCATCTGGCACCAACGCCCAGTCAATGCCAAAGTTGCGCGCAGGGTCGCTGGACGCGTAAAAAACGTCGGCCCCGGCCAGCAAAGCTGCGCCTTCATAAATTTGATAAAACGGATTCGGCGACACCACCGTGGCACCCGGTCGCGTTGGGTCAATGATGGTTTGTGTCAACGCAAACAAAGCTTCGCGCGAACCATTCACCGGCAGCAGTTGCTTGGCGGGGTCTACTGTGACGCCATAGCGCCGCTGCAACCAGCCGGCCATTGATTGACGCAGAGACGGCTCGCCCAGCGTGCCGGGGTAACTGGCCAAACCCAGCAAGCTGGCCGTCAGCGCAGTTTTAATGAGTTCTGGGGTCGCGTGGCGTGGCTCACCAATGCCCAGACTGATCGGTCGATAAGCTGGATTGGGTGTGACCGTGGCGTGAAGCTGGCGTAGCCGCTCAAAGGGGTAGGGCTGCAGGCGGGAGAGCAGAGGATTCATCTGCGCATTATCTAGGATGAGTGGCCCGTTTCCAGCCGCAGGGACTTCGGGCCTTGGCAAGCCAGGAGCCTCCAGCGGAGGAGGCTCCTATAATTTTTTGTTTTACCTGAGTCGACGACCCATTGAAAAACACGCCACCGCCTTTTGTTGACGCTCCAAACAAGGGCTTGTTTTACGGAATATGGGGCCTTTTAGGACTTCATGTGGTGGTCTGGATGCTCGCCAAAGGCATCGCAGACAGCAACCTCGATGGCTATGCCGACATGTTGGAAAACTACGCTTGGGGCCAAAACTTAGCGTGGGGAAGTGCCAAGCACCCTCCGTTATTTGCTTGGGCCACAGGGCTCTGGTTTGTTATTTTTCCGACCCTTGACACGACTTACTACCTGTTGTCGTACCTGAACGTGGCGGTCGGATTGCTGGGTGTTTATCACTTGGCTCACGCTGTGCGTCTGCCGAACCTGGCTTTGCCTGCCGTGTTGCTGCTGTGCATGGCGTTTCCGTACAGCACCTTGGCTTCGAAATTCAATGCCAATGCCATTTTGCTAAGCCTCTGGCCTTGGGTGGCTGTGGCATGGTTGCACAGCGTGCACCGCACCGGACGCTCCGGCTGGCTTTGGTCTTTTGCGCTTGGGCTATTGAGTGCGATGGCGATGCTTGGCAAGTACTACAGCGGTGTGTTTTTGTTGGGTATTTTTTTAGCGGCATGTGCCAGCAAAGAAGGCCGACTTTGGTTCGTCACATTCAAACCTTGGTTGGCCTTGTTGGTGTTTGGGCTGAGTCTTCTGCCACACCTCCAATGGCTGCGTGCGCATGACTTCGTCACGCTGTTGTATGTAGGCGAGCAAGGCAACGGTGATGGAACGGACTGGCGGCAGGTTTACCGGTTTGCCATTGCCCCGATGGCGTATTGGCTCTTGCCATGGTTGATGTGTTCATGGCTTTATGCACCCGGCCAGCCCAGTTTTCTCCAGCGTTTGATGGGCTTCCCCAAGCGTTTGATCTGTTGCTGGCTGCCCCAAGGCTGGGCTGACACTTTGTTCTGGTTGGCCATGCTGCCGTGGCTGATCACTTTGGTGTTTGGTGCGACGGGATTTGTGGCGCTGTCTTTGCCGTGGGCAATTCCCGTTGGCTTTGGGTTTTCTTTGCTGTGGCTGCGCAACCTGACGATGGCTCAGACCGATCTCCCACGCATCACCGCAAGGCTACGAATCGGCATGATCGGGTGGTGCGTTTTGGTGGTGCTCGTCAGTCCTTGGTATCTCTGGCATCAGGCCAAAGAGGGCACTGAAAACCATTATTTGCCGCGCCGTGAAGCGGCGCGTGAAATCCTCAAAGGCTGGCAAGAAAGGCATCCTGCGCAGCCATTGCGCTGGGTCGGGGGTGCCTGGGCTGAGAATGCCCTGCTGGCGTTTTACGGCGATGCATCGATACAAGTGGTGCCGGGCGTGCCCGATGAATTCCCCGCCACAGTCAACCCTTTGTCGAATTGGCAGCATCAAGGCGGCTTGCTCTTGTGTCCGCTGGGTCCGGTTGAGAGGCCTATCGCGACCGATTGCCCACAGCAAATGCAAGCGTGGCTTCAAGCCAATGGGCAGCAGGCCCAAGCGATTCGCATCACCGTTCAAAGCCTCGGCACGCAGTTTCCAAAGCACTTGCCGTTTGCCTATGTAGCGTTCGACTATTTGCCAATCCGTCCCTGACCGTTTTGGCATCAGCAGGGCGTGTTTTCTGAATCTGCGCTCGGGTAATAATCAGCGTTATTCGTGCTGATTGAATACCGCGGCTTTGGCCTCAGGTGTGGCATTGTTTTTTAATAAAAAATCAATATAAATCAACGTGTTATCGCAGTAACTTCATCCTCATCAGGTTTGCCGTGCGTCTTAATTCCATCAAGCTTTCTGGCTTCAAATCGTTTGCTGAACCCACCAACTTTGTGTTGCCGGGTCAGCTTGTCGGCGTGGTTGGCCCCAACGGGTGTGGCAAATCCAACATCATGGACGCCGTCCGCTGGGTGCTTGGCGAAAGCAAAGCATCAGAGCTGCGCGGTGAGTCCATGCAGGACGTTATCTTCAACGGCACCAACACCCGCAAACCTGCCAGTCGTTCCAGCGTTGAGCTGGTCTTTGACAACGCAGATCACCGCGCCGGCGGTCAGTGGGGCCAGTTTGCAGAGATCGCCGTCAAGCGCGTGCTGACGCGCGACGGTACCTCGAGCTACTACATCAACAACCAGCCGGTGCGTCGCCGTGACGTGCAAGACGTGTTCCTTGGCACCGGGCTTGGCCCACGCGCCTACGCCATCATTGGGCAGGGCACCATCAGCCGCATCATCGAGTCAAAGCCTGAAGAGTTGCGTCTTTTTCTTGAAGAAGCCGCTGGCGTTTCCAAGTACAAAGAACGTCGGCGGGAGACCGCCAACCGACTGTCGGACACGCGTGAAAATCTGACCCGCGTGGATGACATCTTGCGCGAGTTGAACGCCAACCTCGACAAGCTCGAAAAGCAGGCTGAAGTGGCTCTGCGCTACAACACGCTGCAGGCCGACGGCACATTGAAGCAACATCAGCTGTGGTTCATGAAACGCACTGAGAGCGAGTCCGACCAGTCCAAGGTCAAGGCTGACGCTGAAAAAGCGGTCAACGATCTGGAAAGCCGCGTGGCCGATTTGCGCCACATTGAAGCCGACCTGGAAACCGTTCGGCAAGCGCACTACACAGCGGGCGACCAAGTCAATCAGGCTCAAGGCAAACTGTATGAAGCCAGTGCCGAAGTCGGCCGACTGGAAGCTGAAATCCGCTTTGTGGTCGATGGCCGCCTGCGCGTCGAACAACGCTTGGCACAACTCAAAGAACAAACTGCCCAATGGGCTACGCGACAAGAAGACGCAGCAGTTGAAACCGAAAGTTTGGCGGGTCAAGCGGTTGATGCTGAAGAAAAAGCCGAGTTACTGGCAGCCCAGACCGAAGAACATGTGGGTCAATTGCCGGCGCTTGAGGAAGCCTTGCGCAGCGCGCAAACCACAGCCAATGAGCAACGCAGCGGCGTAGCCCAAGTGCAGCAACAAATTCAGGTGCTGGCCGCTGATCAACGGAATATTGAAGAGCAAAGCCGCGCTTTTGAGGTTCGTCGAGAGCGCTTGCTGGCCGACCGCAATGCGCTGAATGCCCCCGACGAAGCCCGCTTGGTGAATCTCACCGAGCAGTTCACCGCGGCGCAAGAGAGCCAAGAAGTGGTGGAGGCGGTGCTGCACGACTTGACCGACAGCGTGCCGCAACTCGACCAAGACCGGCGTGAAAAACAGCAAGCTGTCAACAGCGAGTCCGCACGGCAAGCCGACCTGTCAGCGCGCATGGAAGCCCTCAAGGCGCTGCAAGAAAAAGTCAAAACCGACGGCAAGCTCAAGCCTTGGCTGGCCAAGCACGGACTCGATTCCTTGCAAGCCTTGTGGAGCCGCATCCATGTGGAGCAGGGCTGGGAAAACGCCCTTGAAGCTGCGTTGCGCGAGCGTCTGGGTGCGCTGGAAGTCAGTCGACTGGAGATGGTGCGCGGCTTTGCCGGCACCGATGGCCGCGACGCACCACCCGCGAAGCTCTCCTTTTATGCACCGCCCGTGGCCGGTGCTGCGGTCCGAGCCGGCACGGCTGGCCTGAAGCCCTTGGCTGATTTGCTGCGTTTGTCTGATGCAGGCCAAAGCGCTTTGTTGTCTGATTGGTTGCAGGGTTGCTACACCGCGGGCAACTTGGATGAAGCCTTGAGCGCACGCACCAAGCTGCAGGCGGGCGAGGTGATTTACGTGCAAGGCGGTCACGCCGTGACGCAACACAGCGTGAGTTTTTACGCACAAGATTCTGAGCAAGCCGGCTTGTTGGCACGGGCTCAAGAGATTGAAAACCTAGACAAGCAGTTGCGCGCACAGGCGTTAATTGGCGATGAAGCCCGCAGCGCCCTGGTGCGTGCTGAAGCGGCTTATGCCGATGCAGCCCAACGTTTGGTTGCGGCCCGACGTGACGCTGCTGAAGGCCAAAGCCGTACCCATGGATTGCAGGTTGAAGTGCTTCGCTTGACGCAATTGGCCGAACAAACTCGCGCGCGCAGTGAGCAAATTCAAGGTGATCTGCAAGAGATCGACGCGCAGATGGACGAACTGCAAGAGCGTCGCGTGACCGCCGAAGGTCGCTTCGAAGAGCTCGACATGCAGCTGGCTGACAGCCAGGAACGCCATGCGCAATTGGACGACCGGGTGATTGAGTCAGAGCGCAAGCTCAATGAATCACGCGAGCAGCAACGCACGCTGGAGCGGCAGGCGCAAGAGGCGCAATTCGCGTTGCGCAGCTTGGCATCACGTCGTGACGAATTAGTGCGCTCGATTCAGATCGCGGCGCAGCAAGCGGCGTCATTGGCCGATGAAGAACTGCGCGCGAAAGAAGAACTCTCACGCCTGACCGATGCGGCAGCACAAGCCGGTTTGCAAAACGCACTGGCTGTTAAGTTAGAACGGGAAGCCGACCTCGGTGCCAAGCGCAGCCAGTACGACGACCTCAGCGCCAAACTGCGTGCCAGCGACGAGCGCCGACTGCAGCTCGAACGCGAACTCGACCCGCTGCGTCAGCGCATCACTGAATTCCAGCTGAAGGAACAGGCTGCGCGTTTGGGCTTCGAGCAATATGCTCAGCTACTGACCGATGCGCAGGCAGATCTAGCGGCGGTACAGCTGTCGATTGAAACCGGCAACGTGCGTCTAACGGGCCTGCAAAGTGAGATCGACCGCATCAACCGCGAGATTCAATCCCTGGGTGCCGTCAATCTGGCCGCACTGGACGAACTCAGCGCGTCCCGCGAACGCAAGGGTTTCCTAGACGCGCAGATGGCCGACTTGAACGAGGCCATGATGACGCTGGAAGACGCGATCAAGAAGATCGACGTTGAAACGCGTGAACTCCTGTCCAGTACGTTTGAGGTGGTCAACGGCCACTTCGGCAAGATGTTCCCCGAACTGTTTGGCGGGGGCAATGCGCGTCTGGTCATGACCGGCGAAGAAATTTTGGACGCCGGCGTGCAGGTGATGGCACAGCCACCGGGCAAGAAAAATCAGACCATTCACTTGCTCTCAGGCGGTGAAAAGGCGCTGACGGCGATTGCGCTGGTGTTTGCTATTTTTCAACTCAATCCAGCACCGTTTTGTTTGCTGGACGAGGTCGATGCACCGCTCGATGACGCCAACACCGAGCGCTATGCCAAGCTGGTCGCCAGCATGAGCAAGTCGACCCAGTTCCTCTTCATCAGCCACAACAAGATCGCCATGGAAATGGCCGAGCAATTGATTGGCGTGACCATGCAGGAGCAGGGCGTTTCGCGCATTGTGGCGGTCGATATGGAAGCCGCCATCGGCTTCGCAGAAACACTTCCTGCATGAGCACGCTTCAAATCAGTTTGGCCATAGCAGGTGCGGTTTTATTGATCGTTGTGCTGATACACGGCGCCTGGACCTCACGCAAAAACCTGCCAAAGCAAGCCAGCCAAAGCGTCAATGCTGAAGGCGGCAGTACGGATGAATCGCCCCTCAGTACCGATCCACTTGAACGGCAGGAACCCGCGTTTGACAACAGCCTTGAAGCGCTGGCCACCCTCATGCTCCCCGAGAAAAAAGCCGGTCTGGACGCTTTGATTGATGTGATCGCCCCCATCACGGTGGAGGCACAGGTTTCTGGCGAGGCGGCGCTGGCGGCCATGCCTGGAACACGGCGTGCAGGCAGCAAACCGTTTGCCGTTGAAGGGCTGAGCATTGAAACCGGTGAGTGGGAAGCGCCAGTCGCTGGCCAGCGTTACAGCGACTTTCAGGCGGGCGTCCAACTGGCCAACCGCACCGGCGCGCTGAACCAGATTGAATACTCAGAGTTTGTGATGAAGGCGCAAGCCTTTGCCGATGCGGTGAATGGCGAGCCGGAGTTTCCAGAAATGCACGACGAAGTGGCGCGTGCCCGGGAGCTGGATCAATTTGCCAGCGACCATGACGCCCAATTAAGTTTCACGCTGCGGGCCGCGAGCATTGCGTGGAGCCCTGGTTATGTTCAGCAAAACGCCGCGCGTCTCGGCTTTGTCGCCGGAGCCATCCCGGGTCGGATGGTGCTGCCTGGTGCACAGGCTCAGGCCCCTATTTTGGGTTTGTCTTTTGACAGCCAAGCTGCCATGGCCGAAGACCCGGAGCAAACTGCCCTGCGTGAACTGACGCTGTCGCTGGACGTTCCGCAAGTCGCCCGAAGCGAGCAGCCTTTTGCGCGCCTGTGCGAGGCGGCCCTGGCGTTGTCGTCTGCCATGGACGGCGTCATCATGGATGACAATGGCAACCGGATTCGCTCCGACGCCATGGAGGTCATCAACGCCGATCTCGAAAAACTTTACGACACCTTGGATGCGCGTGAACTGTCTGCGGGCTCACTGTTGGGTCGGCGTCTCTTTTCTTGAACGCCTCCGATCTTGACTTCAGAACCTGTTGATCTCTTTTCCGACAAGGCATTGGTCGAACGCGTCAAGACGCTTCGTGAGCTGTTGCAACACCACGGGCATCGTTACTACGTGCTGGATGAGCCCGAAATTCCGGACGCCGAGTACGACCGACTGTTCTCCGAGTTGCAAGCCTTAGAGCTGTCGCACCCCGAGCTGAGCAGCCCCGATTCACCCACACGCCGTGTCGGTGGTGCGCCCTTGGGGCAATTCAACAGCGTGCGTCATGCGTTGCCCATGTTGAGTATCCGCACCGAGACCGACACGCTGGCCACGGGTGCTGAAAACTTCGACGCACGTGTGCGTCGCGAGCTGGGTTTGACACCGACGGATGCACCGGTCGAGTACGTGGCTGAACTCAAGTTTGATGGTCTGGCCATGAACCTGCGTTACGAAAATGGCGTGTTGGTGCAAGCCGCCACAAGAGGTGACGGCGAGGTTGGCGAAGATGTGACGCAAAACATCCGCACAATTCGTCAGATTCCCTTGCGCTTAAATACCGCAGGGAAGGGCGCTGCCAACCAAGACATTCCCGCCGTCCTTGAAGTGCGTGGCGAGGTCTATATGCGTCGCGACGAATTCGAAGCCCTCAACGAGCGTCAGCGTGAAAAAATCGCACAAGGTGCCAAGGGTGAAAAAACATTCGTCAACCCACGCAACGCAGCTGCCGGTGGTGTGCGTCAGCTAGACCCGGCGATTGCTGCGCAAAGACGGTTGAGCTTTTTTGCCTACGGACTGGGCCAGGTCACGCCCACCGATCAGGGAGGGCCGGCGTTCAACACGCACTACGACTTGCTGATGACGCTGAAGGCTTGGGGGTTCCCCGTGGCCGAGCAAACCTGCGTGGTGAGCGGCGCTGGGGAACTTGTGGCGTTTCATCAACGCATGGGCGAGACCCGCGACCAACTCCCTTACGACATCGATGGCGTGGTCTACAAAGTGAACAGTCTTGCGCTGCAACGTCAACTGGGTTTTGTCACGCGTGAACCGCGCTGGGCCGTTGCCCACAAATACCCCGCGCAGGAGCAACTCACGACCGTCCTCGGCATTGACGTGCAGGTGGGTCGTACGGGCAAGCTGACACCCGTCGCCAAACTGGCACCGGTGTTTGTTGGGGGCGTGACGGTCACCAACGCGACCTTGCACAACGAAGACGAAGCCCGCCGCAAAGACGTGCGCATTGGCGACACCGTGGTGGTCAGGCGGGCGGGCGACGTGATTCCTGAAGTCGTCAGCGTGGTTGCAGACAAGCGGCTACCGCTGGCCGAACAGTTCACCATGCCGCGCCAATGCCCGGTGTGTGGCTCCGCTGCGGTGCGTGAAGAGGGCGAAGCTGATTACCGCTGCACAGGTGGTTTGTTTTGCGGCGCACAGCGCAAAGAAGCCATCTTGCATTACGCGCATCGCCGCGCCGTCGAGGTCGATGGTTTGGGTGACAAGCTGGTCGAACTGCTGGTTGACGCCAACATCATCCGCACCTTGCCCGACCTGTACCGGCTGGGTTTGACCGCCTTGGCTGGACTCGACCGGATGGCCGACAAGTCGGCCAACAACTTGCTTGAGGCGATCGAGACATCGAAGCAAACGACACTGCCGCGCTTTATATTTGGTCTCGGCATTCGCCATGTGGGCGAAGCCACTGCCAAGGCGCTGGCCCGTCACTTTGGCCAACTCGACGCCATCATGAACGCCAGCGAGGCCGCGTTGCTGGAGGTCGATGACGTCGGCCCGGTGGTGGCTCAAAGCATTCGGACCTTTTTTGACCAAGCGCACAACCGTGAAGTGGTCGAGCAGTTGCGCGCTTGTGGTGTGACCTGGGAAGAGGGTGAGCCGGCAGAGCGCGCACCGCAGCCGCTGTCTGGCAAAACCTTTGTGATCACCGGGACCTTGCCGACGCTCGGCCGCGATGAAGCCAAAGACAAAGTTGAGTCCGCTGGTGGCAAAGTGGCTGGCTCCGTCAGCAAGAAAACTGACTACGTGGTGGCCGGCACAGAGGCTGGGAGCAAACTCACCAAGGCGCTGGAGCTCGGCGTCAAGGTGATCGACGAAAGCCAACTGATGGAGTTGATCAATGGCAGTGCATGAGATTTTGAAAATGGGCGATCCGCGTTTGCTGCGGATCGCTGAACCTGTGACGGCGTTCGACACCGACGAACTGCATCTACTGGTCGCCGACATGTTCGACACCATGCGCGTTGCCGATGGCGCAGGCTTGGCCGCGCCGCAAATTGGTGTTGACTTGCAGTTGGTTATTTTTGGTACGGACGAGATCAATCCACGCTACCCAGATGCACCGTTGATACCGCGCACGGTTTTGCTCAACCCGGTCATCACGCCGCTCGGGGATGAGGTCGAAAACGGCTGGGAGGGTTGTTTGTCGGTGCCCGGCTTGCGTGGCGTTGTGCCGCGCTTTGCAAAAATCCGGTACACCGGCGTAGACCTCTATGGCGATCCGATTGACCGCACCGTTGAGGGCTTTCATGCGCGCGTAGTGCAACATGAATGCGACCATTTGATAGGCATGCTGTACCCGATGCGTGTCCAGGACTTCACGCAGTTTGGCTACACCGAGGTGTTGTTTCCCGGGCTAGATGCCGGGCAAGACGATTGAGGCCACCATGTCAATACAAGATATCTACCAAAGCAAACGTTGCAGCGCGTCCGATGCTGTTGACCTGCTCCATGACGGTGACTTCATCATTGTCCCAACAGGTGTGGGTGAGCCACCCGCCTTGCTGACCGAGTTGTCGCAGCAGCGCAGGCGTTTTCACGACATCAAAGTCGGTCAGATTTTGGCGGTCCGAAAATTTGACTATTTCGACCCCGAAACAGCTGACCATGTTCGGCATGTCGCCTTTTTCTTTGGCGCAGCTTCGCGCGCCGGTGGCATTGGGGGGTGGGTCGATTTCATCCCCAGCTATTTTTCAGAAATGCCGAGCTTGATCGATCGCGGTCAAATGGCGGCAGACGTTGTGTTTGCGATGGCGTCTCCTATGGACAGTCATGGTTATTTCTCACTCAGTTTGGGGACTGACTACACCATGGCGGCCCTCAAGAAGGCGCGCGTGGTGGTGCTGGAGGTCAACCCCAACGTGCCCTATGCACATGGAAATTGCCATGTGCATATCTCACAGGTGACGGCCTTGGTGGAGAGCAGTGAACCCGTCTTGGAAGTGGGGTTGCCAAAGATCGGTTCGGTGCAGGAGGCTATCGGCAAATATGTGGCCGACATGATCGAGGACGGCTCGACGCTGCAGATCGGTTACGGTGGTATTCCTGATGCGGTGGTGATGCAGTTGACAGCCAAGCATGACCTGGGCATTCACACGGAGATGATCGGTGACGGCATCCTGACCTTGATAGAAAGCGGGGCTGTCACCAACCGCAAAAAGAACTATCTGCCGGGCAAGACCATTGCCACGTTTGCGCTGGGCTCGCAAAAGTTGTACCGCTTCATGGACCGCAATCCGGGTCTGGAAATGCACCCGGTCGACTTCACCAACGACCCTTATCTGGCCAGCCAGAACGACCATCTGGTGACCATCAACGCGACCTTGCAGATCGATCTGCTGGGCCAATGCGGCTCTGAAAGTTTGGCGCACCTGCCTTACTCAGGCACCGGCGGCCAATCCGATTTTGTCCGTGCGGCTAACCGCTCGCGGGGCGGGAAATCCTTCATCGTGTTGCCGTCCACCGCTAAAAATGACAGCATCAGCCGCATCGTGCCAACGCTGTCACCCGGCACCCACATGAGCACCAGCAAGAACGACATCAATTACGTGGTGTCAGAGTTCGGCGTGGCGCAGTTGCGTGGCAAATCTGCCAAGCAGCGCGCTGGCGAGTTGATTGCCATTGCGCACCCTGCCTTCCGTGCTGAATTGACGCTGAGCGCCAAGAATATGAATTTGATTTAGCGCGGCTTCAGGCGTTCAAGGCCTCAAGCAGCTCAGTCTCAATCGCAATTTGTGCCCGGTTTTGCTGTAACTCAGGCCCGTCAATCAGGAAGGTATCTTCCACGCGTTCGCCTAAAGTTGTGACTTTGGCGAGTTGCAGATTGATGCGGTGGCGGGCCAACACACAGGCGATCGAATAGAGCAGCCCGACCCGGTCGCTGGCCGAAACAGTGAGCAGCCAACGTTGGCCTTTTTCGTCGGGTCGAAGATCAACTCGCGGTGCGATCGGGAAGCTTTTGACACGCCTCGAGACACGACCTTTGCCGGGCGGTCGCAGCGGGCTGATCAATTCGATCTTACGAAGCAATTCAGTTTCCACCATGGCCACCAGTTCACGGTAGTGCTCGGTCAATATGGGGCTGATGACCTGAAAGGTGTCGAGGGCGTAGCCGTTGTTGGCCGTGTGAACTTTGGCGTCCAGAATGCTCAGGCCGGCTTCTTCGAAAAAGCCGCAAATGCGTGCAAATAAATCAGGCGCGTCAGGCGTGTAAACCAATACCTGCATGCCTTCACCAGCAGATGAACGGCGTCCCCGAACCACCGACTTACCCGCGCCAACATGGCGCGACAACTGGCGCGCGTGCCAGGCGATGTCTGCCGCTTCATGACGCATGAAGTAACTCACGTCTAGCGTTGCCCAGAGCGCTTTGTGTGATTCAAATGGCTCGGCATGCAGCGCCAACATTTTCAAGGCGTCGAGCTTGCGCGACTCGACCTCTGCGCGCGGGTCGGGTGCACCGCCGCCAAGCACGCGCAGGGTGTAACGGTACAAGTCTTCTAACAGTTTGCCTTTCCAAGCATTCCAGACTTTAGGACTGGTGCCGCGAATGTCGGCCACGGTCAGCAGGTACAAAGCGGTAAGGTAGCGCTCGCTGCCCACGCGCTTGGCAAACGCGGCGATCACTTCCGGGTTGCTCAAGTCTTCTTTCTGCGCGATGCGGCTCATGCCCAGGTGTTCTCGCACCAGAAACTCGATGAGTTGCGCGTCTTCAGTAGCGATACCATGCTGCCGGCAAAAAGTACGCACGTCTTTGCAGCCCAGCTCTGAGTGGTCGCCACCACGACCTTTGGCAATGTCATGAAACAGCGCGGCCGTGTACAAAATCCAAGGTCGATCCCAACCCGCCGCCAGTTGCGAGCACATCGGGTATTCATGCGAATGCTCCGCCATGAAAAAGCGACGCACATTGCGCAGCACCATCAAGATGTGCTGATCGACTGTGTAGACATGAAAGAGGTCGTGCTGCATCTGCCCGACAATTTTTCGGAACACCCACAGATAACGACCCAGCACCGATGTCTGGTTCATCAGTCGCATGGCGTGCGTGATGCCTTCGTTCTGCTGCAATATTTGACGGAAAGTGTCACGGTTCACCGGGTCACGGCGGAACTTCGCATCCATCACACCACGGGCGTTGTACAAGGCGCGCAGCGTTCGGGCCGACAGACCGTTGACGCCGGTCGTGGTCTGGTAAATCAAAAAGGTTTCGAGAATCGCGTGCGGCTCGCGCACGTACAGGTCGTCACTGGCGACTTCAATGCGGCCGGCTTTTTCAAAAAACCGGGCATTCAGCGGACGCAATGGCTGCGTGTTGGGGTTGAGCCGCTCTTCAATGTTCAGCAGCAAAATCTGGTTCAGCTGCGTCACTGCTTTGGCGGCCCAGTAGTAGCGTCGCATCAATGATTCGCTGGCGCGTCGCGGCAGTCTGCTGCCATCGGGCGCTTGGCTCAGGTAGCCAAAAGACTCGGCGACAACCGTCTGCAAATCAAAGACCAAGCGGTCTTCTCGTCGACCCGCCAGCAAGTGCAGGCGCGCACGAATCAAACTCAGCAGGGCTTCATTGCTCTTGATTTGACGGACTTCAAAGGGCGTGGCCAAGCCATTGCGCGACAGCTCTTCCCATGACTTGCCCAAACCTGCAGCGCGTGCCACCCAGAGCACCACCTGCAGATCGCGCAAGCCACCGGGGGACTCTTTGCAATTCGGTTCGAGTGCGTAAGGCGTGTCTTCAAACTTGTTGTGGCGCTGCCGCAGTTCGAGCGTCTTGGCGACAAAGAAAGCTTGCGGGTCGAGCGCCGCGTCCAGTTGCTCACGCAGCGCGGCGAAATTGTCCTTTGAGCCCGCCAACCAACGTGCTTCCAGCAGCGAGGTTTGCACGGTCACATCTTTGGCGGATTCTTCAATGCATTCCGCCTGCGAGCGCACGCTGGAGCCAATTTCAAGCCCACTGTCCCAGCAACTGCCAATGAAGTTTTCAATGCGGGTTTTCAGGCTCTCGCCGCCGCTGGGTGTTTCAAGTTCTATCGGGGCGCTGTTGGGCAGCAGCAGCAAGACGTCAACATCAGAATGCGGAAACAACTCACCGCGGCCATAGCCCCCGACAGCCACCAAAGTGAAGTCTTCCGGGAAAGCGGCACGCTGCCAGAGCACTTGAAGGGTTGCATCCGTGTGGCGTGCCAGTTTTTGCAGCAGGCTGCGGATGCCTCGGCTCGAGGCACCGCTGTTGGCCAGCGACGCCAGCAAGGCGGTTTTACCTTCGCGGTAGTGCTCACGCACCTGAACGTATTCACCGAGTGCGCCTGCCACAGTGCTGATGGCGGCGGAGCTGTGCGTTGTCATCCGGCAAGCAGATCCGAAAGACTTAGGCGTTCACCGGAACGCCGGCCACCTGTGCTTCAGCGGCATGGAAAGCCGCCACAAAGTCAGGAGTTGCCGGGGTTCCTGCCGACTTCGTCAGCACCTCGTAGCCTGTGTCGGTCACCAAAATGGTGTGCTCCCACTGGGCTGACAAAGAATGGTCGCGGGTGACGATGCTCCAACCGTCTTTTTCGGGGCCATCCTTGATGTCGCGCTTGCCAATATTGATCATGGGTTCGATGGTGAAGGTCATGCCGGGCTTGAGCAATTCAAGCGTGCCGGGACGACCGTAATGCAACACCTGTGGATCTTCATGAAAGCGCTGTCCAATGCCATGGCCACAAAATTCGCGCACGATCGAAAAGCCTTGCTTTTCAGCAAAGGTCTGAATGGCGTGACCGATATCGCCCAAGCGGATGCCTGGCTTGACGCGCATGATGCCTTGCCACATGGCTTCGTAAGTGATTTGGCACAGCCGCTTAGCGGCAATCGAGGTGTCACCGACCAAGAACATGCGGCTGGAGTCGCCGTGCCAGCTGTCCTTGATGACTGTCACATCGATGTTGACGATGTCGCCTTTTTTGAGCGGCTTGTCGTTCGGGATGCCGTGGCAGACTTGATGGTTGACGGAGGTACACAGCGACTTCGGGTAGGCACCGTAACCGGGCGGCTGGTAACCCAGCGTGGCCGGAATGGTTTTTTGCACCAGCGTCATGTAGTCATGCGCCAAGCGATCGATTTCGTTGGTGGTGATCCCGGGTTTGACGAAGGGCGTCAGGTAATCCAATAGCTCTGAGGCCAGCTTGCCAGCCACCCGCATGCCTTCAATCCCGGCGGTGTCTTTAAACGTAATACTCATGCCGCGGATTATCCCACCAGCTTTGAGACCGTGTGTAGAGCGGGCTGGGCGCTGATAAAATCACGGGTTACCCACCCCCCGGACCAGGCCCAAGCCGACCCCGACAACCACAAGGCCGCCGCCACCGTGACCCTGCATCTGACGACTTTCGAGGGCCAATCCCGCGGGATCAATGCCCTGAGCGACTTTCGCGCCCAGCAACTGCTCCCCCGACTGCAAGGTATCAACGACAAGATCACCGGCGTGAGCGCGCGTTTTGTGCATTTGGTGGCCACAGATGCGCCGCCCACCGAGGCCATGGAAACCCAGCTCGAAGCGCTGTTGAGCTACGGTGAGCCCTGCCGCACGTGGCCGGCCAACACAACGGGTGCTTCGTTTTTCATCGTCACACCCCGATTTGGCACGGTCTCGCCTTGGGCCTCAAAAGCCACGGACATTGCCCACAGCTGCGGCTTGGCCGTGAAGCGCATTGAACGCGTCACTGAATACTGCGTGTCGATCAAGTCTGGATTGTTGGGTAAAACCTATTTGAGCCTGCCGCAGCGCGAAGAGATCATTGCCCTGCTGCACGACCGCATGACGGAAAGTGTCATGACTGACCGAGCGCAGGCGGGTTCGCTGTTCGCTGAACTGCAAGCGGCCCCGTTGCAAACGATTGACGTGCTGGGCGGTGGCAAAGCAGCACTTGAGGCGGCCAACATCGAATTTGGCCTGGCTTTGGCTGCCGACGAAATTGAGTACTTGGTGCAGGCTTTCACGCAACTTCAGCGCAACCCCACGGACGTCGAGTTGATGATGTTCGCGCAGGCCAACAGTGAGCATTGCCGCCACAAGATTTTCAACGCTGAGTTCACGATTGACGGCGTGCCGCAAGACAAGAGTCTCTTTGGCATGATCCGCAACACCGAGCAGCTGAACCCACAGCACACGGTGGTGGCTTATTCAGACAACGCGTCGGTGATGGAGGGCGGCAAGGTTCAGCGTTTCTACGCGCAAGCGAGCTACGCATCAGCTGCAGCGTCAACTCGGCAGCCCTACGCCGCGCATGAAGATGTGTTGACGCATGTGCTGATGAAAGTCGAAACGCACAACCACCCAACGGCTATTTCTCCGTTCCCTGGCGCCTCGACGGGCGCCGGGGGCGAGATCCGCGACGAAGGCGCTACCGGCCGCGGTTCTAAGCCCAAAGCTGGTCTGACGGGCTTCACCGTGTCGCGCTTGTTCGACACTTCTTTTGGCAAGCCAGACCACATCGCCAGCGCTTTGCAGATCATGACCGAAGGCCCGCTCGGTGGCGCGGCCTTCAACAACGAATTCGGTCGGCCTAACCTGGCCGGTTACTTCCGCGAATACGAACAAACCGTGAACGGTCAACGTTGGGGGTATCACAAGCCGATCATGATCGCCGGCGGACTCGGCACGATCGACGCGGGCCTGACGAAGAAAATTTTGTTCCCTGCCGGCACGCTGCTGATTCAGCTGGGCGGCCCCGGCATGCGCATTGGCATGGGCGGCAGTGCGGCCAGTTCCATGGCCACGGGAACCAACGCGGCAGCACTGGACTTTGATTCCGTGCAACGTGGCAATCCTGAGATTGAACGACGCGCGCAAGAAGTCATCAACCAGTGCGCGCAACTCGGCGCAGCGAATCCGATTTTGGCGATTCATGACGTTGGTGCGGGCGGTTTGTCGAACGCCTTCCCGGAACTTGTGAACGACGCCGGCCGCGGTGCACGCTTTGACCTGCGCGCCGTGCCGTTGGAAGAAAGCGGCTTGAGCCCTAAAGAAATTTGGAGCAACGAAAGCCAAGAGCGCTACGTGATGGCGATTGCGCCAGCGTCGCTGCCGCAGTTCCAAGCTTTTTGCGAACGTGAGCGGTGTCCGTTCTCTGTTGTCGGTGTGGCGACTGAAGAAAAAGACCTCGTTCTGTTTGATAACCAAGCGACCAGCATGGGCGCTCCAGTTCAGATGCCGATGAACGTGTTGCTCGGCAAGCCACCCAAGATGCACCGCGATGTGAAGCGTCTTCCCATTGCCGTGACACCGCTGGACTTGACTGGCGTCGATCTGCAAAAAAGCGTCATCGATGTGCTGAGCCATCCGACCGTGGCTTCTAAGCGCTTTCTCATCACCATTGGTGACCGCACGGTGGGCGGTCTCACGCACCGTGACCAAATGGTTGGCCCTTGGCAAGTGCCGGTGGCTGATTGCGCTGTGACCTTGGCCGACTACCAAGACTTTGCCGGTGAGGCCATGAGCATGGGCGAGCGCACGCCGTTGGCCACCACCAACGCAGCGGCCTCGGGCCGCATGGCCGTGGCTGAAGCCATCACCAACTTGTTGGCGGCACCGATTGAGTTGCCGCGCGTCAAGCTGTCGGCGAACTGGATGGCTGCTTGCGGTGAACCCGGCCAAGACGCCGCCCTGTACGAAACCGTCAAAGCGGTTGGCATGGAATTGTGCCCAGCACTGGGCGTGTCGATTCCGGTCGGCAAAGATTCACTGTCGATGCGCACGGTGTGGGACGGAAAAAAAGTCACCTCACCGGTCTCGCTTATCGTCACCGCTTTTGCCACGCTGGCCGATGTTCGCGGCACGCTGACGCCGCAGCTGAACACCGAAGAAGCCGATACCACGCTGATCCTGATTGACCTTGGCAAAGGCCAAAACCGCATGGGCGCATCAATCTTGGCGCAAACGCTGGAGCGAGGCGAGGGCGCTGTGCCAGACCTCGACGAACCACAAGACCTCGTCAATCTCGTCAACGCCATCAACGCCTTGCGCGCGCAAGGCGACATCTTGGCCTACCACGACCGCAGTGACGGTGGCCTGTTGGCCGCCGTCTGCGAAATGGCCTTTGCCGGACAAGTTGGCGTTTCCTTGAACATCGACATGTTGTTGGTTGAAGGCGATGGCATTTCAGACAGCCGCATGGACACCGGGGACAGTAAAAACTGGGCCACGCAGGTCAGTGCACGCCGCGACGAACTCACTTTAAAAGCCCTTTTCAATGAAGAGCTTGGGGTGGTGATTCAGGTCCGCACAGCGGCTCGTAACGAGGTGATGCAGGTACTGCGTCAGCACGGCTTGTCGAAGTTCAGCCACTTTGTTGGCAAAACCCGCCCGCAACATGCTGCCCTCGAAGTGGGCAAAGGTCACATCCAAGTTTGGCGCGACACCAAAGCCGTTTTCAGCGCCAAGCTACAAGACCTGCATCAAGTGTGGGACGCTGTCAGCTGGAAGATTTGCCAGCAGCGCGACAACCCGGCGGGTGCCGATGCAGAACATGCGTCTGTTGGCGACCCTCAAAACGCCGGCTTGCATGTGTATCTGCCTGAGACATTCAAGGTAACCGTCACCGCCGCAGCTTTGAATGTGTCGCGTCCGCGTGTGGCGATCTTGCGCGAGCAAGGGGTGAACTCACACGTTGAAATGGCCTACGCCTTCACGCTCGCCGGCTTTGAAGCCTGCGATGTCCACATGACTGATTTGCAAAGCGGCCGCGCCAAGCTGCAAGACTTCCAAGGCGTCGTGGCTTGCGGTGGTTTCAGCTACGGTGACACCTTGGGGGCAGGCATCGGCTGGGCGCGCTCAATCATGTTCAACGCGCTGCTGGCAGATGAGTTCAAAGCCTTCTTTGCACGTCCCGACACCTTCGGTTTGGGTGTTTGCAACGGCTGCCAGATGTTCGCAGAACTGGCCAGCATCATTCCCGGTGCCGAAGCCTGGCCGCGTTTCACCACCAACCTCAGCGAGCGCTTTGAAGCCCGCTTGGGCCAAGTCGAAGTACTCGACTCGCCTAGCCTTTTCTTGCAAGGCATGGCGGGTGTTCGTCTGCCGATTGCTGTCGCCCATGGTGAAGGCTTTGCCAATTTTTCTCGTCGTGGCAATGCCGCCAAAGCGATTGCAGCGATGCGCTTCACCGACCACCTCGGCCAGCCCACCGAAGCCTACCCCGCAAACCCGAACGGCAGCCCCGGCGGCCTCACGGCAGTGACCACGGCAGATGGCCGCTTCACCGCCATGATGCCGCACCCGGAACGCGTCTTCCGCAATGTGCAGATGAGCTGGACAAGGGGCAACGTCAACGACTTCAGCCCGTGGATGCAGATCTGGCGCAATGCCCGACAGTGGGTCGGTTGATGTGGGCCGTTATTTGATGAAGCGTCATTATTTAAAATTAGCGGCAGCCATCTGCCTCGCGATGGTCACCGGCTGGGCTGCGGCGCAGGCGTATCCGGCCAAACCAGTCCGTTTGGTCGTGCCATTTCCACCTGGTGGCGCGACCGATATTTTGGCCCGCGCCATCAGCATCAAAGCCGCTGAAAAGCTGGGGCAGGCGATCATCATCGACAACCGTGCTGGTGCCGGCGGAACGATTGGTTCTGCGCTGGTTGCTAAGGCGCCAGCCGATGGCTACACCTTGTTGATCGCGACGGGCAGCACACACTCCATCGGCCCCATCACCAACCCCAAACTCCCCTACGATGTGGAGCGAGATTTCGATCCAGTGGTCTACGTTGCCAAAACGTCCAGCGTGATGGTGGTACCGGCCAGCTTGCCAGTGAAAACGCTGGCCGAGTTCATCGCATTGGCCAAGGCCAAGCCGGGGCAACTCAATTACGGCTCCAGTGGCAACGGCACCAACAGCCACCTCAGCGGGGAATTGTTCAAAGCGCAGGCCGGTGTTTTCATCACGCACATTCCTTACCGAGGCACCGGTCTGGTGTTCAACGACATGATGTCGGGGCAAGTGCACATGTTGATGGACAACTATGTCACCTCCCAAGCCAACATCAAGGACGGCAGGTTGCGGGTCATCGGTGTGACGAGTCCTCAGCGGCTGCCGTTTTTGCCAGACGCACCCACGCTCAGCGAGCAGGGCTTGAAAGGTTTCGACGTCAGCAACTGGTTTGGCATCTACGCACCACATGGCACTCCGTCAGAGGCGATTGACAAAGTCAATGCAGCATTCAATGCGGCCTTGCAGGATCCGGAGATGATCAAGCGACTGGCATTTTTGGGGGCTACGCCAACAGGCAGCACACCAGAACAGATGAGCAAGATGGTGGCCGACGACAAGGCACGCTGGGCGAAGTTGATTCGCGACCGGCAACTCGTCGTCAACTGACCCCTGCTTCCTTTACATTCCGACCGGGTAGCCGTCTTTGCGGTGGTCTGACGCGGCGATGTAGCCGTGCTCGACCTTCATGGCCATCTGGGCACAACCGAACTCGGTGTTGAAACGCGGCGCCACTTGAACCACGTGGCCGCGCGCAATCAGGCCGTCAATCGCTTCCTGTGGGAAGTTCCACTCCACTGCAACAGTGATGTTGTCGTCCATGACACGCCAGCGCGGCGCATCGCTGGCCGCTTGCGGATTTTGCCCATGGTCTGCCACACGGGCGGCCACTTGCAAATGGCCTTGCGCTTGCATAGAACCACCCATCACGCCAAAGCTCATGAGCGGTGCACCATCGCGGGTTAAAAAGCCCGGGATGATGGTGTGAAACGGCCGCTTGCCGGGTGCCACCTGATTCGGATGACCCGGCTTGAGACTGAAACCTGAGCCGCGGTTTTGCAGCGCGATGCCGGTGTTTGGGACCACAACGCCGGAACCAAAACCTTTGAAGTTGGACTGGATGAAGGAGACCATCATGCCGTTTTCGTCGGCGGCGGTCAGGTAGACCGTGCCGCCGTTGTGCGGTGAGCCAGGCCGTGCCGGCGAAGCGCGCTGCGGGTCAATCAAGCTGGCGCGCTGTTTCAGGTACGCCGGCTTGAGCAAGTCGGTTGCCGTGACATCCAACATTCCTTTTGGATCGGCAACGTATTCATGCAGGTCGGCAAAGGCCAGCTTCATGGCTTCGATTTGCAGATGCTGCGTTAGCGCAGAGTCAAGGCCGGCTGACTTCAGGTCAAAGTGATCAAGCATGCCGAGCGCCATGAGCGCACCAATGCCTTGGCCACTGGGCCCGATTTCGTGGAGTTCGACATCACGGTAGCGCACCGATATCGGGTCGACCCAGTCCGCTTGGTGCGCCGCCAGATCAGCTTCGTCGAGAAGACCACCGGTGTTGCGCGCATGGTCCGCAATGGCTTTGGCCAATTCACCGTGGTAAAAATCATCGCCCTTGCTGGCGGCAATCCGCTCCAGTGTTTTGGCCTGACCGGGGCTGCGGAACAACTCACCCGGCAAGGGTGCCCGTCCTTGGGGTGCAAAGGCTTCGCGGTAGCCGGGCTGCGGCAACAACTCGGCCACCTGGGCTTGCCACTGGCGGTGCACCGTGTGCGAGACCATGAAGCCATCGCTCGCATGGCGCAAGGCAGGCTCAAACAAATCCGCAAAAGGCAGCTTGCCAAAGCGGTCTGACAGCGCACGCCAAGCGGACACCGTGCCAGGCACCGTGACCGAGTCCCAACCACGCAAGGGCATGGCTTGGTACTTTGAAAAGTGCTCAGGCGTCCAGCGCTGCGGTGCGCGGCCTGACGCATTCAAACCGTGCATCCGTTGGCCGTCCCAGATGATGGCAAAGGCATCGCCACCAATGCCATTCATGCACGGCTCAACCACCGTCAGTGTGATGGCTGTCGCCAAGGCGGCGTCGACGGCATTGCCACCACGCGCCAACATCAACAAGCCGGCCGCGGATGCCAGCGGCTGCGATGTGCTGACAACATTGCGCGCCAACAGCGGCATGCGTTGTGAGGTGTAGGGGAATTGCCAGAAAGCGGAAGAGTCTGAGGACATGCGAAAGGGTCTCGTGGTGAGCAGGGTGATCAGTCTAGCTTGACCTTTGCCATCTCAACGGCTTTACCCCAAATTCTGAATTCACGCTCAATCAGCGGGGCAAATTCTTCTCCGGATGTGAACTTCAACTCCACGCCTTGCGCTTGCATGCGCTCCTTGAGGTCGGGCGAACTCAACGACGTCTGAATGGCCTTGGCAAGTTTGGCCAGTACCGGCGCTGGTGTGCCTTTGGGCGCAGATATACCAAACAGGTTGTTCGCCTCAAAGCCCTTGACACCACTTTCATCGACTGTCGGCACATTTGGCAGCAGGCTCATGCGCTTGCTTGACGCCACCGCCAACACACGCAACTTGCCCGATTTCACGTGCGGCATAGAGGCCGGAATGCTGTCAAACATCATGTTCGAAATGCCCGACATCAAGTCCGGCAGGGCTTGCGAACTGCCTTTGTAGGGCACGTGCACCAAGTCAAGGCCGACAGTGCTCATGAACACTTCTGACTCAAGGTGCGACAGCGTGCCCGAGCCTTGCGAGGCGAAGTTGTATTTCCCTGGCGAGGCTTTGAACAAGGTGATCAACTGGCCAAGGTTTTGAACGGGCAGCGAGGCCGGTACGACCAGCATGTGCGGCACGGTTGCAATGCCGGCAACGGGTATGAAATCTTTGATGAGATGCACCGGCTTGGGGGAGTAAGCCGCAGCGGCAATGGCCACGTTGGTGACGGCTGCCAAGTAGAGTGTGTACCCGTCAGGAACGGCCTTGGCCGCATATGTCAGGCCGATGATGCCACCCCCGCCAGGCTTGTTCTCGACGATCACGTTTTGCCCCAGCGCCTCTGACATTTTCTGGCCGATGGCGCGGGCCAGAATGTCCGACGCGCCAGCGGGTGGAAACGACAACACCAGTTGAATGCTGCGTTCGGGATACTCAGCGTGAACCGGGACTGCAATGGCTGCCGCCGACAGGATCATGCTGAACAAAGCCAGCCGCAAAGCGGTGCGTCGTGACGAATTCTTAAATGGATGGACCCAACGTGTCATGAACGTAGCTTTCTGAAAAATGAATGAAATGCGATCAACACTGTCCTTCACTCTCATGCAATTAACAGGCCAGCTCAGTCCTCAGGTGTTGGCTCAACGCGTGCGATTCACCCGGTTGAAGGTTGATCACGTCTGGGCCGGCGTTCGTGGCTTCAATACACATGAAGTCTGGCCACTTGTCATCAGGCACATCGACGATGTTACGGGCGGTCTCTTGCCCCGGATTCCACACCACCACCGAGCGACTGCCTTCCACATCAATGACAATGCGGCGCTGCCACGCTGCGTCCACCAAGGTGTAGCGATGGTTGCGCTGCGCGGTGACGTCTAAGGGGTGCGCATAGGTTCTGTCGCAGGCGTGGTCCAGCGCAAAAGGGCTGCGCTGAACGTCTTGCGTGAGGTCGCGCAGACGGTCTGTGTAGGTCAGCCCTTGGAGCCCCTCAATCGCTACCCGCTGCGCATGGCTCACGGCGTAATAGCTGTGCAGGGCTTGCGACAGCTCAAAGGGTGCGCTGCCATGGTTGTGTGTCTGCAGCGTCTGGCTCAAGGTTTGCCCCAGCGTGATGCAAAGGCTGACGTGCAAACCAGCAGGAATTCCCGCTGCCGCCAAGAGGTTCTCTGGGGGCAGAATCGGCTGTAGTGTCAGAGAGATTTCGTCGTCACTGCAGCGGTGGAGGGCGCTGATCTGCCAAGGCAAATTGCGCACGGGGCCGTGCTGCATCGCCGTGCTGGCTTGGCCTTGTTTAGCGAACCAAGGCCAGCACACCGGAACACCGCCTCGAATGGCCGCGGGTTCAGGCAAACACGCTGGCGAGAGCCAGAAAACATCTCTTTGGCCGGCTGGTAGCCAAGACAACACATGGGCACCCTGCAAGGCCATCACAGTCTTGCCATGGCGGGTGGTCAACTGCAGGGCGCTGTGGCCTGCGAATTGAACCGCTGTGATCTGCGATGGCAGCCGCAAGTCGTCTTACTCGACCTTGGCTTTGGTGCGCAGGTTTTGCTGGAAAGCGCCGAGCTTTTCTTGTTGCATCTGCTGGGAGATTTGCGGCTTCACTTCTTCAAAGGCTGGCAGCTTGACGTCACGGACGTCGTCGACACGGATGACGTGGTAACCAAACTGAGTCTTGATAGGCGCAGCGGAGAGTTGACCTTTGCTCAACTTGAGCAGGGCTTCGCTGAACTCCGGGACATAGCTGCTGGGGTTGGCCCAATCGAGATCGCCACCCTTGGCGCCAGAACCGGTGTCTTTGGACTGCTTCTTGGCGATGTCTTCAAATTTGCCGCCTTTTTTCAGGCTCGCGATGATGGTTTTTGCATCGGCTTCTTTTTCTACCAAGATGTGGCGGGCCTTGTATTCTTTGCCGCCATTGGCTGCTGCAAATTTGTCGTACTCGGCCTTCAGGTCAGCGTCCGTGATGGGATTTTTCTTTTGGAAGTCAGCAAAGAGTTCACGGATCAGGATGGTCTGGCGGGCCAGCTCCATTTGAACCTTGAAGTCGTCTGTGGCGGACAGACCGAGTTTCTCAGCTTCCTGCATGAAGACTTCGCGAGCAATCACTTCTTCGCGCAATTGACCTTGCATCTCAGGCGTGATCGGACGGCCGCTGCGTTCGATTTGTTGCGACAAGGAATCGAGGCGTGTCTTTGGCACGGCTTTACCGTTAACGATGGCGACGTTTTGTGCCCATGCAGCCGAAGCGCTAAGGCTCATCAGGCAGGTCAAAGCAGTGGCGATGAGAAGATTTTTTTTCATGCGGAATCCTTGCGATCGTGAAAGATGAAATGAGAGAAGAAGAAGAAAACGCCGAGGACAACAAACAATTTTGCCATCCAGCATCAGGTCTTGTCGATGATCTCAATAGCCAAAGCGTGTAGTCCCTGGTCGATGAAATTTTGCATTGAATCATACACAAGCCGATGCCGGGCAACGCGGCTCTTGCCGTTAAATAACGGGCTGGCAATGCGGACCCGGAAATGCGTGCCAAAACCTTCAGCGTTGGCTCCAGCGTGGCCAGCATGGTCGCCGCTCTCGTCAAGCACATGCAACTCTGTGGGCTGCAAGTCAGCGCGTAACTGAGCTTCAATGGCCGGCACCGTCGGCAGAGGAGGGGATCCCGTCACCGCTGCGGTCATGGTGCCGAATCCGGTTTGATGTATTTGTTCAAGTAAACCGCCTGAACCGCCACAAAAACAAACATCAGACCGATGCCGCCGAATAGCTTGAAGTTCACCCAGGTGCTGGTTGAAAAGTTGAAGGCCACCCAGAGATTAAGAACCCCCATGACAGCAAAGAACCCGACCCAGCTGAGATTGACGCGTTGCCAAACGGCGTCTGGCAGATTCATTTGTGCGCCCATCATGGACTTGATACCGTTCTTTTTGAAGACCAGCTGGCCTACCAGCAAGGCCGCACCCATGACCCAATACAACACCGTTGGCTTCCATTTGATGAAGCTTTCGCTGTGGAAATAAATGGTCGCGCCGCCCAAGAGCGTCACCAACCCTAGGCTGACCCAGAGCATGGTGTCCACTTTCTTGCCGGCCATTTTGAGCCAGAGAATTTGCCCCAGCGTGGCCACAATGACCACCACCGTGGCCAACAGCACCGGCGCCTCGGCCGGTCCAACCGCGCCACCCGCCACCATGAAGCCAAGCCAATCCGTCGCCACAGCAGCGGCCCATTCACGGTTGCCCTCCGCGTACTTGAACATGCCAAAGAACAGGGCAATCGGCAAAAAGTCGAACAAAATTTTCATGGCGTGATTATGGCGTGACGAACTGAGAATCTTGGTCGGGCTGTTATTTCGGCTTGAAGTCCAGCGACGCGGAGTTCATGCAGTAGCGCAAGCCGGTAGGTGCCGGGCCGTCCTCAAACACATGGCCCAGGTGTGAGCCGCAATCAGGGCAGTGTGCCTCTACCCGCTCACCAAAGAGCGAGCGATCGACTTTGGTTTCAACGGCGTCGTTGGCCAGCGGTGCAAAGTAGCTGGGCCAGCCGGAGCCTGACTCGTATTTGGTTGCAGCGTCAAACAAGGGCTTGCCGCAGCAGATGCAGGCGTAGGTGCCAGCGGCTTTGTTGCCTTCGTATTTACCGGTGAAGGCGCGTTCAGTCGATTCGTGCCGCGTGATGTCAAAAGCGGCAGGCTCAGCGCCTTTTTCAGCCAGCAGGGCTTTCCATTCGGCTTCTGTTTTTTCAATTTTGTAGGTCATGAGAGTTCCTCTTTGAATGTGATTTTACGAACTGCAGCTGATCTCAATACCCGCCGCCCAGTCAGGCGGAAAATCGGCCAGCGATGCGTGTCCAGCGATGTCTTCATGGTCGTCAAACGGTGTTTGGAGCACATGCAGCAGTTTCTCAACTTCTGAATAGTCTTGAACGCCAGCCGCGCGAATGGCCTGCTCGCCAAGGTGGTTACGCAACACGAACTTCGGGTTGCTGCGGCGCATCAGTGCCTGGCTGGCATGCCCGTCTTGCTGCTCACGTCGAGCTGCGTAGGGTGCGGCCCAGGCCTCGAAAGTCGTGCGATCCAGAAACAGGTCACGCACAGACTCGCGCCCTGCAGGTGTTGAAAAATCGCACAAGCGACGCCAAAAGATGGTGTGGTCAATCTGCTGCGCCGCCAGCAACTTGAGCGTGCTTTCAATCAGGGCTTTGTCGTCGTTTTTCGCGGCATCGTCAGCCAAACCCAGCTTGGCGCGCATGCGGTTTTCCAAGGCCTTCGGGAAGACGGTTTTGTACGAATCGAGCGCCGCCAAAGCGTGCTCTTGATTTTCAATCAAAGGCAGCAACGCCTGACCCAGACAGAAAAGATTCCAGTAAGCGATGTTGGGCTGCTTGTTGTACGCGTAGCGGCCTTGGTTGTCTGAGTGGTTGCAAATATGGCCGGGGTCAAAGGTGTCTAAAAACTGGAACGGTCCGTAGTCAATCGTCAGCCCGAGGATGCTCATGTTGTCGGTGTTCATCACGCCATGGCAAAAGCCCACCGATTGCCAGGCGGCCATCAGCTCGGCCGTGCGTTCACTGACGGCTTGCAACAACGCGGCATAAGGCTGGGCTGCATCACGGCAGGCTGGGTAATGGTGCTCGATGACAAAGTCCGCCAGGGTTTTGAGCTGGGCGTGTTGGTTGGCATGGCTGAAGTGTTCGAAGTGCCCAAAGCGGATGAAGCTGGGCGATGTACGCGCCACCACGGCAGCGGTTTCAACTTCTTCGCGGCGCACCCGGTCATCAGAGCCGGTGATGCACAGGGCCCGTGTGGTCGGAATACCCAGGCCGTGCATGGCTTCGGAACAGAGGTATTCACGGATCGAGCTGCGCAGCACGGCACGACCATCGCCGCCGCGGGAGTAGGGTGTGAGACCTGCCCCTTTGAGCTGCAGTTCCATGCCACCTTGTGGCGTTTGCAATTCCCCCAAAAGCGTAGCCCGACCGTCGCCCAGTTGTCCGGCCCACTGACCAAACTGGTGTCCGCTGTAAACGCTGGCCAGCGGCTCGGTGCCCGGCAACACGCGGTTACCGGTGAATATCTCCAGCGCCTCCTGCGAGGCCAGCCACGCAGCATCCAAGCCTAATTCGCGCGCCAAGGCTGCGTTGCGGCTCACCCAATAAGGCGCATGGAGTGGGCGCACGGGTTGCGGTGTCGAAAAATCGTTGCCCAACCGGGCGAAGCGATTGCGCCATGTCAGCGCTGTGGTCGAAGGCATAAGCAAAGTCATGTTGAGATTGTCTCTGACTTGGCAAAAAACCACGTTGAGCGCGGGCAATCCGGCTTAGGACAACCTGTCCGCTGCGGGATGAAGTCAGTGGTACAAAGCTAAAAGAACCTAACGAACCCATAAATGGAGTCAAGATGCTCGGCTTAATGCAAGACCAACCGCTGCTGATTTCGAACCTGATTGATTTTGCCGAGCGCCATCATGCGGATGTTGAAATCGTCTCGCGCCGGGTTGAGGGTGATATCCACCGTTACACCTACAAGGACGCGGCGCAGCGGTCGCGTCAGGTGGCAAATGCATTGGATGCCATGGCGCTGCAGTTCAGCGACCGTGTCGCCACGCTGGCTTGGAATGGCTACCGTCACTTCGAGCTGTATTACGGCGTCAGCGGTTCGGGGCGTGTGCTGCACACCATCAACCCGCGCCTGCACCCAGATCAAATCGCCTGGATTGCGAACCATGCCGAAGACCAGGTGCTGTGCTTTGACATGAGCTTTTTGCCACTGGTCAAAGTGGTTCACAGCCAGTGCAACACCATTCGCCACTATGTGGCCCTGTGTGATGCCGACCAACTGCCGGCAGACAGCGGCATCCCCGGGCTTATCAGTTATGAGTCCTGGATTGCGCCGCACCCGACGTCGTACCGCTGGCCCATGTTTGACGAGAACACGGCCTCGAGCATGTGCTACACCAGCGGCACCACCGGCCACCCCAAAGCCGCCCTCTACAGCCACCGCTCCACGACCTTGCACGCCTACGCCGCCGCGTTGCCAGACGTCATGGGCTTGTCTGCGCGTGACGCGGTGTTGCCGGTGGTGCCGATGTTTCACGTCAATGCCTGGGGCATTCCGTACTCAGCCTCACTCACCGGCGCCAAGCTGGTGTTCCCGGGTCCAGCACTGGACGGCAAATCTATTTACGAGTTGATTGAAGCCGAGCAGGTGACCTACGCCGCCGGTGTCCCAACCGTCTGGCAAATGCTGCTCAGCCACATGAAGCCGGCGGACCTTCATTTCTCCAGCCTCAAGCGCACGGTGATTGGTGGTTCGGCTTGCCCGCCCGCCATGATCACCGCTTTCAATGACGACTACGGCGTTGAAGTTTTACACGCTTGGGGCATGACGGAGATGAGCCCACTGGGCACGTTGTGCACGTTAAAGAACAAACACCAAGACTTGCCAGCGGAAGAAAAAATGAAGATTCGCCTGAAGCAGGGGCGGGCGATTTTCGGCGTTGACATGAAAATTGTTAACGCCAGTGGCGCGGAACTGCCGTGGGATGGCAAAACCTACGGCGACTTGCTGGTCAAAGGGCCATGGATCGTGCGGGACTATTACAAAGGTGAGGGCGCGTCACCGCTGGTGGACGGCTGGTTCCCCACCGGTGACGTTGCCACCATTGACGCCGATGGCTACATGCAAATCACCGACCGCAGCAAGGACGTGATCAAGTCCGGCGGCGAGTGGATCAGTTCCATCGACATCGAAAACATTGCGGTGGCCCACCCGGCCGTGGCCATGGCCGCGTGCATTGGCGTGGCGCATCCTAAATGGGACGAGCGGCCGATCATCGCGGTGGTCAAAAAAACGGGGGCCGAGGTCACGCGTGAAGAATTGCTGAGTTTTTATATCGGCAAGACCGCCAAGTGGCAGATCCCCGACGATGTGGTGTTTGTCGACGCGATCCCGATCGGTGCCACCGGCAAGATGCTCAAAACCCGGCTGCGTGACCTGCTGAAGGACTACAAGCTGCCGGCTTGAGTTGTCGGGTTAATCGTGCTCCAGATCCCAGATGAAGTGGGCGTCTGTCAGCAGTCCGTAAAAGGCTTTCAATGCGCCGACTTGCGCTTGCAGGGCGCTGTTCTCTGAGGCTGTGGCTTGACGCCGGGCCAGCAGCAAAGACTGCAGATCACCTTCGCCCAGGGCATAAGCACGCTGCACCAGCTTGGCGTTTTCTTGCATGGCGCGTGCGCCTTCGTTCGCTATCTGTAGGCTTTCGTACAAGCCTCGGGCCGTCACCACGTCGGTGGCTATCTCTGTTTCCAACTCCCGCTGGGTGATTTCGACCGATTGTCGGGCCACTTCCACTGCGGCCATTGCTTTGGCGCTCTTTGAATCGCGCAAGCCGCCAGCCAAGGGAATGCTGATGCTCAAACCCGTGAGTCGCTCGCGACCGCCAACCTCCGAGGCGCTGAAAATACCCAAGGTGGGATCTGCAAAGCGATTGGCGAGTGCCCGATCTGCCTGCGCTTGTGCCATCCGCAGCTGCGTTTGGGCGATTTTCAAGACGTCGCTTTCGGCCAAGATCCGATGACGCCACTGGCTGGCGTCTTCCGTCAACAACAGCGGCAAGGGCAGCGCCAGGCGCAAAGGTTGGATGCCTGGGAATCGAACCGACAGCCGTGTCCACGCGGCGGCAGCCTGGGTCTGGGCGTCGTTGTTCATCCTTTTTTGCTCAGCCAGCTCAGCGCTGGCGAGGTTCAGGTCAAGCCTCGAGGCATCTCCGGCTCGGTTGCGTTTGTCGACGGCCAACAAATTCTCCTGCACGGCTTGGACATTAGCCGCCGACAGTTCACGTCCACGTTCTGCCCCCAGCCAATCAACCCAGAGTGTCATCAACGCCTTGGCAGATTCATGCATGGCCTCGCCATAGCGCGCTTGTGCTTCCGCCAGCGTGGCCTTGCCCATGTCACGGTCTGCCACACCCTTGCCCGGCAACCGGATGGCGCGCTCAACACCGACGTTCCATTCACGGTATTGCGCGCCGGTGTCGAGTGAGCGCCGCTGGCCAGTCGCTTTGGCCGTCCATTCGTAGGGGGACTTTTCAAGGATGCTGGACTCTTCCCGTGCAACGGCCAAGCCAGCCCGGGCCGCTGCCACGCGGGGGTCTTGCGCCAGCAGCGGGCGTGCCAACTCGGTCGGTAACAGTCCGGTGACGGCGGGCGCCTGGAGTGCGTAGGCGGAACTCATCAGCGTGATCGCACTGACGACACTGACAAACTTCATCAAGCACCATCGATGCGTCATGCGAAGTCTCCTGCTTCGGTCACCGGCGTTATCCAATAACGCACACCCGCTCCCGCAAATTGCGCTTGGATGGCTGCCAGCAATGCGTCTTTTTCAGCGCTGCCAATGATCACTTGCACCTGCGTCGCAAAGCTGCGGCCGAGGACTTGCTCCGTCTGGCTGAGGCCGTTGACAGCCAAACCATGCGCGGATGTGGGGGCACTGGTGAAGACACTCACATGGGGCGACAGAAGGAGCAGATCGAGCAGTTTTTCTTCGACTGCCGGCGGACACAGCAGGGTCAGGCAGAGGTCAGACATGTGGAACCTTTCGTATCACAAAGGCAAAGCGCAAATACAAAATCGGCAGCAGCATCAAGGTCAAGGCCGTGGCCGTGATCAATCCGCCAATCACCACGATGGCCAATGGGCGTTGAATCTCAGACCCCGGACCCGTGGCGAAGAGCAGCGGAATCAAACCAAAGGCGGTGATGGAGGCGGTCATCATGACCGGACGAAGTCGGCGCTTGGCGCCCTGCATCACCACATCCATCATGGCCAGGCCCTCGCTTTTCAGTTGGTTGAAATAGCTCACCAAGACCACCCCGTTCAGCACCGTGATGCCCAGCAGCGCAATGAAGCCGACCGATGCAGGCACCGAGAGGTATTCGCCAGTGACCCACAAAGCGACGATGCCGCCGACCAGCGCAAACGGGATGATGCTCAAAATCAGCAGGGCTTGCCGCACCGATCGGAAGGTTGAAAACAGCAGCACGAAAATCAAGCCAAGAGCGACCGGCACTACCACGGTGAGTCTGGCCGCAGCACGTTGCTGGTTTTCAAACTGGCCACCCCAACTGATGCGGTAACCCGTTTCGAGCGGCACTTTTTGAGTGACCAAGGCTTTCGATTCTTCGACAAAACCCACCAAGTCGCGATTGGCCACGTTGGCCACGACCACGCTGTAACGGCTGCCCATTTCCCGGTCAATCTTGACCGGGCCAGCCGCGCGCTCAAGTTGGGCAACACTGGACAAGGCCACGGTGTTGCCATTTTTGCTGGTGATGCGCATGGCTGAAAAATCAGCCGGCGACATGCGCAGGCTCTCCGCACCACGCAAGACAATTGGCGTGCGGCGATTGCCTTCAATCACCACACCGGCCCGCTGACCTTCAATCTGCATGCGCAGTGCGTCCTGAATGTCCTCGACGCTCAAGCCCAGTCGACCGGCCTGCAAACGATCCACCGTGACCTTGAGGTATTGCACACCATCGTTCTTGACGGTGTAGACGTCTTGGTTGCCAGTCACCGTCTTCAGCAAGGCTTCGATCTGGCTGGCATAGGCGTTCAACTTGCCCAAGTCGGGGCCGAAGATTTTGACGGCCAAGTCACCGCGCACGCCGATGATCATTTCAGAGACACGCATCTCAATCGGTTGCGTGAAGCTGTAGACAATGCCAGGCATGGGATTGAGCACCTTGCGCACTTCATCCATCAGCGCTTCTTTGGTCTTCATGCGCCACTCGCTTTGCGGCTTGAGCAGCAGGTAGGTGTCGGTCTGGTTGAGCCCCATGGGGTCCAGTCCGATCTCATCGGAACCGGCGCGTGCCACGATGCCATGCACTTCCGGAATGGCCTGCATGATGGCTTGTTGAATTTTCAAGTCCAGTGCCGCGCTTTGTTCAAGGCTGATGGACGGCAGCTTTTCAATGCCGACGATCAAGTCACCCTCGTCCATGGTGGGCATGAAGGTCTTGCCGACCTGCGTGTAAATGACCCCGGCCGCCAGCAGCATGACAAGCGCGGCCGCGGCGACCAGACGCTGGCTGCGCATCGCCCAGGCGAGGGCGGGTTCATACAGTTTTAAGAGCTTGCGGGGCAACCAAGGGTCTTCATGCTTCACCTCGCGGAGCAAATAAGACGCCAGCACCGGAATGACCGTTAGAGACAAAGCCAGTGAACCGGCCAACGCGAAAACGATGGTCAGGGCGACCGGCACAAAGTACTTGCCTTCAAGCCCCTGCAAGGTCAGCAGCGGCAAAAACACGGTGATGATGATCAAAATCCCAACGGTCACAGGCACCGCCACTTCACGCACGGCGCGGTAGATGATGTGCAGACGCGGCAGCTTGCTGGCGGTCGGGTCGGTGGCCAGACGTTGCACGATGTTTTCAACAACCACGATGGCGGCATCGACCAACATGCCGATGGCGATCGCTAAGCCGCCCAGACTCATCAGATTGGCCGACATGCCAAAGGTGCTCATCAAGATGAAGGTGATGAGCGCCGCCAATGGCAGCACCAAGGCCACCGTGAGGGCGGCGCGAACGTTGCCCAAAAACAGGCCCAACAAAATGATCACGAGCACTGTGGCTTCAAGCAACGCCGACGAAACCGCGTTGACTGCCTTGGTGACCAGCGAGGCGCGGTCATAAAAAGTGTTGATCACGACCCCGGCTGGCAAGGTAGGCTGGAGTTCTGCCAATTTCTTGCGCACGCCCACGACCACATTTTGGGCGTTAGCACCAGCCAGCCCCAGCACCAAACCTTGCACGGCCTCACCGCGTCCACTTTGCGTCACCACGCCGTTGCGGGTGACCGTCCCAATGCTGACGTCGGCCAAGTTGCCTAAACGGACCGGTGAGCCCCCGTTCATGGTGACGACGATGGCGCGTAAGTCCTCTAAGCTGTTAACACTGCCTTCACTGCGAACCAGCAGCACTTCGTCGCCCTCACGGAGTCTGCCTGCGCCGTCATTGCGGTTGTTTGTCTCGACGGCGTCTTTGAGTTGCGTGATCGTCACGCCACTGGCTGCCATGCGGATCGGGTCGGGGACAATTTCGTACGCTCTCACGACACCGCCCAACGCATTCACATCGGCCACGCCCGGGACGGTGCGCAGCGCTGGTCGAATCACCCAGTCAAGCAGGCTGCGACGCTCCGCAAGAGACATCGAATCGGACTCGACGGTGAACATGTACATTTCGCCGAGCGGCGTTGTGACCGGGGCCATGCCGCCGGAAATACCCATTGGCAAGCTGGCGCTCAAGCCGCCGAGCCTTTCGCTCACCTGCTGCCGTGCCCAATAAATGTCGGTGCCGTCTTCAAAGTCAATCGTGACGTCGACCAAGCCGTACTTGGTCACGGAGCGCAAAATTTTGGTTTTGGGGATGCCGAGCATGTCCACTTCGATCGGCACCGAGATGCGGCTTTCGACTTCTTCCGGTGTCATGCCCGGCGCTTTCATGATGATCTTGACCTGTGTGCTCGAGACATCTGGAAAGGCGTCGATCGGCAAGCCGTGCAGGGCGTACCAGCCGGCAGCGGCCAGCATCACGGTCGCCATCAGCACAAAGAGGCGCTGCGCCAAAGAAAATTGAATCAGTCGAGCCAGCATCACTGACTGTCTTTCTGCTTGATCCAAGCGCCTTTGAGTGCCACGACACCGCTGACAGCGACTTCCTCGCCCGCTTTGACGGGTCCATGAATCCGCACGCGCTGACCGGCGCTGGCGGAGACCTCAACCGACCTGGCTTCAAAACCGTCAGCCGTGCGCACAAACACGTAAGCCTGCTTGCCGTCATGCGCCACCGCTGACAGGGGGAGATCCCAAGCGCCTGCTGTTGCCGCTGTGGGCAGGTCCACGGACAGCACTTCACCCGGACGAACAAGGCTGCCTTTGCTCTGAACAAGCGCACGCAGGGTCACCATCTGGCTACCAGAATCCACCATGGCGCTGCGGCTCAAAATATGTGCGGTGACGCTACGGCCCACCACATTCAGCTTGGTGCCAGGCAACCAAAGCGCACTGTCCGCGACGGGCACCTGGATCTCTAGCCAAAGCGTTCCGGTTTGCGCCAAGTGCAACAGGGCCGTGGTTGTGTCCACCCGCTGGCCCGGTTTCACCGCCATGTCGGTGACCACCCCCGCCTGCGCCGCGACCAACACCAAACTGTCTTGGGGGTTGCCGGATGCCACGACCTTGTCGATGCTGGCATTTGACATGCCCATCAGACGCAATGCGGCTTTGGCTTGTTTCAGGGTTGCTTCGGCGTCCATCGACGTGGCTTGTGCTTCCTGCACACGGCGCTGTGCGATGAGACCTTCTGCAAAAAGAGCTTGCTCTCTATTGCTAGACTGCGCCGCCAAACTGGCCCGCGTGCTGGCCTGTAGCAACTGCAACTGCTGCTGCCCAAACTCGGCACTGGCAATGCGAATCAAAGGCGCGCCAGCGCGAACCGCATCATTTGGTTGGACCAGCAATTGCGAGATCAGGCCGTTGACGGGGGAACTGATGACCTGTTCCGCATGGGGTGGAATGACCACTTGCGCCGGGTAACTTGTCCGCACGGACTCGGCTTGACTCCGCAATGGGGCCGTCTGAATACCCAAGGCCTGCACTTGACTGCTGGCCACCGCAAACTTGGCAGAGCGCTCTGCCGACTGTGCCGTTGAGGTGTATGTGCAAAGAGCAACCACAGCGCAAACGATCAAGCGAGCTTGAACCCATGAATGAAAAATGCGCATAACGAACCTCAATGAATGACTTGAAACTGGCATTGATCCCGCGTTGGCGGAGACAGGAAACACCTTTGTGAGGTGGCGATCAAGAGACGGGGGAGGCAATCGGTCTCGGCTACTATGACTGGACTCTGAAAATCGGCGTTGATCGAGATCAATACCTTTCAAAAAGTATTCATTCACCGTACATGCCGCAGAGATTGTAGTTACCAAATATTTCATAGTGATGAAATTAAACAAGCTTGTTCCCCCTCTTATCGAAAGAAAGACCCATGACCGCGCACTACACAGTTCAAGGCAACGTCGCCGTCATCACGCTCGACAACCCGCCAGTCAATGGTCTGGGCATGGTCATGCGCCGTGCCATCACCGATGGCTTGCAGCAGGCGCAAGCTGACAGCGCCGTCAAGGCAATCGTCATCACGGGCGCCGGCAAGGCTTTTTCTGGGGGTGCTGACATCAAAGAATTCGGGACTGACAAAGTCATGGTGGAGCCGAATTTACGCAGCGTGATTTTGGCGGTTGAAAATTCGAGCAAGCCGGTCGTCGCTGCGATCCATTCTGTCTGCATGGGCGGCGGTCTGGAGCTAGCGCTGGGTTGCCATTACCGTATAGCGGCGCCCGGTTGCAGCGTTGCACTGCCCGAAGTCAAGCTCGGTTTGTTGCCTGGCGCTGGCGGCACACAACGCTTGCCACGGGCACTCGGTGTGGAACCTGCTTTGAACATGATCGTCAGCGGGGAGGTCATCAAAAGCGAGATGCTGGCCATGTTGCCGGGCCAAAAGCTGTTTGACAAGATCAGCGCTTCAGCCGACTCGCTGGCAGCAGAGGCGTTGACCTTGGCGCAAGAGATGGCTGATGCGCGCCCCTTGCCGCTGGTGCGCAACTTGCCTTGCAAGCATCCGCAAGGTGATGCCTACTTTCAGTTTGCCCGCAACATGGTCAAAGGCATGGCCAAGAACTTTCCGGCCCCCTTGAAGTGTGTCGATGCTGTGCAAGCTGCAACGCAGAAGAGTTTTGACGACGGTGTGTTGGTGGAGCGTGAGATTTTTGTCAACCTGATGTTGTCGCCTGAAAGCCGCGCCCTGCGGCACCTGTTCGTGGCTGAACGTGCGGCATCGAAGATCGCCGACGTACCCGCTGACACGGCGCAGCGTGCGATCAAGTCAGTGGCCGTGATTGGCGCGGGCACCATGGGCGGTGGCATTGCCATGAACTTTCTCAATGCGGGCCTTCCCGTTCAGTTGCTGGAGATGAAGCAAGACGCGTTGGACCGTGGCATCGCCACCATCCGAAAAAACTACGAGGCACAGGTCAAAAAAGGCAAGCTCAAGCAAGACAAATACGAGCAGCGGATGGGCTTGCTGAGCAGTACATTGAGCTACGCCGACATCCAGGATGCAGACATGGTGATTGAGGCCGTGTTCGAAGAGATGGGCGTGAAAGAAAAAGTCTTCAAAGAACTCGACCGTGTGATGAAGCCGGGCGCCATTTTGGCGACCAACACGTCAACACTGGATGTCAACAAAATTTCAAACTTCACTCAGCGACCGCAAGACGTGCTGGGCCTGCATTTTTTCAGCCCTGCCAATGTGATGAAACTGCTGGAGGTGGTGCGCGCCGACAAGACCGCCAAAGACGTCATGGCCAGCGTCATGGCTGTGGCTAAAAAAATCCGCAAAACAGCGGTGATGTCGGGGGTCTGTGATGGCTTCATTGGCAACCGCATGATCGAACAGTACGGCCGCCAAGCTGGCTTTTTACTGGACGAAGGCTGTACCCCAGCGCAGGTCGACAAGGCCATTGAAAACTTCGGTTTTGCGATGGGTCCTTTCCGCATGAGTGACTTGGCCGGCAACGACATCAGCTGGGCCATTCGCAAGCGCCGCTACAGCGAGAAGCCCGAGATGAAGTACAGCAAGACCGCCGACTTACTCTGCGAGAAAGGCCGCTTTGGGCAGAAAACCGGGGCCGGCTGGTACGACTACTTGCCCGGCAAACGCGATGCAATTCCAAATGCGGACGTGGTCTCGATGGTCTCGGCCTACCGACAATCTCTGGGCATCACGCCGCGCAAGATCGCGGACGCAGAAATTGTGCAGCGTCTGGTCTTCAGCTTGATCAATGAAGCCGCCCATATATTGGAGGAGGGCATTGCCGCCAAGGCGAGTGACATCGACATCGCCTATGTCTTTGGCTACGGCTTCCCGGCGCATCGCGGTGGCCCCATGCTGTACGCCGATCAAGTGGGGCTTTTCAACGTTGTGCAAAGCATGAACCGCTTCGCACAGAATCCATTGGATGACGGCAAGTTTTGGCAGCCTGCACCGCTGCTGCTTCGACTTGTCGCTGAAGGCAAGACCTTCAACTGAACCCCATCCACCGAACTCGGAGAATTCCATGACCTCAGCTGTGATTGTTTCCACTGCCCGCACCCCTCTGGCCAAAAGCTGGAAGGGCGCCTTCAATATGACGCACGGCGCAACGCTCGGGGGACACGCCGTCGAACACGCCTTGCAGCGCGCTGGCATAGACCCCGCGGAAGTCGAGGACGTGATCATCGGTTGCGCCGCACCCGAAGGCGCCACAGGTGCCAACATCGCAAGGCAAATCGCCCTGCGTGCGGGTTGCCCGGTGACCGTGTCGGGCATGACTGTGAACCGATTTTGTTCATCCGGCTTGCAGTCGATCGCCTTGGCCGCGCAACGGGTCATCGCGGGTGAAGCTGATATTTTTGTGGCGGGTGGGGTCGAGAGCATCTCTTGCGTGCAGCAAGAAATGAACAAACACATGATTCAAGACAGCTGGCTGGCGAAGAACAAGCCAGAGATTTACTGGAGCATGTTGCAAACGGCTGAGCTGGTGGCCAAGCGCTACGCCATTTCGCGTGAGCGCATGGACGAGTACGGTGCCCGCAGCCAGCAAAGAGCCGTTGCGGCGCAAGATGCCGGACTGTTTGAGGCCGAGATAGCGCCGATCACGGTGGTCGCCGGTGTCCTTGATCCGGTGATGGGCCTGATGACCAAAAAAGTCACGCTCAGCCGTGACGAAGGCATTCGCCAAGGCACCACCCAAGAAGGCATCAGCGGGATCAAGCCGGCCCTGCCGGGCGGTGTCGTAGCAGCCGGCAACGCCAGCCAGTTTTCGGATGGTGCCGGTGCCGTCGTGGTGATGCACGAAAACGTGGCGGAGCGCAAAGGCTTGACGCCGCTGGGCCGTTTCCTTGGCTTTGCCGTGGCAGGTTGCGAGCCTGATGAAATGGGCATCGGACCGGTCTTCGCGATTCCCAAAGTGCTCGCCAAGCTGGGCTTGAAAATCAGCGACATTGACCTGTGGGAACTGAATGAAGCCTTTGCCGTGCAGGTGCTGTACTGCGCCGACAAGCTCGGTATTCCGATGGACCGCTTGAATGTCAATGGTGGCGCGATCGCCGTCGGTCATCCTTTCGGTGTGACCGGCCAGCGTTTGACCGGCCATGCACTGATCGAGGGCAAGCGCCGGGGTGCCAAACGCGTTTGTGTCACCATGTGCATCGGTGGCGGCATGGGTGCTGCTG
>CANCLK010000010.1 GCA_947378785.1 Comamonadaceae bacterium
GTCTTCCAAGACCCGAGGTACGGCACAGCCTGGGAAGACGAGCGGGCCTTTAGGCGCAGCTTCTGGACACCGACGCTCGCCGGCCTGGGCATCCGCTACCGCAGGCCGTACAACATGCGCCACACCTACGCCACCACCATGCTGATGGCCGGCATGAACCATTCGTTCTGCGCCAAGCAGATGGGCCACAGCGTGGACCAGTTCCAACGGACCTACACCAAGTGGATTGACGGCGATCAAAACGACCGTGAATTGGAGCTGTTGGAGCAGGCCATGGGCACGCCGCGAAAGAAGATCAGCGGCATTTGAAGTGTACCCAGACAAACAAAAGCCCGGTCATGCCGGGCTTTGTTATTTGCGAAGTGTGCCCGGCGTGTGCCTGAGAACTTGCAAAGTGCGCTAAGTTGTTGATCTTAAACGCTTATTTTGGGGTGGCTGATGGGGCTCGAACCCACGACAACAGGAATCACAATCCTGGACTCTACCAACTGAGCTACAGCCACCGAAGGACGAAATTATAACGGTAACTTGGGCTCCAAATTACCTCGACGCAGCCTGACTTGCATTCGCTTCCATCACGGCTTGCCCTGGAACGGGTCTTGGCGCCGTGATCTCAACCTTGAAACGCTCTTGCATAAGCTTGTAGTAGGCCAAGCTTTCGGCGGCGGTCCACCACTGCGCGTACTGGGCGCGCTCTTGCTGGGTAGCGGCTGCGTCGCGTGGGTCGCGTGGCAGCACCTTGGTCACCTTGACAACTGCGTAGCCTTGGCCGCCCAAGTCAACGCCTACCAGCACCGGCAAAGCGGCTGGGTCGGAACGCAAGACTGCATCAAGCAACGGGCCTGGCAAGTTTTTGGAGTCTGCGCGTGAGATCACCAACGATTCAGGCAAAGCAGCTGTGGCGGCATTGGCTTTCCAGTCAGCCAGTTTGGCACTGCCTTCTTTGCGGGCTTCTTCTGCGCTGCGGCTGGCAAGCCAGCGGGCGCGAACGCTTTCTTTCACCTCAGTCAAAGGCAGCGTACGAACCGGCGTGTACTGCACAACGCGTCCAGCGGCCAACTGATTGGGGCCGACCTCAGTCGCTTCGGTGTTGCGTTTTTTCTCAATCGAGTCAGCGGAAAAAAGGGCCGCGAGGAACTTAGGATTGGCCAGCGGTCCAGCCACACCGGGCGCAGGGCTGCGGCTGACATTGTTGGCGCTACGGATGTCTAGCTTCAGGCGATCGGCCACGGGCTTCAGGCTGTCGGCTTGTTCGTACACGCCGTTGGTAAAGAGCTCCGCAGATTCGGCAAATTTCTGTTGAACCTGCTGCTTTTTCAAGTCGGCTTCGAGGGTCGGCCGCAGTTCTTCAAAGCTGCGTTGCTTGGGCGTCTTGATGTCTGTCAAACGGATGATGTGATAACCAAAGTCTGACTCCACGAGATCGCTGATCTCGCCCTTCTTCAGGGTGAAAGCCGCATCTTCAAAGGGCTTGACCATGGCGCCGCGCGCAAAAAATTCAAGGTCTCCACCTTTGGCTGCAGAGCCGGTGTCTTGGGAGTTCTTGCGGGCAGTGTCGGCAAAAGTTTCAGGCGCCTTGCGCAGCAGCGCTAGCAGTTCAGTGGCCTTGGCTTTGGCCACGGCACGATCTGTAGCCGGTGCGGATTTAGGAGCATTGATCAAGATGTGGCTGGCTCGGCGCTCTTCAGCACCACTCAGCCTCTCAATGTTTTGATCGTAGTAAGTCTTCAGGTCTTGCGGGTTGACAACGATGGCCTTGCTGACCGCATCGGCATCCAGTACCACGTACTCAACGCTGGCCTGCTCGGGTGCGCGAAAGAGGGTTTGGTTGGATTGGTAGTACTGCTCCAGATCCGCATCGGTCGGTTTGAGTTTTGCGGCGTAGGTAGCCGGGCTAAAGCGGGCCAACTGCAGCTCACGTTTTTCAAAGTAAGCGTTGAGTGCCGCGTCAGCGGCGCCGGCTGACGAAAAACCAGTCGCGGTCACGCCAGACATGACTTGACGGGTCGACAGATCCGCACGCACGCTGGCTTCAAACATGTCGGGCGTCATGCCCTGCGCACCGACCAACTGGCGGTAACGATCCATGTCGAGTGAACCGTCCGGCTTGCGCAGCGCGGCAATTTGCGGGTTGCCTTGCAACTCACGCGCCAGTCGCTGGTCGCTGGTGGTCAGCAAGGACTTGGCCGAAGCCGCTGCCATGACACGGTCGCGAACCATGCGCTCCAGCGTGGCGTAGCGGGCTTCAGGGGAGTCCAGCAGTTTCACGTCCAAGGTGGGCATGGAGACGCGAATTTGGTCGACTTCGATGCGGTGCGCCGCATCCCAATCAGCCTGCGTGATGTTTTTACCGTCGACGCGGGCGACCGTCGCGCTGCTGTCAGATGAACGAGTGTGATCGTTCAAGCCAAGCAAAACGAAGGACGGCACGATCAGCAAAAAGAGCAACCACATCGTGATTTTGGTGTGCTTGCGAATGAAATCAAACATCTAAAAAGTCCTGTGTGACAGCCAAGGATTGCGCGCAATCAAAGTGCCGCGATGAGTCTAAAAGCCAATCTGTAATTATGCCTTCGCCGCCGAGGCTGCGGCAGCGCCCAAAACAGCACTCACGGTGCGCTCAAGCAGCACGCAAAAAAAGGGGCTTACATCGCTGTAAACCCCTTGTTTTATTGGAGAAGTTGGTGGTGGGTGCTGACGGGCTCGAACCGCCGACCTACGCCGTGTAAGGGCGCTGCTCTACCAACTGAGCTAAGCACCCAACTTCTGAACTCTTATTTTGTCTGCTTCAGTTCAACGCGTCTTTGAGGGCTTTACCCGGACGGAATTTTGGAACTTTGGCAGCTTTGATCTTAATCTCATCGCCAGTGCGTGGGTTGCGGCCAGTGCGGGCAGCGCGAACGCCAACGGCGAAAGTTCCAAAACCGACCAAAGCCACGGCATCGCCAGCTTTCAGGGTCTCAGTGATAGCGCCGATGGTGGCCTCAAGCGCGCGCGTGGCGGATGCTTTGGAGATATCGGCCTGCTCGGCAATGTGTTCGATCAATTCAGTTTTGTTCACAAGGGATCCTCGGTGATGTCAAAAAAATCATCTGGTTTGAAGCTCTGAAGCTTCTGACAGACAGCCCCCTTAATCGCCAAAAGCAGAATAAGCGGGAACGGGTGGTTCGCGACAAGCGCAATTAGCGGCTTGAAGCGCAAACGATAAGGCGCCCTGAAGGCGCCCCCACCGACACAATAATAGTCGCAACGCCTCACTTGCTTTTTTTCGTAAGTGAGGGGCGGATTCTAGTCTTTTTTACAGATGCCGAGCTTCGACATCACACGGCAGCCGCAATCGCCTTGCCAACGTCGGCCGTGCCAGCCGTGCCGCCCAAGTCGGGGGTCCGCGGTGCGCCGCTACCAGGTGCCAGCGTCTTTTCAATGGCGCTGAGAATCGCGTCGTGCGCTTCTTTGTGGCCGAGAAACTCCAACATCATCGCGCCACACCAGATCTGGCCAATCGGGTTGGCTAAATTGCGGCCAGCGATATCGGGAGCCGATCCGTGGACTGGCTCAAACAACGACGGGAACTTGCGCTCCGGGTTGAGGTTGGCGCTAGGCGCAATGGCGATAGTGCCCGTGCAAGCGGGACCCAAGTCGCTCAAGATGTCGCCGAACAAATTGCTGGCAACGACCACGTCAAAGAAGTCAGGACGCTGTACGAAGTGCGCGGTCAGGATGTCAATGTGGAACTTGTCCAAGCGCAGGTCTGGGTAGCCTTTGGCCATCTCTTCAACGCGTTCATCCCAGTAAGGCATGGAAATCGAAATGCCGTTCGACTTGGTCGCGCTGGTCAGGTGCTTTTTAGGACGCGACTGAGCCAGTTCAAACGCAAACTTCAGCACGCGGTCCACCCCGATACGGGTGAACACTGACTCTTGCAAAACGAACTCACGATCGGTGCCGGGGAAGGCGCGGCCACCAATGCTGGAGTATTCGCCTTCGGTGTTTTCGCGAACGATGTAAAAGTCGATTTCGCCAGGGGCACGTGCGCTACCGTCACGCCGCACTACCGGGGCGATGATGCCGGGCATCAAGCGTGCTGGGCGCAGGTTGATGTACTGGTCAAACTCACGCCTAAAGAGCAGCAACGAGCCCCACAAGGACACGTGATCGGCAATTTTTTCAGGCCAGCCGACAGCGCCGAAATAAATGGCGTCATGCCCACCGACCAGGTCCTTCCAGTTGTCCGGCATCATCTGACCGTGCTTCTCGTAGTAGTCCCAGCTGGCAAAGTCGAAGTGGTCGAACTGCAGATCAATGCCGAATTTTGTCGCTGCGGCTTCCATCACGCGAACGCCCTCAGGCATGGTTTCTTTGCCGATGCCGTCGCCCGCGATCACAGCGATTCTTTTTTTACCGATATTCGTAGCCATGGTGTGTCCTTAGTTAAAAAATTGTTCAGGGTTTGAAAAACTGGAAAGCCTCGTCAAGCAACAGTTCTGGTGCTTCTTCGGCGATGTAATGACCGCAGGACAAACTTCGGCCAGTCATGTTTTGAGCGCGTTCAGCCCACAGGCCCGGCACGTCAAAGCACTTGCCGACAGCGCCATGCTCACCCCACAAGACGCGCAGCGGCTGCGTGAGTTTGAGGCCGGCAGCCACATCGGCGCGGTCATGCAGCAAGTCAATGGTGGCCGAGGCGCGGTAATCTTCGCACAGGCTCATGGCCGTGCCCGGAATCTGCGCACAACGCTCGTATTCAACCAGCGCTTCCGGCGCAAAAGCGGCCAGTCCGGCATGCCGCTTACCCATCACGCTGCGCACATAGCGAACCGGGTCAGACTCGATCAAAGCCTCTGGCAACGGCGGTGGTTGGATCAAGAAAAACCAGTGCCAGTAAGCCCGGGCAAACGCATCAGAGGTGTTGTTGTACATGCCCAGCGTGGGCGCTATGTCGAGCAGCATCAGGCGCTCTACTTTGTCTGCATGGTCTTGCGCCAGTCGGTGCGCCACGCGCGCGCCCCGGTCGTGCGCCAAGACCTGAAAGCGGTCAAACCCGTAGTGCCGCATCACGGCCACGGCGTCTTGCGCCATGGCTCGCTTGGAATAAGGCGTGTGATCGGCGTCACTGAGCACACGGTTTGAGTCACCATAGCCGCGCAAGTCCATCATCACCACCGTGAACGACTGACTCAGCGCGCCCGCCACGCGGTGCCACATGGCCTGCGTCTGCGGATGGCCATGCAACAACAGCAAAGGCGCGCCACTGCCGCCCATGCGCGTGCACAAATGGCCCGCTGGACCGGCCACATCGATCGCCTCAAAACCTTCAAAGATCACAGACTGTCCATTTTTTGAATTCACTGCTGGGATTTTGAAGCACTATCAGGGTCGACTCAAGCAATAATCAAGCAATTGATTATTTCTTTTAAAGCACTAATTAACATCCTTGGCAGACAACAAAATGGACCGTATTGATCTCAAATTAGTCCTTGCTGTGCGCGAACATGGCAGCTTGGCGGGTGCGGCCCTGCGACTGGATGTGGCGCCGTCGGTCGTGACCAAACGCCTGGCCGCACTCGAAGCCAAACTCGGCCAGAAACTGTTTCAGCGCACCACGCGGCGTGTGAGTGCAACTGCCGAAGGCGAGACTTTGTGCGAACGCGCCATCGTCCTGCTGCAAGGGTTTGAGGCCCTGGAGGCCGAGCTACAAGAACGCAAGGCCGAACCGACCGGTTTGATCCGGCTCGCCGCGACCTTCGGCTTTGGCCGCTTGTGGTTGGGACCGGCGCTGGCCAGTTTCCAAACCCAGTACCCGCGCATAGAGATTCAGTTACAGCTCACCGAACAATTGCCAGATTTAGCCGCTGACGGTTATGACGGTGCCATCTGGCTGTGGTCGGTCGACAGCCGGCAAGCAGCGCAGTGGGTGTCGCGGCGGCTGGCGCGCAACCAGCGCGTGCTGGTCGCCGCCCCGGCCTATCTCAAGCAACGCGGGCTGCCCGCCACCCCGGAAGCGCTGAAAGACCACGCCTGCCTGATCGTGCGCGAAAACGGCAACGCAGCCGGTCAGCGCTTTGACAGTTGGACTTTGCAAAAAGAGCGCACCAAGTCGCCCATCCGGGTACGGGTGAGCGGCCCACTCTCCAGCAACTCTGGCGAATTGGTACGCGACTGGTGCACGGCAGGACACGGCATCATGCTGCGCAGCCTGTGGGACATTGCGCCGCAACTGGCCACAGGTGAATTGGTCCGCGTGCTACCAGACCATGCCATGCCAGACGCCGACATTCACTGGTTGGCACCTTACCGGGCAGATGCGCCGCGGCGGATTCGGTTGCTGATCGATTTTTTGGTGACGCAGTTTGCTGCGGCACCTTGGGAAACGAAGATGTCCTCGGCTTTCAACGCTTGAGAACAAGACGCACCGAAGTTGTGCAATTTAAGCCTCATGGCACTAAAAGCGATTGGCATGGAGCTTGCGAATAGAACTGCACTATTCATTCACAAGGTCCGTCATGCTTGCTCGCAGAAAATTCATCGCCACGATGGCCGCTACAGTCGCCAGCGCCTCACTGCCACTTGGGGCACTGGCTGCAGACAAAGTCATACGTGTTGGCACACTCAAGCTAATGCATTCCATCACGCCGCATTTTTATGAACAGTTTGCACCCCCTGGCTACAAAATTGAAGTCATTGCATTTGAAACACCCACCGATGGCAAGAATGCTGTCGTGACCAAGTCCGTTGACTTCGGCGCGTTTGGCATTGCCGCTGCAACTTTGGGCGGTGCTGCCGGAGAACCCGTGGTGGTGGTGGGTGCACAGTGCAACAAAGGCATGGCCGTTGTTGCAGGTAAAGACTCTGACATCAATTCCATCAAGGCATTGAAGGGCAAAAAGGTCGGCATTCTTCCGGGTTCAACACAAGAGGTCGTGATCCTCGACCGACTCAAGCAAGAGGGACTGACCATCAAGGACATCCAGTCGGTGCGATTGGCTTTCAGCGAAATGCCGTCAGCGCTTGAGCGCGGTGATATTGACGCCTATGTCGGTGCCGAGCCAGGCCCCTCTATTTCCGTGAGTCGGGGCGTCGGTAAAGTCGTCGAATACCCCTATGGCACCCCAACCGGTTCGCTCAACATGGTGCTAGGAACGCACGCTGACACCGTAAAAACCAATCCCGCGTTGGTCAAGCTCTACCTGCAAATGCACCGTAAGGCCACTGACTATGTGCTGGCCAACCGGGCTGCATTCGTCGAGATGTCTGAGAAGAAACTGGGGCTGCCTGCCAAAACCGTTGAACTGGCCGCACCCAACATCGAACTGACTTGGCGGATTGACGAAGACTGGGTCACGCGGGCCAAATACTATGGTGCGCAAATGCTCGACAAAAAGCAGATACGCCAACTGCCTGACTACAAGTCATTCATCGACTCCAGCTTTGCCAAGAGTCTGTAGTTGAAGCCGGACACCTTGCGGCGTCTGCTGACGCCCGCCATTTTGCCGATGCTGTTGCTGCTGGCTTGGCATCTGGGCGTGCGAATGACGGGCACGCGTCTGATTCCGCTACCGCAGGACGTTGCGCTGATGCTGTACGACTTTGCGTTCGGCGGTATCTACGACGACGCCTTTAGTCAGACCCTTCATCAGCATTTGTGGAAATCAGTGACCCGCGTCTATGGTGGATTTTTCGCTGCGGCACTGGTGGCCATTCCACTGGGCTTGTTGGTTGGCAGAATCAAGCTGATACGCGAACTGGTCGACCCGACCTTGCAACTGCTGCGCCCCGTGCCCGTGACCGCGTGGCTGCCTTTGTCCATGATTTTTTTCGGCATTGGTCCCAATGCGGCTATTTTTCTGGTTTTCCTTGGCGCGTTCTACCCCATCGTTTTCAACACCATTTTTGGCGTTCGCTCTGTCGACGAGCGTTTGTTTGAAGCCGCGGCAATGCTGGGCTGCAAAGGCTCATCGCTGTTTCGACAGGTGGTGTTGCCCGCCGCCTTGCCCGCAATTTTGAATGGTCTGAGGCTGGGTCATGGCTTTGCATGGATTCTCATCGTGGTGGGCGAAATGACAGGGGTTCAGCAAGGTCTCGGAGCCGTGATCATGGACGGTCGCATGCTGTCGCGCTCAGAGCTGGTGATTGCAGGCATGGTGGTCATCGGTATCGCAGGTTTCGCGACCGACCGCCTGCTGGTCATGCTCAATAACCGCCTTCTCAAATGGAGTCCTCAGCACAATGTCTGAAGCCGAAACACAAACTTCACAACGCCAGCCGCTACCGGTCCTTTGCGTCACGCATTTGGGCAAACAATTCAGTGTTGGCGGCCGAACGGTTCAAGCGTTACAGGATGTCAACTTGAGCATCAAAAAGGGCGAGTTTGTTTGCTTGATTGGCGCGTCAGGCTGTGGCAAATCCACCCTGTTGCGGATCCTTGCCGGCTTTGACAGTCCGACCCAAGGCAGAGCGGAAATGTACGGAATGCCGATCAAGGGTCCGAGCCCAGAGCGCGGTATGGTCTTCCAAGACTTTGGTCTGTTCCCTTGGCTGACCGTGAGACAAAACATCGGCTTTGGACAATACCAACGCAACTTGCCTAAGGCGCGACTGACAGAGTTGACCGCCCACTACATGGACATGGTTGGTTTGGGAAAATTCGCCGACTACTACCCCGGCCAACTCTCGGGCGGCATGAAGCAACGCGTTGCCATCGCCAGAGTTTTGGCCAACGACTGCGAAGTGCTGTTGATGGACGAACCTTTTGGTGCCCTGGATGCGCTCACCCGAGAAAAGCTGCAGCAAGATCTGCTGGAGATTTGGGCGAGGACCAAGCTGACGGTTATTTTTGTGACCCATGCGGTGGAAGAAGCCGTCTTGCTGTCAGACCGGGTCGTGGTAATGACCGCCGGCCCGGGACGCATTGAAGAAGACGTGCCGCTGACCCTGCAACGGCCCCGAGACATTGTTGGCGTGGCGTTCAATCAGGTCAGGCGCGACATCACGCAGTTGTTGTCCAGCCATGTTTCCGTCAGGGTATCCGCATGACCGAGCTCTACCGAGGGATGAACCAAGCCAGCTTGGACGCTGGCTACAACAACAGTGCGGCAGTCCAAAACAGTGCCGCACTGACAGCTGAATTCGACGTCCTCAGCCAAAAACTTCGCCAGCTTCCCGCTGCACGGATCGGTCTGCGCTACGGGCCGGCAGCTCGGCAACTGATCGACTACTTTCCGGCGAACCAACCAGGCCCTTTGGTGGTGTTCATCCATGGCGGCTATTGGCAGATGCGAGCCAAAGAAAATTTCAGTTTTATCGCTAAAGGGTTGATGGACCAAGGCCTGCATGTGGCCCTCGTCGGCTACACACTGGCACCCGACATCAGTCTGGCCGGCATTGTGGATGAAGTTCGTTCCAGCATCGCCTGGCTTGCCGAGAACGCGGATGATTTTGGCGGCGACCCCACGTGCATGCTGCTCTCAGGCTGGTCAGCTGGCGCGCATCTGGTGGCCATGTGCATGGGGGAACCGGGCGTCATCGGCGGCCTGGCCATCAGCGGCATCTTCGACCTCGAACCTGTGCGGCTCAGCTATGTCAATCACAAGCTGGGGTTAAAGCCAGAAGATGTGCCGTCACTCAGCCCCCTGCATATGGCGCAAAGCTCAAAACCCATGCTGATCACTTATGGGCAGTCAGAACTTCCTGAGTTACAGCGGCAGTCTGAGACGTTTTATGCGGTGCGCAAGGCTGCAGGCATGCCCAGCCAATTACTGGCGCTGCCGGGCTTGAACCATTTCACGATCCTGCACCAACTGTCCGAATCGCAGGGCGCACTGGCTGTCGCAGCCAAGGCACTTTGTGCATCTCAAGTAAGCAGTGGCCCCTTGAAAAGTTAAGTCACCTTGGGCGCTGGCGCTGAAGATGCTCTCACCACCAGACTGACGCCAAGCGCCGTCAGCACCGTGCCGACGATGGTGGCGACAGTGATGCTCTCCCCAAACAATACCCAAGCCATCAAAGCCGTGGTCGGTGGTACCAGGTACAGCAGGCTGGTGACGGCCATGGCCGCGCCGCGCTGAAGCAGCAAATACAACAAGGAGCTACCACCCAAGGTCAGCACCAGCACCGACCAAGCCATCGCCCCGATGAACTCCGCATTCCAGATGATTGATTCGGTTTCAAGCAGCATCAGCGGCAACGTGAGGAACAGCGCTGCTGATAGCTGAATCACATTGGCCGTACGTACGTCGTTGGCTTTCACAAAATTCTTTTGGTACAAGGTCCCCGCGGTGATGCTCAGTAAAGCAAACACCGCCGCGGCCAGCGTGAACCCACTCACCTCTGTGCCCACACCCAATTTGCGCCACACCACCAGCAGCAAACCACCCAGACCAAGCGTCAGACCCAACCACTGCAGCCGAGTGATCTTCTGGCCGACCCACTGCGACACCCATAAAGCGGTCAACACCGGCTGCAAGCCCACGATCAGTGCGATCAAGCCAGACCCCATACCGGCCTTGACGGCCACCCAAACACCGCTCAAATAGCCCGCATGCATCAGCAAGCCGGTGGCGGCCAAGTGCCACCACTGGCTGCGGCGCGTTGGCCAAGCAGCGCCCGACAACTGGATCCAGACCAAGAAGCAGAGGATGGAAAGAACATAACGAATGACCAGAAAGGTCAGCGGCGGGGCGTACGGCAAGCCGAACTTGGCGACGATGAAACCAGTGCTCCAAATCAGCACAAAGACCACCGGCATGGCGCGCAGCCACACGCTGGTCATGCCTTGCCCACTACCGCCGTGAGCGCCACTCATTTGGCGCGAGCGCGAATTTCAGGAATGGCTTTTTGAAGGTAGTAGACCATGGACCAAACCGTCAGCACCGCCGACAGCCAGATCAGCCAGGTGCCCCACAGATGCGTGTCCACCATGCCGAACAGCGTGCCGTCATAAAGCAAGAACGGAATGGCAACCATCTGGACCGACGTCTTCACCTTGCCAATCATGTGCACGGCGACACTTTTGGTGGCACCGATCATGGCCATCCATTCGCGCAGCGCTGAGATTGCAATTTCGCGACCGATGATGATGAGCGCCACAAAAACATCAGCACGCTGCAAATCCACCAGCACCAACAAGGAGGCACAAACCAGAAACTTGTCGGCCACCGGGTCTAGGAATGCGCCAAATGAAGACATCTGATTCAGCTTGCGGGCCAGATAGCCGTCCAGCCAGTCAGTCGCAGCGAAAACGACGAACATCACCGTTGCAATCAGGTTCATGCTGGTGGGAGAAATATCGAGGTAAAAAATACCCACAATCAAAGGAATCGCGACGATCCGAGTCCAGGTCATCAGGGTGGGTATGGTCAGAAACATAGCTCGATTTTGGCATGCGCGGCGGGGGGCGCATTCGAACGCTCAGTGCAAAGCCCGATAAATTTCCTCAGAGAGCTCTTTCGAAATGCCCTCCACAGACGCAATATCTTCTGCGCTGGCCGATGTCACGCCGCGAATTCCGCCAAAACGCTGCAACAAGCTGGCGCGTTTCTTGGGGCCTATCCCGGCGATGTCTTCCAGCTTGCTGCCACCGACCCGCACCTTGGCCCGCCGCGCCCGCATACCGGTGATGGCAAACCGATGCGCCTCGTCGCGGATCTGCGCAATCAGCATCAAGGCGGCGGAGTCGCGGCCCAGATAAACCTTCTCGCGACCATCGGCAAACACCAACTCCTCAAGGCCTACCTTTCGGCCTTCGCCTTTTTCAACGCCGGCGATCAGACTCAGATCAAGGCCCAATTCTTCAAACACTTCACGCGCCATGGAGACTTGGCCTTTGCCGCCGTCGATCAACACCAGATCGGGCAGTTTGGCTTCGTTGTTGCGCGCTGCCTCAGCCAACTTGGTGTATCGGCGCAGCAGCACTTGACGCATGGCCGCATAGTCGTCGCCCGGGGTGATGCCGTCGATGTTGTAGCGTCGGTATTCGGCACTTTGCATCTTGTGGTCATGGAACACCACGCACGAAGCCTGCGTCGCTTCGCCCGCCGTGTGCGAGATATCAAAGCACTCAATGCGCAACACATCGAGCTTGTCGGTGGGGAGCTCAAGGGCCTCTGCCAGCGCCCGCGTGCGCGCCTGCTGCGAGCCTTGCTCAGCTAACAAACGAGCGAGCTGGAGATCGGCATTTTTTTGCGCCATCTCCAGCCAGATGCGGCGTTGCTCACGCGGCTGGTGAATGGCACTGACACGGACGCCGGTCTGTGCCGACAGCGCCCGGATCAAATCTTTATCAACCGGCGCGCAACACACCAACGTAGGCGGTACCAGCACGTCAATGTAGTGCTGGGCAATGAAGGCTTCGAGGATCAAAGACTCGACTGACTTCGGCGCTTTAGGCTTTGCCTCCGCCGTCATGGCTTCCGGCAACTCGGCATCCAGCGCAGCCAGGTCGGTGGCATCTTGCACATGGCTGGGGAAGTACGGACGATCGCCCAGATGACGCCCGCCGCGCACCATTGCCAAGTTAACGCAGGCTTTGCCACCATGCACCTTGACGGCCAAAATATCAACGTCTTTGTCACCGCCAATTTCCATCGACTGCTGGTGCAGGATGTTGGACAACGCCGCGATCTGATTGCGCAACTCTGCGGCCTGCTCGAATTCGAGCAACTCAGCGTGGTACTGCATTTTGCTTTCCAGCTCAGTCACGATGTCCTGTGTCTGACCGCGCAAAAACCGCTCGGCATTCGCCGTGTCCATGGCGTATTGCTCGGCGCTGATGTGCCCCACGCAAGGGGCCGTGCAACGCTTGATCTGGTACAGCAGACAAGGCCGGGTGCGGTTGTTAAAGACCGTGTCTTCACAGGTGCGCAAACGGAAAACTTTTTGCAGCAGCAAGATGCTTTCCTTCACCGCCCAAGCACTCGGGTACGGGCCAAAGTAATGGTGCTTTTTTTCAATCGCGCCGCGGTAGTAAGCCATGCGCGGGAAAGCCACCGCGGGCAGCTGCGCCGCGCTTTTTTCTGGAGATCGCTCTGGAATTTGTGCCGCCGTGAGCTTCAGATACGGGTAACTTTTGTCGTCTCTGAACAGGATGTTGAAGCGCGGGTGCAGCGTCTTGATCAGGTTGTTTTCAAGCAGTAGCGCTTCGGCCTCAGAGCGCACCACCGTGGTTTCCATGCGAACGATGCGTGTGACCATGAGGCCAATGCGGGTGCCGCCATGGTTTTTCTGGAAGTAGCTGGTAACACGCTTTTTCAGGTTGCGCGCCTTACCGACGTACAACACGCCGCCTTCCGCGTCAAAGTAACGGTACACGCCGGGCATGGCGGGTAGTGCAGCTACTTCGCTGAGCAGTTGGGGATCAAATTCGTGGGGCTGGGTCATGGTGTGGGAGCGGACGGTCAATTTGCGGCAGCGCTGCCGTATTGTGGACAATCCTTGCATGAATCGCCGCCGCCAATGGGACATTTTTTGCAAAGTCATCGACAACTTTGGGGACATTGGCGTCTGCTGGCGGCTCAGCGCCGACTTGGCAGCGCGAGGCGAACAGGTGCGTTTGTGGGTTGACGATGCCTCGGCGCTAAGCTGGATGGCGCCGTTGGGTGCAACAGGTGTCGAGGTACGGCCTTGGTCGGAGTCCATTGAATCCACTGCAGTAGCCCCCCTCCTCGCAAGCCAGCCCGGTGACGTGTTGATAGAGGCCTTTGGCTGCGACATTCCACCTGAATTTCTGGCGCTCTGGGTGGCCCAGCCCGCACCGCCGAGTCAGCCAACCCGCTGCTGGTTGAATCTTGAATACCTGTCCGCTGAAAGCTATGTCGAACGCTGCCACGCCATGCCGTCGTTGGTCAGCCATGGGCCGGCTGCGGGCTGGACCAAATGGTTTTTTTACCCCGGCTTCACGCCCAAAACCGGCGGCTTGCTGCGCGAGCCCGGGCTGCTCCAGCGCCGAACTGATGTCGAGGCGAAGAACGAGCAGCAAGCGGACTCGCCTCGACTAAAGGTCTCTCTGTTTTGTTACGAACCACCGGCCCTCGCTGCACTGCTGACCGAATGGTCGCGCAACGGACTGGCGGGTCGGCCAGTCGAACTACTGGTGACGGCGGGTCGGAGCGCTCAGGCTGTCAAGGCAGCACTGAACCAGTGGAAAGCCAACCCACAGCGGCTCACCATCACTTGGCTGCCGTGGCTGAGCCAGACCGAGTATGACCAACTGCTTTGGCGTTGTGATTTGAATTTCGTGCGCGGAGAAGACTCGGTGCTGCGCGCCCTTTGGGCCGGCAAACCCTTTGTCTGGAGTATTTACCCTCAGGACGATGGCGCGCATCTGCCCAAACTAGAGGCTTTTTTGCAGCAGCTGGACGCCCCCGCCGCTCTCAAGATCTTTCACCGCGCATGGAACACAGGCGGTGAAACGCTGGCTTCCCCCAGCGCCGCCGACTTGGCCGACTGGCGCCAGCACGCCGAAGTCGCCCGGACGACTCTGCTCGGGCAAGATGACATGACGAGTCGCCTGCTTCAGTTTGTGGCTAAAAACCGCTAAAATCAGAGGCTTTTGGGGAATTAGCGGTCTGGACATCCAGCTACTTCGCACCCCGCTAACTCGCCGCATCACGCCAGCGCCAACCCGCTCCGGCTGCGGCCTTACCTTCACACTCTTATGAAAATCGCTCAAGAAATCCGCGCCGGCAACGTCATCATGCACGGCAAGGACCCGATGGTCGTGCTGAAAACGGAATACAGCCGCGGCGGGCGCAACTCCGCCACCGTGCGCATGAAGCTGAAAAGCCTGATTGCCAACTTCAACACCGAACAAGTGTTCAAGGCCGACGACAAGGTTGACCAAGTCATCCTAGACAAAAAAGACTGCACCTACTCCTACTTCGCTGACCCGATGTACATCTGCATGGACGCTGAGTACAACCAGTACGAAGTCGAAGCCGAAAACATGGGCGACGCCCTGAACTATCTGCAAGATGGCATGGAACTCGAAGTCGTGTTCTATGACGGCAAGGCTATTTCCGTTGAAGTGCCCACCAGCGTGCAGCGCGAAATCACTTGGACCGAGCCTGCCGTCAAAGGCGACACCTCCGGCAAGGTGCTGAAGCCTGCGAAGATTGCCACCGGCTTTGACATTGGCGTCCCAATCTTCGTCGCGCAAGGTGACGTGGTCGAAATCGACACCCGTACGGGCGAATACCGCAAGCGCGTTTAAGGTTTGAACTGAACTGGCGGCGCCATGCCGCCAGTGTTCAGCTTCAGTGGGGTTGGTTAGCTGGCCGACAATGGGGCCATGAAATCCACCCAAGACCTTTCCGACAGTCCCCTCGCCGATGCGTGGGCTGAACTCCAAGCGCATTCCAATCAAGGCTATGCGCTGAATCCAGATGCTTATAGGCTGGCCTTTGCCGACCCCGAATTCTTATTGCGCCGCGAAACCCGTGGATTGCGCATGCAGCTTGAAATGCTCAAGCCCGAATCCGACCAGCAGGCACAGGGCATTGAAAACACCATCGTCGTGTTTGGTAGCGCGCGTTTCCCCGCCCCAGAGCAAGCCAACGAAGCGCTAGCATCGACGAAAAAATCGGGCGATGCAGCCGCGATCACATTGGCTGAGCGACAGGTTAGAAATTCAAAATATTACGATCAAGCCCGCCTCTTCAGCAGGCTCGTGGCCGCTCACAGCAAAGCCAGTTCACCCCAAGAGCAATTGTTCATCTGCACAGGTGGCGGACCCGGCATCATGGAGGCGGCCAACCGCGGTGCGCACGAGTTGGGTATGCCCAACGTCGGACTCAATATCGCGCTGCCACATGAGCAAAAGTCCAACCCGTATGTGTCACCGTCGCTGAACTTCAAGTTTCATTATTTCGCGATGCGCAAGATGCATTTCATGATGCGCGCCAAAGCACTGGTCGCTTTTCCGGGCGGCTTCGGCACACTCGACGAGTTGTTTGAAGTCATCACATTGGTGCAAACTAAAAAAGCCAAGCCTGTGCCCATCGTCCTGTTTGGTACCAGCTACTGGAAGCGCCTGATCAACTTTGATGTGCTAATTGAAGAAGGCGCTATCTCACCGGAAGACTTGGATATGTTGACCTACGTGGACGATCCGCAGGACGCATGGGACGCGATTAAGAGTTTTTACGAGCTGTAAATCTAAGACCCTTGCGTTCCGTTCTGGCTAGACGGCAAACTGTCTTTCATGAGCCACGCAGCGCGGGCGCCGGCAGCCACCACCGTGCCGGTGATCCAGAACACGCCGGCAATGCCAATGATGGCGCCGGCCGTGCCGAAAAGCATAGGCATGATCACGCTGGAGGCGTTGATTGCCATCAGGCGCAAACCGAGCGCTTCCCCATGGCGCGCCTCGGGTGTGATCTGATGCAGCATGCTCATCACCATGGGCTGAACCATGCCGAGCGTGAGGCCCAACATGACCGAACACACACCCATTCCGACAGCAGATGTCGTGAATGGATAGCAGACGAAAAGCAGCCCCGTGAACACCATCGCCGCGCACAACACGGCCCACTCACGAAGGCGGTTGGCGATCAATGGCAAGAGCATGCGCACGGCCGCGGCCGAGATGGCGAAGGCGCCCAGAATCGTGCCGATCACCGAGGCCGGAATACCACGTTCAAACCCCAGCACGGGCACCACAAAAGTGTGCACATCCCAGCACGAGGATAAAAACCAATTGACCAGCATGAGCCGCCTGAACTTGACATCGTCCAGCAAGTCCCAAATCTTCGGCGGAGGACTCCCCGGTGCGACAACAATGGGTGGCAATTCACGCACACGTCGGAGCAACCACCAACTGGCCAACGGCAGAATCGCCATCATCAAAAAAGCTGCCCGGTAACCCAGTAGGCTGTCTGTTCCTGCGTCCACATGGTCAATCAAAATACCGGCAGAGAATGGGCCAATAAAATTTGAAATCGCAGGACCGATCGAGAGCCAGCTAAAAACTCGTTTGAGCTGCAAGGCACCGTGGGCTGCCCGGCCCACGTGGCGCTGCAAGGCGATCACCGCAATGCCGGTGGCACCTCCCGTCATCAGAGCAGCCAAGCACAACACCGGGAACACCGGGAAAGCCATGGCGGCACCCGCACCCACCATGGAAGCCACGATGCTGAAGACCAGCGGTTGTCTCAGTCCGTGGCGGTCGGCATAACGCCCCGCTGGTAAGGCCAGAAAAACTTGTGTCAAGGCAAACAAGGCCAGCAACACGCCAACCGCCACCGGGCTGTAGCCTTGGTGCAAGGCCAACAGCGGTGCCGCCATCCGCGTGCCCGCCATACAGGCGTGCAGACAGATCTGGGCCAAGATAATGCGGACTAACTCGGGGGTCATGCGTCGCTGCTCATTGGCATCCGTTAGTCCACTTCGCGGTCCAACGGGTCCATCGGATCGATGGGAATCAGCCGGGCAGATTCGACTTCGGGCAGTGCCTCGACCTGGCGCAGGGCCTTGCCCATGACACGACTGCGCTGCTCCGCACTGTTCAAGGTATTCAACACCGTCTCAGTCTGCGACTTCACCTTGGCCAGCACGTCACCGAACTTTCCGAACTCGGTTTTAACAGCACCCAGCACTTGCCAAACCTCGCTTGAGCGCTTCTCCAAGGCCAACGTTCTGAACCCCATTTGCAGGGAGTTGAGCATCGCCAGCAAGGTGGTTGGCCCCGCCAGAACGACGCGGTGATCCCGCTGCAGCGACTCCATTAATCCGGGACGCCGCAACACTTCGGCATACAAGCCTTCGGTGGGCAAAAACAAAATCGCAAAGTCGGTGGTGTAAGGCGGTTCGATGTACTTCTCACTGATCGATTTGGCTTCTAGGCGGATACGCAACTCCAGCGCTTTGCCAGCCACGTCAGCACTCGCAGCGTCGGCGCGCTGCTGAGCATCCAGCAGGCGCTCATAATCTTCATTTGGAAATTTGGCGTCAATCGGCAACCACAGCGGTTCGCCTGAGTCGCTGCGGCCGGGCAACTTGATGGCGAAATCCACCGTGTTCTTACCGCCGGGACGGGTCGCAATTTGTGCAGCGTATTGGTCTACTGTGAAGACTTGCTCAAGCAAAGCAGCCAGCTGCGCTTCACCAAAAATGCCCCGCGTTTTGACATTGGTCAGCAAGTGCTTGAGGTCGCCCACGCCTTGCGCCAGACTTTGCATTTCGCCCAAGCCCTTGTGCACTTGCTCAAGCCTGTCGGCAACTTGCTTGAAGCTTTCGCCAAGCCGGGTTTCAAGCGTTGCCTGCAGTTTTTCGTCGACCGTTGCCCGCATCTGATCCAGCTTTTTCTCATTGCCCTCCTGCAAGGCCGTGAGCCGCTGCTCAACCACCAAGCGCACTTCGCCGAGCTTGCGCTCGTTACCCTCAGAGACCAAGCGCAATTGTTCGTTCAAGCCATCAGAAAAGCGCTGCAGCGCCTCAGACACCTGCTGCTGCATGGCGCCCAGTTGCATTCGAAAGGAATCGATCTGCTCGTTTTGCGTGCGCGCCACATCGCCCGACTGGACCAGTAACGCCTGCTGAAAAAGCGACAGGCCCTGGGTCAGTTCGGCACGGGTGCCGCGCGCACTGGTTTGCACCTCCGTGCGCAGTTCACGCTCCAATCGCTCGTTGGCCGAGGCCAGACTGGCCAGTTCGATCGACACGTTTTTCGACCCGTCTGGTCGCGCACGCAGTTGGAGCACGAGCAAGGTCAGCAGCAACAAAACACTGATGACAGTCAGCACCAACCACCACACAAACACATCCGACATGAAGACCCTTACGAAAATTTCTACGCGCTAGCGCACCAACTCAATAGTGACTTACTGGCGAGCCAGAACGGCAGCATTGAGTGGCGTGAGCGGTGGCTTTCCAGCAAAAAAGGCAATCAGATTGTCAGCCGCTAACGCAGCCATGGCGAGCCGTGTCGGAATGGTAGAGCTGGCGATGTGCGGGGTCAACACCACGTTCGGCACTTGCAGCAGATCAGGGTGCACCTTGGGTTCCCCCTCAAACACATCCAGCCCCGCGGCTGCAATGACTTTGTTTTTCAGCGCTTTGGCCAAAGCCGCGTCATCGACAATGCCGCCGCGAGCGATGTTCACCAACGTTGCCGTTGGCTTCATCTGCGCCAGCTCAGCCGCGCCAATGGTGTGATGCGATGCCGCGGAATAAGGCAGCACCAACACCACGTGGTCAGCAGTTTTCAGCAGCTCTTCTTTGCTGACATAGCGCGCTTTGCACTCCGCTTCAAGCGCCGCATCAAGGCGCGAACGGTTGTGGTAAATCACTTTCATGCCAAAGCCGTGCGCACCGCGCTTGGCAATGCCTTGGCCAATTCGGCCCATGCCCAAAATGCCAAGTGTCGAACCATGAATATCGGAACCGGCAAACATATCAAAACTCCATTTGGTCCACTGGCCGGCACGCAAATAATGCTCGCTTTCGGTGAGGCGGCGGGCCGTTGCCATGATCAGCGCAAAGCCAAAGTCTGCGGTGGTTTCAGTCAGTACATCAGGCGCATTGGTGGCCAGCACGCCCGCAGCGGTCATGGCATCGATGTCAAAGTTGTTGTAACCCACAGCCATGTTGGCGCATATTTTCAGGTCAGGGCAAGCCGCCAACACTTCTGCGTCAATGCGATCACCGCCAGTCGTGAAAGCACCGTGTTTACCTTTCAGATGCTCGATCAGATCGGCCTTCGACCATGAAGCGTCAGCCTGATTCGATTCGACATCGAAATGCTGCGACAAGCGGTCAATGATTTCGGGGAAAACAGCGCGTGCGACCAGAATTTTAGGTTGGCTCATTGGGATATCCAGACAGTTGAATTAAAAATAAAGTGGCGACATCGGTCAGCGAAACCAGATGAGGCTCATCACGATGAACAATGGCACCAGAATCACGCATGACCAAGCCATGTAACCAAAGAAACTTGGCATGCGGATGCCCCTGTCTTCAGCGATTGCCTTGACCATGAGGTTGGGCGCATTGCCAATGTAAGTGTTTGCGCCCATGAAAACAGCGCCAGCTGAGATGGCCGCCAACGTGGGTGCCAGCGTCGTCATCAATACCGCAGGGTCGCCGCCAGCGGTGTTGAAAAACACCAGATACGTGGGCGCGTTGTCAAGGAAAGAACTCAGCACGCCAGTGGCCCAAAAATACATCATCGGATCAGGTTGGCCATCCGCGCGCGTCACGGCCGAAACGACCGCACCGAAAGGTCCGCTGACGCCGGCCTTGAGCATTGCGATGACAGGGATGATGGTGAGAAAAATACCCGCAAACAACTTGGCCACTTCGAGCATCGGCCCCCACGAAAATTGGTTGTCGGCATGCACACTGTTGGCCGTGATTTTCAAAGACAGCAAGGTCACCAACACCAAGCCAACGTCACGCACCAGTCCGGGCAAGCCCACATCGGTGCCCATGACATTGAAAGCCACCGGTGACTTCCAAAATCCACTAAGCAAGACCAGCGCCACCACCGCGCCGAGCAAGCCAAAATTGGCAGCGCCGTTAAAACCAAAGCGCCGCATGTCTGGCGAAGGGTCCACTGGCAAGACGCCTTCACGTTTGTAAAACCAAGTGTCGAGCACGAAGAAAATGCTCAGCAAGCTAATGACCATGAACAGCGTCTCGGGCAAGATGTGTTTGACGGTCCAGAAGAAATCAACGCCCTTCAAGAAGCCCAGAAAGAGCGGTGGATCGCCAAGCGGTGTCAACGAACCACCGGCATTGGAAACGATGAAGATGAAGAACACAATCACGTGAGCCCGGCTCTGACGGTTGTTGTTCGCGCTGATCAGCGGCCGCAACATCAGCATAGACGCACCCGTTGTCCCCATAAAGCTAGCCAACACCGCACCAATGGCCAAGATGCCCGTGTTCAGCCCTGGGCTGCCGTTCAGGTTGCCGCGGATATGAATGCCGCCAGCCACTGTGAACAATGCAGTCAATAAAACAATGAAGGGAATGTATTCGGCAAGCAGCGCATGCGCCAAGTTGACGCTGGCTGCCGTGGCACCGAAGCTGAACCCAAACGGCACGAAAAATGCCAACGCCCAAGCAGCAGAAATCTTGCCGTAATGATGATGCCAAATCTGTGGCAAAAGCAAAGGCATGACGGCAATGGACAACAAAATTCCGGCAAAGGGCAGCCCCCACCAAACTGACAGCTGACTGCCGTCAAAGTCGGCAGCCCACGACAAAGCCGGAGACACCCCCAGAAATACCAATAAGACAACGCGCCGTAAAAATTTCACAAATATCTCCCTTTTTTATAGCTTGTCGCGATTGATGTAGGCCGGCTGCTTAGGCTCTGGGCTTAACCCTGAGCGCCGTCACTCGATCTCAAAAACTTGTCGCAAGTACGCCAAGTATTTCACGTCATCGCACATATTTTTCGACGGTGTGTCAGACACCTTGGCCACCGGTTGCCCATTGCACTGGACCATCTTGATAACAATCTGCAACGGCTCATAGCCCAAGTCGTTGGTCAGGTTGGTGCCTATGCCAAAGGCCAATTGGCAACGCCCTTTGAACTGGCGGTACAGCTCAATGGTTTTGGGAACTGTCAAACCGTCACTAAAGATAAGCGTCTTGGTGCGCGGGTCGACACGGTTGATGAGGTAATGCTGAATCAATCGCTCACCCCATGCAAAAGGATCTCCACTGTCATGGCGGGCGCCGTCGAAGAGCTTGCAAAAGTACATATCGAAATCACGCAGAAATGCGCTCATGCCGTACACGTCACTCAGCGCAATACCCAGGTCGCCACGATATTCGCGGGCCCAAGATTCGAAGGCGAATACTTGGCTGTCGCGCAACCGTGGCCCTAGCGCTTGGCAGGCCTGCAAGAATTCGTGGGCCATGGTACCCAGTGGGGTCAAGCCCAGCTTCATGGCAAACAGCACGTTGCTGGTGCCGGCAATCTGCCCGGCCGTCCCCGTGCCGAGACGCGCGGTCAGGGTGCGCAACACCTCTTCGTGCCAAGCCCGGCTAAAGCGCCTTCGGGTCCCGTAATCGGCGATCTTCAACGCACTCAAGCCTTCGCCTTTGAGTTGCTCGATCTTCACGTCCAACCGCCGTCGGCCCTCCATGACGTCGGGCAGTTTCTGGGTGTTCCGAAAGTACACCTCATTGATGATGGCGAGTATCGGAATTTCAAATGGGATGGTGTGTAACCAAGGCCCTTTGATCGACACCTCAATCTCACCCGACGGCAAGGCCGTGACGGTGATGTATTTTTCATTCAGCCTGAACAGCCCCAAAAAATCCACGAAGTCGCTCTTGATGAAGCGCATGGATTGCAGATAGGTCAACTCGGCGTCTTGAAAACGCAAGCTGCACAAGGCACGAATTTCCTCACGTATTTCATTCACCATCGGCGCCAGCGGACTGACGCCTTGACTGGTTGCGTTACGACACTGAAAACGGTACTCGACTTGCGCACCCGGAAATTGGTGCAGCACGACCTGCATCATGGTGAACTTGTACAGATCGGTGTCGAGCAAACTGGTGATGATCATGCTTGGGGCAGCACCGCGACTGAGCGCGGCTGGGTCTGCAAAAGTGGGCCTTGTATCGGTGACGCGGTGAAACGATCAGCCGAGGAAGTCGACTTCGAACAACAGCGTCGCATTCGGTGGAATCACGCCACCAGCACCGCGCGCGCCGTAGCCCAGTTCGGCAGGAATAACCAAGCGACGCGTGCCGCCGACCGACATACCCTGGACGCCTTCATCCCACCCACGAATGACTTGGCCGGCACCGAGCGAGAAAACAAATGGCTCACCGCGGTCTTTGCTGGAATCAAATTTAGCGCCTTGCACGCCGTCGTTGAACAGCCAGCCAGTGTAATGAACACTGACGTTTTGGCCCGCTTTGGCGATGGCACCGGTGCCCAGAACGGTGTCTTCGTATTGGAGGCCGGAGGGATTGGTGGTCATGGTCATGGAAGAAGCTTTCAAAGGAAGATAAAGAGACAAAAAAATAGGGGCGATAAGGAAGTCACAGGACAGCCCCTGACTTTACCCTCAACCAGCGCCCGTTATGGGTCACTTCACCCAAGATGAGAAGTCTTCCGCACTGACGCGAGGCGTGTGAAAAGTGTTCACCAAGGCCGACTCGTCGGCATAGCCCAGCGCCATGCCGCAGACCAGCATTTCGTCGGCGCTCGCACCAATGTGCGGCAGGATGATCTTTGCAAACCCATTCCAAGCGGCTTGTGGGCAGGTTTGCAGGCCATGGCCACGGGCGGCCACCATGATGCTCTGCAGAAACATGCCGTAATCGAGCAAACTTCCCCGGTTCAGGACTCGGTCAATCGTGAACATGAGGCCCACCGGCGCATCAAAAAAACGGTAGTTGCGCTGGTGCTGGGCGTGCATCTTGTCTTTGTCACCCTTGCCTATACCGAGCAAGCCGTAAAGGCCCCAGCCGTTTTCACGCCGTCTGTCGATGTAAGGCGATACCCATTTTTCTGGGTAGTACTCGTACTCTTCTTTGTACTGGGCGCCGAGTTCCGGGTTGGCTCGGATCGCATCATGCGCGGTGCAAACCTGGCTGACCAGCGCATCGCGGCTAGCGCCCTGCAAAACATAGACTTTCCAGGGCTGGGTGTTGGCGCCCGATGGAGCGCGGCTGGCGACCTCCAGCAAGTGCATGATGATTTGCCGATCTACGGCTTGAGGCAAAAATGCGCGTGCCGACATGCGGCTGGTGATGGCTAGATCGACCGGGTTCACGGACTGAATGGTATTTTCAGGGCTGGTACTCACTTGAGGCTGTCCAATCTTGGTGGGTTGATTAACGCAAACGAATTTCCAAAATTTCGAACTCCAGTGCATCGCGGTAAGTTCTGGCCTCGCGCAGGGCGAGGTGCAGCAGAATTTTGGGTGCGTGGGCCTTGACCACGCGTGGCAGCAACAAGCCGATGGCGATCAGCGGCAAGCCAGCCCAGGTATAGCCCGACCAGCTGAGCGCGGTGCCAAGACCGATGATGGGCAGCGCAATACCGACGATGAACAGCCTGTGCTTGATGTACTTTTGCGCCTTTTCTGGATTCACGATCAAGCTAAAACGACCGGCAGGCAGTCCCGTACAAAACTCTTGATGAGTCACCTCTACTTGGCGACCCGCGTCAGATGGGGTTTCATGGGGTGTATCGGGCATGCTTGAATTTGTCTCGCTGGCTTTTTTATAGTTGGGTGCCTGTTGCGCACCGTGAATGTGTTGCACATCTTATGCTGTGATGTATTGCCACTGCTGCCAGTACGCCAACGCCACCTTGTACGTGTTCATTTGCACCTGCACGGTTTCATCGATATTGACGCCGTAACCGCCGGCCATCGCCATGGCCAGCGGTATCCGGCGCTGCCAAGCCCAGTCAAAAACCTGCCGCTCGCGGGCCTCTAGGCCCTCAAAACTCAAGCTCAAGCGACCTAATCGGTCACCCTTAAACGGGTCGGCTCCCGCCAGATAAATCACCAGCCCCGGTTGAAACCGTTGGTCCATGACGGCAAGCGCGTGCTGGAGGGCCTGCAGGTAATCGTGGTCGTTGCAGCGGTCTGGCAAATCAATATCCAGATCACTCAAGGCCTTGCGAAAGGGGAAATTGTTTTTCCCATGCATGGACAAGGTGAAAACGCTGGCATCGTCCCGGAAAATGTCAGCCGTGCCATTGCCTTGGTGAACATCCAGGTCAATGATGGCCACCTTGAGGGCCGGCCGCTGACGGCCATGTCGGCGAGCCCATTCGGCTTGCATCAGCCGGGCCGCCACGGCCGCATCGTTGAAGACGCAATAGCCGCCGCCTTTGTCAGCGCTGGCGTGGTGGGTGCCGCCGGCCATGTTGGCGGCCACACCCTCGGGCTTTCCGGGTGCGCCTTCATGCAGACCCAGCGCGATCCGGGCAGCCGCGATGGTGGCACCCGCAGATCGGCGTGAGCGCTCGACCATCTCCAGACTCCACGGAAAACCGATCTCGCGCATGGCAACAGCTGGCAATTCGCCGCAAACCACCGCACTGATGTAACCCGGACTGTGTGCCAACGCCAATTCCCCATCTGTGGCGCTGGGCGCTTCAGCCATGACCACAGCAGGCAGCTCACTGGCCATGCGATGGCGCAATCGCGCGTATTTCTCCATGGGGAATCGATGCCCATCAGGCAGCGGCAACACAAAATGATCAGCGTAAAAAGCGTGCAAGATAAATCGATCGTGACGAGGAAATGGAATACTCCGCAGCTCTCTATTGTGGCTTGAGGCCGCCAGTTAGCCAGAGCGAACGACGGGCTTTTAAGCCCTGAAACGCCCAGTTTGCGCGGCCTAGAGGCGCACATCTAAAATGGTGCATTGCAGCAAAAAAGGCTTGCAATCACCATTTCAACTCATATACTTCTGGTCATGTTGCAGTGCAGCAATCTATGGCTCCGGTAGCCTTTTGATTCAGCAGAGCAACTATTTTTTAACTCACAGGAGATTTGAATATGTTGACCGCTGAACAAGTTATGACTTCCCAAAAAGCTTCGTTGGAAACCCTTTTTGGCCTGACCAGCAAGGCTTTTGAAGGTATTGAAAAATTGGTCGAGCTGAATGTACAGGCGTCCAAAGCCGCTTTGGCTGAAACCGCGAACCAGACCCAAGCGCTGATGGGCGTGAAAGACGCACAAGAACTGTTGGCTATGCAAGCCGGTCTGATGCAGCCATTGGCTGAGAAAACCGCCGCTTACAGCCGTCATCTGTATGACATCGCCACCGGTACCAGCGCAGAGCTCAGCAAAGCTCTGGAAGGCCAAGCCACTGAAGCCCAAGCCAAATTCATGGGCTTGGTTGATGGTGCCGCTAAAAACGCACCTGCCGGTTCTGAAACTGCCATGGCTGTCATGAAAAGCGCTGTCGCCGCTGCCAACAACGCATTTGAGTCGGTTCAAAAAGCCGTCAAACAAGCGACCGACATGGCTGAAGCCAACTTCACCGCTGTGAGCAACACCGCGGTCAACGCGGCTAAAGCACCCGTTGCCAAAAAGCGTTAATTTTCATTGAGTTGTCTCCTCGGGTCCTCGGCAAACCTCGCGTTTCCAGACCCGTTTTAAAGCCCGCCTTGTGCGGGCTTTTTTTGTGCCATTGACTGAACTAGCGCAGCGCTACCGAAGCCGCATCCAGCTTCAACCTTAGCGCTGGCAGCGCCGCGAGCATGGCCGCCCTGCCCGCTTCAATGGCTTTCAGTCGGGCCGAGAAATCCGCACTTTTGAGCCCCACCAACGAAGGACGGATGATGATGTCGGCGTCTTTGAGTTCGTGTTGGTTGATGCTTCTGCCCATGATCGAAAAGGTTTGCAGCAAGATCTGCAAGGTGTCGTTGGCGGTGTTCTCCTCGGGTACGGTCGAGATGTCGACCGCGATCACCAGTTCTGCCCCCATTTGGCGGGTGAAACGCACCGGCACCGGTGCCACCAAACCGCCATCCACATAGTCGCGCCCACTGATCCGCACTGGCACAAACACGCCCGGTACAGCACTCGACGCGCGCACTGCCGTCCCGGTGTCACCGCGTCGAAACAGCATCGCCTGACCATTGCCAAGATCGGTCGCTACGACACCCAACGGAATGCTCATTTGATCAAGCAATCGACCGCCGACAGCTTCATTCACATAGCGGCCTAGCGCGTCGCCGCGAAACATACCGCGCCCGACCAAGGGCAGCATCCAGTCGGTGATGGCGACCTCCTCAATCGCCAAGGCGGCTTTTTGCAACTCGGCACTGGACTTTCCACTGGCATATAGCGCCGCGACCAAGCTTCCAGCCGATGTGCCCACAACGTACGAGGGCCGTAAGCCAGCCTCCTCCAACACGGCAATGACACCAACGTGCGCGAAGCCCTTGGCTGCGCCGCCCCCCAGCGCCAAGCCGATGCGAGGGACACGCGTGCTCACCAACGGGGAGGTCTCTGGCACTGCAGACCCACCACCCAAGCCGGCGCAGCCTGCCAAGATCAGAGGGAAAAGCATGGCGAGCCACCATCCTTTGCCGCTTATGGCTGTACAGCCCTTGCCTGCAGCTTTATTTTTATAAAACTTATTGAGAACCATTCGCGTTTGCATTAAACTAAATTCCATTGCAACCTTCACACGCCAAAACCATGTCTAAAAAACAAATCCTTGCCGCCTTGATCTCTGCAGCCCTGCTGAGCGCTACGGCTAGCGCCATAGCGCAAGAACAGCTGCTCAATCTGTATTCTGCCCGTCACTACCAAACAGATGAGGCGCTTTACGGAAATTTCACCAAGACCACGGGCATCAAGATCAACCGCGTAGACGCTGACGACGCTGGGATTTTGGCCCGGTTGAAAGCCGAAGGCACTGCCTCACCCGCCGATGTGATCTTGCTGGTCGACGCCGCCCGGCTTGGCAAGGCCGACATGGACGGGCTCTTTCGCCCCATCAAATCCACCACATTGGAGGCTGCGATTCCAGCCCAACTGCGCGCCAAGTCCAGCGCCGAAGGGACGACCTGGTTCGGTTTTTCCACCCGCGCACGCATCGTGGTCTACAACAAAATGCGCGTCAAAAAAACCGATGTCGACACCTATGAAGCGCTGGCCGACCCGAAAAACAAAGGCCTGTTGTGCACCCGATCTGGCTCGCACCCGTACAACCTGTCACTCTTCGGCGCAGTCACTGAGCACTTGGGTGACGTCAAAACCGAAGCTTGGCTCAAAGGTCTGGTCGCCAACATGGCGCGTACGCCCAAGGGCGGCGACACCGACCAGATCAAAGGTGTGGCCAGTGGCGAATGCGGCGTAGCCTTGACCAATACCTATTACTTGGCGCGCATGATGCGGTCGACGGATCCTGAAGACAAAGCCACCGTTGAGAAGATCGGCGTGGTTTTTCCCAACCAGCAAACTTGGGGCACGCACGTGAACGTGGCTGGCGCGGCTGTGGCCAAAAGTGCCAAAAACCTAGCCAACGCAGTGAAATTCATGGAGTACCTCGCCAGCCCGGCCGCACAAAACTACTTTGCCGATGGCAACAACGAGTGGCCCGCTGTGGCCAGCGTGAAGGTCAACAACCCGGCGCTGCAAGCCATGACCGGCGGCAGTTTCAAGTCGGAAACCATCCCGATCAGCGCCGTCGCCAACAACCAGACCAAGGTGCAGCAGATGCTGGACCGAGTCGGCTACAAATAAGAAACTGGGCACAGCCGATGCGTGATAATTGACCTTACGTTAACGTCAATCAAAGGATCACCCATGGACATCGCAGGCAAAGTTTTCATCGTCACAGGTGGCGCATCAGGACTCGGCGAAGGCACGGCACGCATGCTAGCCGCCAACGGCGCCACGGTGGTGATTGCTGACATGCAAACCGAAAAAGGCGAAGCCATCGCCAAAGACATTGGTGGTGCGTTTGTCCGTTGCGATGTGAGCCAAGAAGCCGACGGCCAAGCCGTCGTCGCCAAGGCCGTTTCGCTCGGCAAGTTGATGGGTCTGATCAATTGCGCTGGCATTGCACCGGCCGAAAAAACGGTCGGTAAAAACGGCGCTCACTCACTGGCCTTGTTCAGCAAAACCATCACCGTCAACCTGATCGGCAGCTTCAACATGATCCGCTTGGCGGCTGAGGCCATGAGCCAGAACGAACCGGAATCCACCGGCGAGCGCGGCGTGATGATCTCGACCGCATCGGTCGCGGCCTACGACGGCCAAATTGGCCAAGCGGCCTACAGTGCGTCCAAAGGCGGCGTGGTTGGCATGACCTTGCCTATTGCCCGCGATTTGGCTCGCAACGGCATCCGCAACATGACGATCGCACCCGGCATTTTCGGCACCCCCATGATGTTCGGCATGCCGCAAGAAGTGCAAGACTCGCTGGCCGCCAGCGTTCCCTTTCCGTCGCGCCTAGGCACGCCACAAGACTACGCCAAACTGGCCAAGCACATCATCGAAAACGAGATGCTCAACGGCGAAGTGATTCGCCTGGACGGCGCTATCCGCTTGGCTCCGCGTTAAGCCCATTGGCAACACCCGTGAGGTTTTCGGCCGTAGTGTGGCTGACGGTCCTGCTGACGGCTTGGGCCACAGCATCGACAGCACAAGACGAAAGTCAAACAGCACCCCTGCAACCCGAGGAGGCTTCGGGCTATGCCGAAAAATCTGGCTGGGCGGCCCGCCACTTTGCCGTGGCAGCAGCCCATCCGCTGGCCACTGATGCGGGTTATCTGATCCTCAAAGCGGGCGGATCAGCAATCGACGCCGCAGTTGCCGTGCAAATGGTGTTGGGTCTGGTTGAGCCGCAGTCGAGCGGCATCGGTGGCGGCTCCTTCATGTTGCATCACGACGGTCACATCACAGAGGCGTTTGACGGCCGCGAGACAGCCCCGGCTGCGGCCAACGGGAACCTCTTTCTGAGCGCTAACGGCAAGCCAATGTCCTTTTTTGACGGCGTCGTGGGCGGCCGCGCCGTGGGTGTCCCCGGAACCGTACGCATGCTAGAAGACGCGCATCGACTACACGGAAAACTACCGTGGGCTGCACTCTTCACCCCCGCCATTCAACTCGCCGAGCAAGGTTTCAAAGTGAGTCCGCGCCTGCACGCCCTGCTGGTCAACGACAGGTACCTGAAAAAAGACCCCATCGCCGCGGCGTATTTTTATGATGCGGCCGGCCAGCCCTGGCCCGTCGGTCATCTGTTGAAAAATCCCGAACTGGCGAGCGTTTTCAAGCGCATCGCGGCAGAAGGATCGAGGGCGCTGATGACCGGCGACATCGCCCAAGCCATCGTCGACAAAGTCCGGCAGCACCCGACCAACCCAGGGCAACTGGCGCTGGCAGACTTGGCAGGCTACCAAGCCATCCAACGTCAACCGCTGTGCCACGACTACCGTGCAGCCGCCCGCGATTACCGCATCTGCGGCATGCCGCCGCCGAGTTCGGGCGCGGTGACTGTGGGCCAGATGTTGGGCATGTTGAGCCACACGCCAGCCGCTGCCATGCCTTTGATCGATGGCCTGCCAGACGCTCGCTGGCTGCACCTCTACACCGAGACCTCGCGCCTAGCGTTCGCCGATCGTGACCAATACATCGCCGACCCGGACTTTGTGCAACCGCCCGCGGGCAGCTGGATGAGCCTGCTTGAGCCTCGCTATTTGGCTGAGCGGGCCAAGCTGGTCAGTCCGGTGCGCATGACAACGGCGACGGCCGGAACACCGGGCACGGTCAAAACAAGTTACGCACCGATGCCCGAGCAGCCCGAACACGGCACCAGTCACATCAGCATCGTCGACGCCAACGGCAACGCATTAGCGATGACCAGCAGCATCGAAAACGCTTTTGGCTCGCGCCAGATGGTCAAAGGTTTTTTGCTCAACAACGAGCTCACAGACTTCAGCTTTGCACCGGCTGATGCCCAAGGCCAACCGATTGCCAACCGTGTCGAGCCAGGCAAACGGCCGCGCTCATCGATGTCGCCCACGCTGGTGTTTGACTCAGCCACCGGTCAGTTACTCATGAGCGGCGGCAGTCCGGGCGGGGCGCTCATCATTCATTACACCGCCAAGCTGCTGTATGGCACGCTCAACTGGGCGCAGGACGCGCAGCAAGCCATCAACCTGCCCAACTTTGGCAGTCTCAACGGCATCACGCTGTTGGAAGACCACCGTTTTCCAGCGGCCACCCTTGAATCGCTGAAACGAACGGGCGCACAGGTCCGAGAAGTGCCGATGACCAGCGGCTTGCAAGCCATTCAGAAAACCCCTTCCGGCTGGTTTGGTGGGGCCGACCCGCGCCGCGAAGGTGTCGTGCGCGGCGACTGACCCGCCACCAACCGACTGCAGACGCAAGGCTTGTGATTAAATCAGCCCTCGACTTTTTCACCCATGGCCATCCCTCAATCATTCATCCAGGAACTCCTGTCCCGCACTGATGTGGTGGACATCGTTGGGCGCTATGTTCAGCTGAAAAAGGGTGGCGCGAACTTCATGGGGCTGTGCCCCTTCCACGGCGAAAAGTCGCCCTCCTTCTCAGTCAGCCCGGCCAAACAGTTCTACCACTGCTTTGGTTGCGGTAAAAATGGCAACGCCATCAGCTTCCTGATGGAGCACGCCGGCATGACCTTTGTCGAAGCGGTCAAAGACTTGGCGCAGCAATACGGCCTGCAAGTTCCTGAAGACGACGTCAGCCCGCAAGACCGAGCACGGGCTGCACAGGTCCGCGAGCAGCAAGCGACGCTCACCAGCGTGCTTGAAAAAGCCGCAGTGGCCTACGCCAAACAATTGAAAATCTCACCACGCGCCGTTGATTACTTCAAGGGGCGGGGTTTGTCGGGCGAAATAGCCAAAGCCTTTGGCCTCGGCTACGCGCCCGAAGGCTGGCGCAGTTTGGCCAGTATTTTTGCCGACTACAACGACCCGCTGTTGGTCGACAGTGGCCTCGTCATCACCGGTGAGCCGGGCGAAGAAAACCAGGCTGGTGAAGCCAAACGCTACGACCGTTTTCGCGATCGGGTGATGTTCCCGATCCGCAACGTCAAGGGCGAATGCATCGGCTTTGGCGGCCGCGTGTTGGGTGACGACAAACCCAAATACCTGAACTCGCCAGAGACCCCAGTGTTCAGCAAAGGCCGCGAGCTCTACGGCCTGTTTGAAGCCCGCACCGCCTTGCGCGAACATGGCTACGCTTTGGTGACCGAAGGCTATATGGATGTCGTGGCACTGGCCCAACTCGGCTTCGCCAACACTGTGGCCACGCTAGGCACAGCCTGCACCGCCGACCACATCCAAAAGTTGTTTCGCTTCACCGACGCCGTGGTCTTCAGCTTTGACGGCGACAGCGCTGGCAGGCGCGCAGCCCGCAAGGCGCTAGAGGCGGCACTGCCGTTTGCCAGTGATGTGCGCAACGTGAAGTTCCTGTTCTTGCCGGCCGAACACGACCCCGACAGCTACATCCGCGAGCACGGCCAAGAAGGCTTTGCCACGATGGTCAAACAGGCCGTGCCGCTCAGCCGTTTCATGATTGAGGCCGCCAGCGAAGCCTGCGACATGAGCACCGCCGAGGGGCGCGCTCACATGGCCAGCAATGCGTGCGCCCTGTGGAGCCTGCTGCCCGACGGCGCGCTCAAGCGTCAGTTGCTGGCCGAGATCGCCGACCAAGTGCAAATTGACAGCCGTGAATTGCTGCAACTCTGGCAGCCTGCCGCCTCCTACAAAAGCGGCCAGCGCAAGCCAAACGCCACAGGAAAAATCTTCAAAGTTAGCGCTAAAAATACAACACCAAACGACAGCTACACCGATGGTTCAGCGGGTGATGACGCCGACTACAACAACTCCGAGCCCGACTCTTACGGCAGCTCAAGCAGCCAGACATTCAAACCCTCCAATGGCCAGTTTTCTGGCAAAAAAGGCGGGGCATCAGCCGCGCGCCCGCGCAGGCTGGCAGGCCGCATCTTGCCCGCCAGCCGGGAAGACCGTGTGCTGCGCGCCTTGCTGACCGAATCCCAAGCATGGGACAAGCTCAGCCATGATGAGCATTCCTTGCTCTCTGGCTTGCCAGCACCGCACGGCCCGCTCTTTGTCTGGCTCGAAGGTCAGCTGCACGAGCATGGGCCGCAGCCTTGGGCCGCACTCCGCGAGGGTTTGCGCGAGCATCCGCATGAGAACTATGCGCTCAACCAACTGGCGCAAATTCCTGAAGGCATTGAGTCAGACTGGACTGAAGTGCGCAATATTCTCGACCAGTTGAGCCGACTGGCCCGCCAAATTGAAATGCAAGATTTAGCTCTGCGCGCCCATACCGACCCGCTTGCCTTGGCGCGCTACCGCGAACTGGCCGCGCTGCAAAAACCTAGCTGAGAACGTAGTTTCAAGGGTCTTGAAATTGCCTCAAAATTAAGCATATGGGTATAATCCAAACTTAACGCTACGGCAAGCGCGACAGCAGCACCTCCGGCACCGGCTCCCCGCACAACGGGACCTCTTAGGTACAGAGCCATTTTCCCCGCAAGGACTGCACCCCAAATGTTCGCCCAAACACCTTGCCATCATGCCCAGCCATCCGGTTTGGGCATTTTTTGCGCCCGCATGGATTCCTGCTCAGATTCAACACATCGCTAAACGATGAGCTGAACGCTATGCAGAGTCTGTCGTCAGGCGCTTTGTTGTGAAGAAGTTTTTTAAGACACCTGGAGCTCGCCATGCCTGTTCAAAAGTCCAAGAAGCCCGTCAAGCCTGTCGCCAAAACGACTGCCAAAAAACCTGCTGTCAAACCAATGGCAAAAACTGCAGCCAAACCAGCAGTCAAAAAAACAGCGGCCAAGCCTGCAAGCAAAAGCAAACCATTGGTGAGTTCAGCCAAACCGGGCGCTCAGCGCACCGCAAAGGTTGAAATCTCCAAAAAGACCGTCATATCCAACAAAGCGACTCATCGACCTGCCCCATCGGGCAAAGCGTCCGTCAAATCCGAAAAGATCCCGAAGAAAGAACCGCCCGTGCCCTCTAAGTCCAGTCCTACCGCCAAGCCCATTGCTAAAAAAGAGGCGGCACTGAAGGCCGCACCTGCCGCCGTTATTGCAGAGTTGCCAGTCAAGAAAAAACCAGGCCGACCGCCTAAAAACCCAGCCGCCGCCGTTGAAGGCGTGACCACCGGTGCCAAGCGTGGCCGCAAGCCAAAGGCTGCCCTCAAAGGTAGCGGTGATGAAGACATGTCGGACATTGAAGACGACTTGGTCGGTGAACCTGTGGTCGAGACGACAGAAAAGGTCAAGCCGCTGCGGATGAAAATCAGCAAGTCCAAAGAGCGCGCCTTGATGAAGGAGTTCGGTCTTGATGAAGCTGTGCTCTCTGAAGAAGACATGCTGAAGCGCCGCCAGCGTCTGAAAATCCTCATCAAACTAGGCAAGACGCGCGGCTACCTGACGCACGGTGAAATTTCCGATCACCTTCCCGACAAGCTGGTCGACGCTGAAACGCTTGAGGTCGTGGTCAACATGCTCAGCGACATGGACGTTGCCGTGTTCGAGCAAGCGCCTGACGCGGAAACACTGCTGCTGAACAACACCGGCTCGACAGTCGCAACCGAAGAAGAGGCTGAAGAGCAAGCTGAAGCAGCGCTCTCTACCGTCGACAGCGAGTTTGGCCGCACCACCGACCCGGTCCGCATGTACATGCGCGAAATGGGCACGGTCGAGTTGCTAACCCGCGAAGGCGAGATCGAGATTGCCAAGCGCATTGAGGGCGGCCTCATGCGCATGATGGAAGCCATCTCAGAAAGCCCAGCCACGATTGCAGAGATCTTGCGTCTCGCCGAAGAAATTCGCGAAGGCAAGATCGTCATCTCCACCGTGGTCGACGGTTTTTCGAATCCCAACGAAGCCGACGATTACGTGGCCGAGGAAGACTTCGACGAGTTCGATGAAGAAGACGATGACGATGGCAAGGGCGGCTCCAAAGCGCTGACAAAAAAACTGGAAGAGTTGAAAAAAGAAGCCCTCAGCCGCTTTGACAAAATTGCCCAGCACTTTGAAAAAGTCCACAAGACCTATGACAAAGAGGGCTACGGCACACCCACTTACTTGAAGTCGCAAAAAGCCCTCAGCGATGAGCTGATGACGGTTCGCTTCACGGCCAAGTCGATTGAAAAACTGTGTGACCTGCTGCGTGCCCAAGTGCTCGACGTTCGGAAAAAAGAACGCGAACTGCGCCGCATCATTGTGGACAAGTGCGGCATGCCGCAAGAAACTTTCATCAAGGATTTCCCACCTAACTTGCTGAATCTGAAATGGGTTGAGAAGCAAGTTACATCGAACAAGTCTTGGTCCGTCGTGATGGCTCGGAACATTCCACCGATCCAAGAACTTCAAACCAAGTTGGCTGAATTGCAGTCGCGCGTGGTGGTGCCTTTGACACACCTCAAAGACATCAACAAGCGCATGAACGAAGGCGAGACCAACTCGCGTGATGCCAAGAAAGAAATGATCGAGGCCAACTTGCGCCTGGTCATCTCGATCGCCAAAAAATACACCAACCGCGGCCTGCAGTTCCTGGACTTGATCCAGGAAGGCAACATCGGCTTGATGAAAGCCGTCGACAAGTTTGAATACCGTCGCGGCTACAAGTTTTCAACCTACGCCACTTGGTGGATTCGCCAGGCCATCACGCGTTCGATTGCCGATCAGGCACGCACCATCCGTATCCCGGTGCACATGATCGAGACCATCAACAAGATGAACCGTCTGTCGCGCCAGCACTTGCAAGAGTTCGGCTTTGAGCCGGATGCCAGCGTTCTGGCCGAGAAGATGGAGATTCCTGAAGAGAAAATTCGCAAGATCATGAAGATCGCCAAAGAGCCGATCTCCATGGAAACGCCGATCGGTGACGACGACGATTCACATCTGGGCGACTTCATCGAAGACAGCGCCAACACTGCACCCCTTGAGGCGGCCATGCAAGCCGGTCTTCGCGATGTCGTCAAAGACATACTCGACAGCCTGACACCACGCGAAGCCAAAGTGCTGCGCATGCGCTTCGGCATCGAAATGTCAACCGACCACACGCTGGAAGAAGTCGGCAAGCAATTCGACGTGACCCGCGAACGGATTCGTCAGATTGAAGCCAAGGCTTTGCGCAAGCTCAAGCACCCGAGCCGCAGCGACAAACTGCGCAGCTTCATCGACACGATGTAACTGATCTCTGCCTCTAAAAGCCTGCTACTCAAAAAGTAGCAGGCTTTTTTTTGGACTGAATGACAACAGCTTGACGATGCACAAGTGCACTTGAGCATCAAAGTTCCCACGTTGGCCTGGGGCGTACGCTGACAGATTTCCGGCGAAGAAGTCAGACACTGGGAGTTCAGAGTGGAAGGCCGAATCACAACGCGCAGTTGGGGTTTGAACCATCATCACAAGAGGACTCCCCATGCGTCGCGTACTGCTCATCTTGGTCATAGCTGGCAAGTTAACAGCCGTCACTGCCGCAGACTCTCCAGCTCATCCAGACCCCACACCAATTGCCAGCCATCCAAGAACGCAGAGCGTTGTTCAAGTCATCAGCTCACAAGCCGAGCAAATCAGGGCCGTTCAAGCAGCGGCATCTGCAAGCCCGGCGAAAACATTGACTCAGACTGAAGGCGACAGCCATCTGACGCGCTACGGCACGCTGTTCGCCACCTTGATGGCGATAGGTGCGATTGCGTTTCGGCGAATTCGCGCCCGAGGGGCCTGAGCATGAGCGGATTGGGTCAGCCTGGCGTGGCGGCGGTGAAATGGAGCACAGCGTCCACACTCGCTCGCTTTGCACTGCAATTGGGCGCGCAAGTGATGCTGGCACGCACCTTGGGGCCAGAGATTTTCGGTATCTTCGCCATCGGCATGGTCGTGTTGACCTTCGCCAGTTTTTTGTCAGGCTGTGGCTTCAGCTGGAGCCTTTTGCAACGCGCCACAGTGCAGGCTGAAGACATTCGCTTTGCACTCACGTGGCAAATCCTCGTCGGCCTGCTCACCATGGCCAGTGTTTTTGGGCTAGCGGATGGGTTAGCGGCTTATTTCAGGGAACCTCGCGCGCAATTCGTCATTGAATGGCTGTCATTGGCATGCTTGCTGACTGCGGCATCCGGACCTTCAACCTACCTTCTCCAGCGTGACCTCAATTTTCGCGCCGTTGGATTGATCCAAGTCGGCAGTTACTGCGCGGGTTACCTTCTGGTCGGCATCCCGATGGCCTTGCTTGGCTTCGGCACAGGGACGCTGGTGGCGGCCTGGCTGGTGCAAGCCGGCGTGGTTTTAGTGGCCAGCTACGCCATGAAACCGCATCCGCTAAAGCCGTTGTTCTGGTATGCCGGCGCGGCCACGGCCGTCAGCACAGGACGTGCAGTTTTCGTGACCAACATCGTCAATTGGCTGCTCAACAACATGGACCGGGTCTTGATAGCCCGCCTGCTGAACGCCCAAGCGCTGGGTCTGTACAACGTGGCCTACAACATGGCGGCCTTGCCAAACTCACTGCTGCTGGGTGCCTTACAACCGGCTTTTTTGGCTGCCGGTGCGCGGCTACAAGACCAGCTGCCGCGTTTGTCACGGGTGTACCTGCAGATGTTGGCCAGCGTGCTGGTGCTTGTCTTGCCAGCTTTTGTATTTCTGGCGTTGGTGGCGGACGATCTCGTGCACGTTCTCTATGGTCAGGCTTGGCTTGAAGCCGGCTGGGTGCTACAAATTCTTTTCATCAGCATGCCAGCCTACGTGGTCTGGGGCTTGTCAACGCCCGTGCTTTGGAACACCGGCCACAAGCACTATGAGTTTGCACTGCAACTGCCACTGGTGATGGTCGGTGCGGCTGGGTTTTATGTATTCGCCGGACAAGGGCTGCGCAGCGCGGCCGGAGTGGCAGCGGCTCTGCTGGTGTTACGCGCTGCCGTCATCTGTCTTGCCGCCATGCGGGCACTTCACATTCAATGGGTCAGCTTGCTGCCGCATGCTGCTCGCGGCTTACTTCTCAGCAGCCTGTGCCTGATCGGCGTTTGGCTGGGACAAAACGCAACGGCGCGCTTGGGCAGTGCGTGGCTATCACTGCTGACCAGTGGGCTGCTAACACTCTGTGTCTTGGCCGTGTCGGTCGGGCTCCGGCCTCAGATTTTGGGATCGCCCACGACCGACATGCTGCTTCGATTTTTTCCGCAACTCGGTAGAGTTTTAAACAGCCAGCGTTTGCGGACACGCACTGACGTCATCAAGGAGCAACAGTCATGAAACAGAGAGGCCCCCTATGCAGAACGCACTGACGCCATTGCTCCTTGTCGGCGTAGGCGTACTGGCGGCATTGATCGCCGCGCTAGGCATGGCCGGTGCTGTGCATGTCACGACACGCCGTCAAAAGGGTTTCATGCATTGGATTTTTTACACCATGCTGTTGGCGGTAGCCTCAGGCGCACTGTTGTCGGGTCGCGACCTCACCAGCACCTTTCAGATTGAAAACTTTGCCCTCCCCTCCATCAGTCATCCGGCACTGAGCTATCTACAACCTCTTTGTTCAATGCTGATTCTGGCGGTCAGTGGCGAGCGCCTGATCACGCATTGGCTGCAACGAAAAATAGCACCGCCACCCCTCTTTCTTGCCCTCGCCTTTTTTATTTTCTGGACCACTTCGGTGGCCTCGCCGGCCCTGTTGGGAGCCCATCCCAAACTATCGCATGACTACGCATACCCGTTGGTGATCGGTCTGGCGGCAACTTTGGCCACGAATGTTGAGCGTGATCTGGCACTGAAGGCTGTGCGCACTTCAATTTTTATTTTCATACTCGCGAGTTTCCTGATGGTTCCGATCCATCCGAGCTTGGTGCTTGACCTCGCTTACACCCAAGGTCTTTTCCCCAGTCTGCCGCGTTTCGCCGGACTGTCCCCGCATGCCGTCGGCATGGGCTTGATGGCGCAAATGGGACTGCTCTGCCTGATGACGCGCCCCTACCAACGCCTCTGGCTCAACCGGGTGGCGTGGGCTGCCGGTTTAACGACCCTCTTCATTGCGCAATCCAAAACAGCTTGGATGGCTTTTTTTATCTGCACCGGCGCTGTGTTGGCGGTGCAGCGGGGGCCAGACCTGTGGCGCCGCCTGCTCGACCCGATGCGTCCGACCTTGGGCATCACGACACTCGTCACTTGCATGCTCGGCATGATTGCGCTGGCCCTTGTATTGATGTTTGGCGACTTGGGGGGACGCATCAGCACCTTCATCCATACACCGGAGGGTGCGCAGCTGGCATCCTTCACAGGGCGCGATCGCATCTGGGCCATTGCCTTCGACGAATGGCAAAGCAACCCGGCGTTTGGCTATGGTCCTGGCATCTGGGATGAACGATTTCGCGCCACTATTGGCATGCCGAATGCCAACCATGGGCACAACCAATTCATGGATACCTTGTCCCGCTCGGGCGCTGCGGGGGCGACCGGATTGGTGCTTTATGCGGTGGTTCTGTGCGTCATGTCGCTGCGTTTGACACGCGCCACGCAGGGTCTGTCTTTGGCTCTTTTTTTAGCCTTGACCCTGCGTGCGGTTAGCGAGGTTCCACTGCTCATGCTGGGTTATTCAACCGAGATGTTTATTCATGTGCTGCTGCTGATGGTGCTGGCGTCTGCCGTGCAACAGACCCACTCCGTCAAACAACGTCCAACCCAAGTGGCACCCCTCGCTCCTTGGTCTGACAGAGGCTCTTGGGCGAAAGCACGGTCAATGCCATGAAATTCACCGTGCTGATCCCCCTTTTCAACAAGGCGCCTTACATCCGCTGCACCCTTGACTCGATCCTGGCGCAACGCTGCACAGACTATGAAATCTTGGTGATCGATGACGGCTCAACAGATGGCGGTGACGACATCGTGAACCATTTGACCGATGACAGGATACGACTGATCCGTCAGCCCAATGCGGGTGTGTCGGCCGCACGTAACAGGGGCATCGCCGAAGCCCGTGGTGAATGGGTTTCATTTTTGGACGCCGATGATTGGCAACATCCCGATTTTTTGGCGGCCCTCCTATTGGCTCAGGCCGCTTGTCCGGACGCTAAAACAGTGGCCACCGATTTTTTGCGCTTGCCACACACCGAAGGACCGTGGCCAACGAATTGGCGTGTCGCGTCTGGCCAGCCCGAGATTGAGCGCATCACCGATTTGGCTGCTCGCTGGGTCGATGCACCGTCGGTTTGCAGCAGTGCTATCGCTGCACGACGCGACTTGCTGCAGTCCATGCAGCCGTGTTTTCCGCTCGGAGAATCTGTCGGTGAAGATTTAGATTTGTGGTTCAGGCTGGCAGAAAAAGCACCGATTGCGCTCGTCCGGTCGCCGCTCGCAGCCTACCGCGTGGCCGTTCAGGGCAGTCTCACCACGCAGCACACGCCGACCGAGATCCCGCCATTTTTGCGACGCCTGCGCGACCGTGCTTTGACTGGCCTGGTCGCACCGGCCCAGCGCCGATCGGCGCTGTGGATGGTGGCTCAGCATGAGGTCACGCTGGCGCGACTGGCGATTGAAAAAGGGCAGCGCCGGCTCGGACTTCGCTGGCTGTATCGCGGCCGTCGTGCTGCGCTTGGCCGGCGTTGGTGGCTGACATTGATGATGACCCTTTTTTTCCCCACTCAGTGGGTCCATCACTGGCAACACTGGCGTATCCAGCGAGCCAGCCCCGTTGCATCCATGACAGACGCAGGCTGAACCCATGAAACAGGACACCATGAGCCCATGCCACGTATCGATCATCATCAAAGCGCTGAACGAAGAGAAAGGCATTGCCGCGACGCTTGAAAGTGCATTGCTGGCGATACAGGCCGTGGGTGGAGAAGTCATCTTGGCCGACTCTTACTCCACTGACCGCACGGTGGACATTGCCCGCCGCTACCCAGTCCGTATCGTGCAACTGATGCACCCAGATGAGCGATGTTGCGGTGTCGGCCCGCAGATGGGTTATCAGGTCGCACGCGGTGAGTTTATTTACTTGATGGACGGCGATATGCAGCTCATCGACGGTTTTCTGAAAGAAGCACTGTCGTTCTTGCAGCAACACCCAGACATCGCCGGCGTCGGTGGACGGGTGATGGAGATGAACCTGAGCAGCCCTGAATACCAGACTCGCCATGCGCTATGGGCTGAGCTGAACTCTGGCCCGTCTAGTCGGTTGGACGGGGGCGGCCTCTACCGGCGCAGTGCCATTCAAGCCGCAGGTTACTTTTCCGATCGCAACCTGCACAGCTATGAAGAATTTGACTTGGCTGCGCGTCTACGCTCGCTCGGTTGGGCCTTTTGGCGTCTGCCGGTCGCGGCGACCAGCCACTACGGTCATGAAGCACAGCCCTACCGGATGCTCTGGCGACGTTGGCGCAGCGGCTACCTCTGGGGACTGGGTGAGTTGCTTCGGGTCAGTGCCCGTGAGCCCCGGCAACGGCTGCTGCTGGCGCTACAGGAAGTCCGTGAAGTCAGACTCTACGCAGCGGTACTGATTTGGTGGACAGGCCTGTTGGCGCTGATGCTGCTGCCGACATCCGTCGTTTTTAAAGCCTCTGCTGTGGCCATCATGCTGCTGACCCCCTTGGCACTGATGACGTGGCGCAAGCGCTCAACGGCGCGCGGACTGTATGCAATGGTGTCCAGTTGTTTCAATGCGGCTGGCATGGTCCGCGGCTTGTTGCAAAAACCACGTTTTTCGCAACCCATCGTCGAATACCGCGTGCTGCAAGAGGCGAGTCCCATCATCGCAGCGCATGGAACTCAGGCTCGCCATGAAAGCGCCTATGCCCCATGATGCCGCGCCCCAGCATGTGACGGATCGTCGCAAGCAACGCACCATTTTCCTGGCTGGCCCGTCCACGCCCAAGGGCGGCGGTATGTTCAAGGTTGCAGATTACTTGGTGCAATGGCAGGCACTGCCGCCGGCCTTGAATACGGCTGAATTGCGACTGCTAGACACCCGTGGGGAAGGCAGTGCGTTGTCATCCCTCTGGGTGCTGACGCAGGCGTTGGGAAAACTGCTGATGTGCCGCCTGAAAGGCGAGCTGGCGGGTGTGCATGTCAATGTGGCCGAGCGGCTCAGCCTGTTTCGCAAAGGCGTGGTGATCGTCGCCAGCCGAGCGCTGGGCGTACCCATCGTGTTGCATTCACACGCAGCCCAGTTGCATCACTTTTACCCTACCCTGCCACGGCCACTGCAGGTGCTGACACGCTGGGTTTTCGCCTTGCCGAAAAGCTGCTTGGTGCTGGGTCAGATCAGCCGTCAGTTTGTCATCGAGCAGCTCGGCGTGCCAGCGCAGCGTGTGGAGATCATCAGCAATGGCGTACCAGAGCCCACGGAGACCAGGCGTCAGCAAAGCGTTGGCGACGTTCAACGCGTGCTGTTCGTTGGCAACCTGTCTGAACGTAAAGGCGTTTCAGACCTGCTCGGAGCCCTGGCCTTGCCCAGCTTTAACCGGCGACAGGTGGAAGTTCAGATCGCCGGTGGCGGTGATGTGACGGGCTACCAAGCGCAAGCCAAGGCCATGGGTCTCAGCCGCTGGGTGCACTTTACAGGCTGGGTCGGCCAGCCGGAGGTGGCACGTCTGATGGCCGCCGCTGACGTGCTGGTGCTGCCCTCTTATGACGAAGGCCTGCCGCTGGTCATCTTGGAAGCGTTGGCCAATGGGGTCGCCGTCGTCTGCAGTCCGGTCGGTGAAATCAGCACGGTGCTCACCGATGAAGTCGATGCCATTTTTGTGCAGGCAGGGAATGTGCATGAACTGTCCGCCGGCTTGCAACGCGTTCTGCGAGACCCTTTGCTGCGACAGTCGCTGGAACAAAATGGGCGACTGCTTTATGAGCAAAAATTTTCACTTCAAAGGTTTTTCATTGAAGTTGCGCGCATCCATTTTCAGCATTTTGGCGTCTCGGCCCGAAGTCGTCCGTGTGCCTACAAAAATCAAGCGGAGACGACACCCCAACACGATCACGCCTGCAGTCTCAACACGCCTGTGCTCAGCGTTGCCGACTCAAGCTCAGCCGAAGCGTCCTGAACAGAAAAAGCGGATTGCCCAGAACATAGCGCCGGAACAACCGCGCCGGCTCTTGCGCCAACCGGAAAACCCACTCCAACCCAAAGCGACGGATCCAGACTGGCGCACGTGGCATGCGTCCGCCCAAAAAATCAATGATCGCCCCGCCGCACACAATCAAGCAGGGATGCGTCAGTGCAGCGCGCAAAACGCAAGCCACTTCCTCCTGCCTCGGCATGCCCATCCCCAACACAATCAGATGGCTTTGATGCGCGCGGACCAAAGCCAAGTAGTAGTCTGCCGCCATGAACCCATGCGCTGTGGCGACGCGCCCGTCGTGCGCAAGATCGTTCTGCACCGCACTGGCAGCCCGCGTTAAGTAAGGCTCTTGCGTCCCCAGTAAAGCGATGGGGCGGTCGTGGAATTGACGTATCAGGCGCGGGATCAGATCCGTGCCGTTGAGGTTCTTACCCGGCGGCATGCCAAGCACGCTGAAAAGTGCCGACATACCCGAGCCATCCCGCAGCAATGTATCGGCCGAGATCAGTGCTTCAAAAAAATCCGCATCTTGTGCCGCCGAGTTCATGGCGTGCGCATTGACGAAAGCCAGCACAGTGGGTCTTTCAGGGTGACTCAGTCGGAGCAGCCAATCAACATCATCGGCGTTATCTGGCACGCGCACAATTTTCTCCAGCAGCACCTGCCAACGTTCCGTCCATGTGCCGCCGTCTGCCCAGAGATAAACAGAGCTCAGCAAAAAACCGCCTAGCAAGCCGCCCACCAAGTCAGCGGCCAAGTCGTTCCAGTCAGCGTGGCGACCTGGCAAGCGCAGTTGGTGCAATTCATCCATGGCACCGACCGCCAGCGCCCCCAACAGACTGAACAGCAGCAAACGCCAACCGCGCACGCCTGAAGCCAAACCAAACGTCGCACCGATGACCGTGAAGACGCCGGTATGCGCCAGCAAATCCCAAGGCGGCTTGAAAATACCAACCGCCACCGGCAAGGCCCCCCCAAAAAATAGGCCGGCCGTCAAAGTCAGCACAGTCAGTGCAGCCCAAAATCGCAGCTTGGCAGTCGGATAAAAAACCGCCTTTTTCAGCTCAGGCATCGTTGAGCACAGAGCCCAGCACCGCCACGCCAAATTCGCGCAAACCCTGCGTCAAATGGGCCATCTGAGGCACCGAACTACTGCCTTGACGCGCTACCAGCAAAGCGGCACCTGCACGCACAGCCACGGTGTGTGCATCAGCGTAAGCACTGGCCGCAGGTGTATCAATGATGATGACGTCAAAATTTTCGCCCATCGACTGCAAAAAACTGGAGAAATGCTGGCGGCCAAGCAGTTCCTGCGGATTGGGTGGAATGGTTCCAGCAGGCAGCACCGACAAGTCACGCAGCGCGGTAATGCCCACGACGGCTTCTGAGCCAGCCCGGCCAACCAGCATGTCGGACAGACCAGCGCGTGCGCCGAGGTTGAAAAGTTTGTGCTGTTTGGGTGTGCGCAGGTTCGCATCAATCAGCAAGGTGCGCTCCCCCAATTGCGAGAACACAATCGCCAAATTGGCGGCCAGATAGCTGCGACCATCGCCATGACCGGCACTCGCAATCGCCAAGCCCCGGCGGTCAGCCCCGGTGTCAAACCAACGCAGCATGAGCTGACTGCGCAAGGCCCGCAGGTCTTCCACCACCCGGCTGGCCGGTTCATACGCGGCCACCAGTTCACGACTCAGGCTGCTGTCTTCGGGCAAACAGGGGTAGTCAAACTGAACCGACAGCGCATAGCGCACGTCCTCCTCCGTCAGCAAACCCAAGGCTTGACCGGCCAGACCAAAAAGCACGCTGGTGCCCTCTTGAAACGCCAATATCCGATCAACATCGGTGGGCTTGAGGCGCTGAGCATCGACCAAAATGGCGCCGATAGAACGGCCTGAGCCGAAAGCGGGTTTGCTCGGAACCGACAGCGGTACAGAACGAACGACTTGAGAATGATGAGGGTTCATGTGTTTTTCCCATTGCCCAGATTGATAGAACCCAACGCCAGTCGACCCGGACCCGTCAGCAGTGGTCGACCCCGGCCTGAAAACACGATCGGCGCACTGCTGATCCGACCGAGCACAGGCAAGTCCAACATGTGGATGAGGTCTTCGGCTGAGCGCACACGACGATTTGCAAGCTCCAGCAATAACACGCAAGCGATGCCCAAAAGTGTTCCGCAAAAGGCTGCAATCAACAGGTTCAGCAGGGTCTTGGGACTGGACGGCGTGAGTGGTTCAGTGGCGGTATTCAAACGCACCACATTGGTCTGATTGGTCAAACTCAGCAAACGCGTTTGCGACGCATTTTTGCTGACCTCCTCATATGCCCGTTGTGCCGCCTCGACATCACGGCGATAAACATTGAGTTCATCGCGTTCTTTGTTGATGTTCAAAACACGCGACTTCTGCATCGCTACCGCACCCAGCAGTTCACGCTCGCGATCTTTACCAACCTGGTAGGCGGTGTTGATGGAGGTCGTGATGCTGCGGGTTTCCAGGGCGAGCCGCTGCCGCAGTGACGCCAGTTCAGACTGCATTCGCTGCATCTGCGGATGGTTGGGGCCGAGATTCACGCCAGCCTCCTGCACCTTCGCCTCCATGCGGCCAATGTCGGCTTTCAAACTATTGATCAGCGAGCTGTCCATCACCTCGGCGATGCTGTCGCTGCGGGCGAATCGCTTACTCTGGCTGTCGGTCGTCGCGACCTGGACCTCCGTGAGTTGCGATGAAATTGCACCCAGCTTGGCAGTTTCATAATCCAAGCGCTCGTCGCTGGTGACGATGCCAGATTTTTGCTGATAGTTCGACAGACGCGACTGGGCCTCTTCCAGCTTGGCCCGCGAAGCCTTGGCCTGCTGCTCAAACCACTCGGCATAGATGCGCGCAGGCTCCGTTTTGAGGGCCAAATGTGTGTCGAGGTATGCCTGTGCAAAAGCATTCGCAATCTGCGCTGTGCTCTCTGCCTCAGCCCCTTTGAAGCTGATATTGATCACATTGCTTTCACGCGCTGGACGCACATCAAGCCGCTTTTGCAAAGACTCCGCCAACCACGCCTGTAGCGAACCGCGACCTTCAGTGGCGTCCAGCCAGCGCTGACGTGAGGCGGATATTTCGTCCAGCTTGAGCATGTTTACCACTCGTTGCGCCACACGGTCGCCGCCAATAATATCGACCTGAGTCGCCATGTAGCTGGGCGCCACCACCCCAGCCAGCGCCCCCCCAGCAACCGGGTCTGGTGTGCGCAAGTCGACCAGCACAGCCGTTTGTGCCGTGTATTGCCGAGGCATCAGCAAGCTCACAGCCAGAGCCAGCAGAACGGCACTGATGGCGATGAGCAGCGCCAACCGGTAACGCGCCCGCAAAATCAGAAAGAATTGATGCAGCGACATGATCGGTACTTTCTAAAAAATGCTTTCGCGTACATAAATAACGTCTTCTGGACGCACGACATCGGTCAGCAGGGGAACGGTTTCAATCACCTTGCCAGCCGTGTCTCGGCGGTGAAGTTTGAGACGGTTCTGGCTGCCGCGTGACGTCGGACCACCGCCCTGAGCCAGTGCCTGCATCACCGTCATACCCCGTTCAATTCGATACGGGCCAGGGCGCTGCGCTTCTCCATAGATGTAGAACATGGGCGCCTTGTTGACATACAACGTGTCACCGCCAGCAACCACGATGTCGTCTTCTGGTTTCTGATTCAAAAACAATCCCGGTATGTCAATCACCCGACGAAAAGCCTGGCCTTGTCGTTGACCCGTGACGATCAACACATCGTCACCCGTCGGTGTCACACCACCGGCAGTGGCCAGCATGTCGCTGACGCGTGTGTTGACAGTCTCGAGCGGAAAACGCCCAGGCCGATTGACCTGACCAAGCACCGCAACTTGATTGCCCCGCACTTGCCGGAGGGTGATGTTGACTTGCGGTGAACGCACGAAGCCACCTGTGCGCAGGGCGTCAGCGATGGTCTTTTCAGCCTCAACAAGACTCAAGCCGCCCAGTTGCACATTGCCGATCAATGGGTAACTGATGACGCCACTTTCAGAAACACGAGACTCCAATGTCAAATCGGGGCTCTGGTAAACCTGTACGCCAATCGAGTCGCCAGCGCCGAGTCGGTAGTCCTGATTTGAGGACGTTGCGCTGGCAGACATTTCCAACTGCGGCGGACTTGACTGTGCATTGACAGGCAAACCCACCGACAACAGGCAAGCCAACATTAAATAATGCGTCCATAACTTCATCGTGTGACCTCATGAAAAAGTTCTTTGTTTAAAGACAGGCTCAAAAACTAAACAGGGCGGCGATGCCAACGACATTGGCCTTGTAGTCAAGGCCAAAAAAATTGGAGGTTCTTTTGTCATGCGCCAACGACGCCATGAGCTTGATGAACCGCTGAGGTTCCCACTCCACACTCACACCGGCCTGGCTAATCTCGTCACGTCGGCCCTCGTAACCGAGCACCCCTTTGTAGTGCCGGACGCCCTGGTCAAACCGCAGGCGAAATGCGGTTTTTTCTGTAGGTTTCCAAACCGGACTGATGTAAAGACGTTCGCCGTCGTAGTAGCTCGGCGTGCCGGGCTGATAGCTGGCTAACTCACGAATCAAGCCGGCGTCCATCCGCGTCTTGCCCGTGATCATCCAGCTCAGGTTGATCCGCCCAACAAGACCCGAAAATTCACTGGTCGCCGCATCGTCGCGTTTGCGTTCCAGGTGCGCCACCCGCCCCTGCACGCGGGTGCGGCTCTCGGGCAGCCACTCAAAGTTGAGCTCATGTTCTTTGTCCGTGAAGTTGCGGGACGGCAGTGTGCTAACAGGCAGGCCGCTGTACTCACCATTGCCATGCCGGTAACGATAGGCGACGGAATCACCAGTGCGAAAGACATACCGTGCGCCCGCTTCCCCGCCAGCAACCTTGGTGTCAGCTTCTTGAATCAAAGGAGCACTGTTTTTGATGGTGCGGTCAAACAAACCTCCCAGCAGACGCCAAGCGGCACCGACTTCGTACTCTGCATCGACTCTGTTGGCCTCATCGGTGCGGCGGTTCACAGACCCTGTGCTTGGCACCAAGGTCGTGTTATCCAAGTATTCGCGCCGGTCAGCCGTCACGTTACCTGTCAACTTGGGGGTGAGATTCCAGCGCCAGGCCGCCGCGTAATTAAGGGCCGTGAAGTCAAGCGCTGAATTGTGCTGATAGCGGTAATCCTGCGCGTTCACTTCCAACTCAATGCGCTGCAAACTGTAGAGCTTGTCGAACTTCACGCCCAGCGTTGTGATGCCATAGGTGTCCGCCTTGGGACTATCCGCCCCAGAGAGTCTGAAGATATTGCTGTCGTGCTCGATGCTTTGCCCCAAGCGGACTTGCACGGTGTCTGGCACCCTGGGTTGGTTGCTCAGCGGTGGAAGATCTGGCAAACGAGGCTGCTGGACCCAGTAGGGGTCTATCGGACTCTGCTGAGCGAAGGATGCACCCGTCGCACACAGCAACATCGTCAGTATGCTGAGCTGGACAGGGTGCCGCTGAAACATACTCGTTTTGGACGTGACCGCGGATATGCGCGATGGACAGGCAGCGAATGGCATGGAAATTTCCCTTTTTTAAGAGTGCTGATGGGCTGAAAGAATCTTGTGCATCAATACGCTGCGCTGTCTTTAAACACCAGTCGGATCGTTTTTAAAATGACATAAAGATCCAGCTGCAAAGACCAGTTGCGCAAATAGTCCAAATCAAAATCGATACGGGCCTGCATCTTGTCCAAGGTGTCGGTTTCCCCCCGTTGGCCATTCACCTGCGCCCAGCCGGTGATGCCAGGCCGAACTTTGTGACGCACCATGTAGCCTTTGATGAGCTTGCGGTAAAGCTCGTTGTGCGCGACGGCATGGGGGCGCGGACCCACCACACTCATGCGGCCTTGCAAGACATTCACAAACTGCGGCAATTCGTCAAGTGACGAGCGTCTTAGAAAGGCACCTAGGCGGGTCACCCGTGCATCTTTTTTTTGCGCTTGTACGATCTCAGAGCCGTCCTCCGTGACGACCATAGAGCGAAATTTGTAGACCACGATTTCTTCGCCGTCGAGGCCATAGCGCCGCTGCTTAAAAAAAATGGGCCCGGGCGAGTCAAGCCTCACGAGGATGGCAATGAGCAGCATCAATGGCGAAATTAACAGCAGAATCAGCAGCGACAACACGATATCGCTGCTGCGCTTGAGAAATCCGCTGTACCCCCTGAATGGCGTGTCACACACGGAGATCACCGTCACCCCACAGACCGCGTCACTGCGCCCCTGAATCAGATCAGTGATGAACATATCAGGCACGAAATAGATAGATGCCGTGGTGTCTTTCAGCCCGTCTAATACCTGCAAGATGCGCGGTCGCGACGTCATGGGCAGCGACAGGTAAATGAACTGCACCCGGTTGCTTTTGACAAAATCCGAAAGTTCATCAATTTTTCCGACCAACTTGAATTTATCCTGTTTGACACATCGCTCATCCCCTCGATCGTCAATAAACCCTAGCAACTTGATGCCGGCGTAGTCAGACCCCGTGATTCCTCTGGCCAAGGCTTCTCCCTGTGGATTCATTCCCACAATCACTGCGCGCGGCAACGGACCCTGCAAACGAAGCAACTGAGGCGCTACACGGCGCAAGGTCAAGTGCGCCAACACTTGACTGAGCGGTGCCAACCAAAGCCATTCGCCAATCACGGATCTCGAAAATGCGTTGACATAACCTGTTGAAAAACCAATGAGCAATAGCAATCCGACGATCCATGCCCAATGAAAGCTGATGTTGAACACCATCCGCGCAACTGACAATCTCAGCTGCGAGGCGCCGGGAAAGGACAGAGAAAAAACGATCACCCCCAAAATCAGACATGCCGGCGTCATGCGCCCGTCCCCATAGAGTGCAAGTCCCCACAGCGTGCCCACCAAAATAAATGGATCTAGCGCCGCCTCAATCACGCGAAAAAGATGACTGCGTCCCAAGCCGATGGCGCGTGGCGCCTGCCCACCCAACCAAGATGCGGCGCTGTTAACGGGCGGGCTGTCAGCCATCCATCAACCGCCGCGCAGACGAAGCTCAAGCAGAGTGGTCAGCCGCCCGGCAAGCTGTCTTTTTTCCTGCTCAGCCTGCAACCCAGGTTCGCGCCATCGAGCAACCCAAGGCATTGTCCGGACGGTGCGAGATGGATTTTCAGCTTGAGAATTGGTCAGCATGGTTGGCCTTTTATGACTCTGGTAGACACCCAAAATGGCGATTATTCCGATGCCAAAACTCAGCCGATGTAGGACGGTATCAGCGGCCATTGACAGCGGGATACACACGTAACGGACTGCGACACTGAGCAACAGCAGGAATACTGTGAACGCGATAATTTCCTACACGCTGAGTCCAATCGACGACATAAGCTCCCAACTCATCAAAAATGAGAAGCCAGACGGACTCACATGAATGACTAGGGAATTAGGGGTAGATACGCTGCGTGGCCTCGCCTGCATCCTGCTGGTGAGCTTTCATGTGGCGGGCATGACACCCGACGTTGGCCTGCACCTGCCAGAGGCGCATGGACTGCATCGCGTGAATGCTGTCCTGAGCTATCTGCGCATGCCGCTTTTTTCGTTCCTATCGGGCTATGTCTACGCTTATCGACCATTTCAGCGCGGCGTCATCCCATTTATTCAAGGGAAAGGTCGACGACTGCTACTGCCGATGCTGACGCTGGGGACCCTTTTTGCCATTGTTCAAAGCATGACCCTAGGGGCAAATGGCAGCGTGAGCCGATGGTGGCTACTGCACATCCTTCCCGTTGGGCATTACTGGTTTCTGGAGGCGCTGTTCATCATCTTCCTGATCGTCTTGGCACTGGAGCAATTGCATGCACTGACCGGGCGACTTGTTTTTTTGACCGTCTGGGTGATCAGCGTGCTGATGCATGTGCTGGTCAAGGCACCCCTTTATTTCGCTTTGGATGGTGTCGTTTATCTGCTGCCTTTTTTTCTGGCTGGCTTGGCCTGTAAGCGCTTCAACATCGACTCTGGCCCATCACGTGTATTGGCGGCCCTGACCCTTGCCACCTCTGCATTGTGGTTATGGTCGTTATGGGGATTTGGAGCCCCTCACACGTCGCCCAGTCAAGACACACTCCTGCCCGGTCTACTAGCCGGAGCGTCATCCGCTTTCCTGCTGCTGAGAAGCGGCTGGCGCGCTCAGTGGCTGGCCACTGTTGGCGGCTACTCCTTCGCCATTTATTTACTTCACGTTTTTTTCACGGCGGGTAGCCGAATTGCGTTCTCTTGGTTTGATCTCAAAAACACTTGGACCTTGATGGTCGGCGGCACCACGTTAGGGATCGTCGGACCTATCGCTGCGGCCTTGCTGATTCGCCAATCAGCACGCTTGAACCTGTGGCTGCTGGGTGTGCAACGGCGGTGATTGTTGGTCCCAGTTCAATGCCAAGTGACGTGAACCCCCTGCCCTTTATGGCCAACTGCTACGGCTACTGCCGCGGCTGAGCTTTCGTCACGCGGCAACTGCGCGTTATTCGTTCACAATAAAGACAAACCTTTTCTGACTGAAAGAACAACATGATCAAGTACACCGAAGACCACGAATGGCTCAACATTGATGGCGACATCGCCACCGTTGGCATCACGGTCCACGCGCAAGACGCGTTGGGCGATGTGGTCTTTGTCGACCTGCCAGAAGTCGGCGCCACCTTGGCCCAAAAAGACACGGCCGGCGTGGTCGAGTCTGTCAAGGCTGCGGCTGACGTCTACATGCCCGTCAGCGGTGAAGTGCTTGAAGTCAACGAAGCTTTGCGCGATGACCCGTCTTTGGCCAACAGCGATCCGCTGGGCGCTGGTTGGTTTTTCAAGGTCAAGCTGGCTGACGCTTCGCAGTTGGACGCGCTGATGGACGAGACCTCGTACAGCGCTTTTTCTGCCAGCTGATCCACTTTTCTTCACTTTCAAAAACCATGAACCCTACTTTGACCTCACGCCTGTCCCCTGTTTTAGCCGCGCTGACCCTCGCCAGTGCCAGCACCTTTGCCGCGGCGCCAGCCGAAACTCTGCCTTCCGGCGTGAAGGTGCTTCACACCAAAGACGGCACAGGTGCCAACCCGAAGGCCTCTGACTCAGTGAAGGTGCATTACCGCGGCACGCTGGCCAACGGCACCGAATTCGACAGCTCTTACAAACGCGGCACACCAGCCACCTTCCCGTTGAATCGGGTGGTGCCTTGCTGGACGGAGGGCATGCAAAGAATCAAGGTGGGCGGTAAAGCCACCTTGACCTGTCCGCCGGCGACCGCCTACGGCAGCAGTGGTGCAGGTGGTGTGGTGCCACCGAACGCCACATTGACCTTTGAGGTCGAACTGCTGGCCATAGAAAAGTAATTGAGAAGTAGCTCTACTAAATTGACTGGCTCAATATAGTCAGCACTTGCGCATTGAAGGCTTCGGCCTTTTCGAACTGCGCCCAATGACCTGAGGCCTGAATCGCGCGCAAGACCTTGAACTTGGGCGCGGCCTGCAATGCGGCTTCATACAAGCCGACTTGCCCAAGGTAAAACGGATCATGCTCGCCGTACAGCAAGTACAGCGGGCTATGAATCTCAGGCAGTGCACGGGCGAGAATGTCGGTGCGTGAGAGGCGTCGCCCAGGCATCCGGTCGCGCACTGCATTTGCGGCCTGAATTCGACACACGAGTGGCGTGATCGCAGCGGAATCGTGCAGCATCAGAGCCAGCAGATTGTGCTGATGTGCCGCCAGTTGCTGCTCGGCACTGGGCAGATGGCGCCAGCCCTTGAGCTTGAAGGGCACCAGCGGTTGAATACCAAAGCCGGGCGCACCCACCAGTATGAGCCGCAGCACCCGCGCCGGGAAGCGATGTGCCAGCAAAGCGGCCGTCATCGCGCCAAAAGAAAAACCCATCAAGTCGCAAGCGGTGTCGCCCAGCAACTGCGTCAGCCCGGCTTCCAGCGGCTCGGGCATCACATCGACGTCACCGCCACCGGGTGGCAAAGCCGAGTCACCAAAACCGGGCAGATCGGGCACGTAGACACACCGTCCAGAGGCCGCCAGCGGCAGCAAGTTGCGCAGCCAATGGGTCCAGCTGCCGCTGCCGCCATGCAACAGCACCAGCGGCGGCAAAGCGGGGTCGGCCCCCTGCTCACCCCAGACATGCCAGACCAGCGCACCACTGCCACAGGGCGTGAGTACGCGACGGGCAGCCATCAAGACTTGGGTGTACTCGGCGTGCTGGGACAGTGAGGAGACTTGCGTGTCAAGTGAGGCTTGCGAGGCCAGTGCGGGGACCTCGGATGATAAATCGGTTGCTGATGTCATCCCGTGTTTATACCCGCCTCAGTCTTGCACCTTGCCGCGTGAGCTTTTGATACTGGAGCGCTGGCTCTTGCCTTCCAGCCGCCGTTGCTTCGAACCATAGGTCGGCTTGGTGGCGCGTCGGGCTTTGGGTGGCACTGCCACGCTGTCGACAACCTCCTGCAAGCGCGCGAGTGCATCGCTGCGGTTCATCTCTTGCGTGCGGTGCTGCTGTGCCTTCAGCACCAACACCCCATCCAGCGTGATGCGGCTGTCGCTCAAACACAGCAAGCGTTCCTTGATCTCGACCGGCAAGGACGATGCCGCGATGTCAAAGCGCAGATGCACCGCGCTGGACACCTTGTTGACGTTTTGCCCACCCGCACCCTGCGCGCGAATTGCGCTGAACTCGACCTCGCGCTCATCAACCGGGTAGTGGGACTTGGTGGCCATGGCTTGGATTGTGAACGGATTGGAAGCCGCCCAACTTTTTGTCGTAGCGAGCGTAGCGCGGCCATCCATCTTGAAGGCGCGCGGTGATGGACTGCCGCGCTTCGCTCGCAGTGACGGAGACTTTATGTACGCAGTGACAGAGGGTTTATGCCCGCAAAGACGGACTTACTTCACGCCATCCAAAAACGTTTCCAGCAAGGCCAAAAACGCCTGTGGCTGCTCGACTGCGCTCAAATGCGCTGCTGGCAAAGTCACGAGTTTGGCGCCCGCGATGCTGCTGACTATTGCCTCCGACAGCGCCAATGGTGTCGCTTCATCACGGGTGCCAGCGATCACCAGCGTTGGGCAAGTGATGCGCTGGTTGCTGCTGCGAAAATCAATCGCGGCCACCGCACCGCAACTCGCGGCATAAGGCTCTGGTGCGATTTTTTCAAGCTTCTGACGCAGCGTCGCCACGCGGGCGGCACCGCCGCCTGTGGTGTCGGCGATGAACTCCGGCGTGAACCAGCGTTGGATCGCCCCTTCGGCGACGGCTGCGACACCTTGCGTCAGCACCGTGTTCATACGGCCGCGCCACATGGCACCAGCAGGCTCACCGTAAAAATTAGCAGCGTTGGAAATCGTGATGCTCTTGACGAGTTGCGGATGCTGGACGGCCAGAGCCTGAGCCGTCATACCGCCCATGCTCAGACCCACAAAATGCACCGGTCCTAGAGCCTGCGCTGTGATGAGCGCGGCAGCATCGTCGGCGAACATTTCCATGCTGTAGGGTCCTGCGGTCGCGGCAGACTGGCCATGGCCACGAGCGTCGTAACGAAAAACGGTGAAGCGCTGCTTCAGGCGTTCAGCCACCGCATCCCACATGCTGAGGTCGCAGCCAAGCGCGTGGCTGAGCATCACCACCGGACCTTGGCCCTCACGGACCCAATGAAGTTGGGATGCTTGATTTGATTCAGTAACAGTCGATGTCGTCATGGTTTCTTTCTTGTCGATTCAGTGGCGAAGAGCATTAACCATTGATCGTACTGCAGCCAAGCAGACCTGGCTCAATTGGCTGGCGCATCTGAAGATGGTAAAAATCCCTTTTCACGCAAAATCGCGCCTGCGATGGCATACGCATGATTGGCGGCGGGGACGCCGCAGTAAATCGCCGCCTGCAAGATCACTTCCTTGATGTCATCAGGCGTCAAGCGTGACTCTGGCGGGCCATCAAGAGCCGCGCGCACATGCAAGGCAAATTCTTCAAAGGCTTTGAGGGCGATCATGGTCGACAACACCATCAGGCGGCGTGTTTTGTCGCCGAAGGCGGGGCGACCCCAGATCTCGTTCCACGCATAGCGCGTGATCAAGTTCTGAAACTCTCCGTTGAAGTCATTGACGTTGACCAGCGACTTATCGACCCAAGCGTTGCCCAGCACGCGGCGGCGGTTCAACATGCCGTCGTCGTAATCTTTGTCGTGGTCGGTCATCATTTTGCTTTCTGGTTGATTTTGGATTTGTCGCCCGCCTGAATTGCATTCAAAGCCTTCAATGCCGTCAGTTGGGTGCGGGTAACGTCGGCAGCATGCAATGCTAACGCCGGGTTAAACCACTCGTCTGCGGCCTCGGTCGGCAGCACCACGCGCAGGGCTTTCAGGTTGGACAACATGCGCCCAGTATCGACCTGCAGACCTGAAAGAACCTGGGCCATGGCGCGTGCGCTGCCGTGGGCTGACATCAACAGACCCGGCCATTCGGCCAGCTCGGTTTGCCAATGACTGAGGGCGCGTTCATGCTCTTGCGGCATGGCCGCTAACAGGGCAGCGACACGCTGTGGTGCACGCTGCGCAGCGACCAACGAGACCATGCACGCCACCGGATTTCGCTTGTGCGGCATCGCCGAGGAACCGCCGCGACCGGGCTCTACCGGTTCGGCGACTTCATTGACTTCGAATTGGCCCATCAGCGAAATGTCGCGAGCAATCTTGCCGAGGCTGCCCACCAACAAGCCCAACTCGCAGCCCAGCGCGACCCATTCGTCGCGCTGCGTATGCCAAGTGGCCATCGGCGCATTGAGTTGCAGGTCCGCCGCCATCAGGGCGATGACTTCCGGACCTTGCGCCTTCATTTGGGCCAGCGTGCCCACTGCGCCGCCGAGTTGCACACACAGGGCGTTGGCGGCAGCTATTTGCAAGCGTTGCTGACTGCGAATAAGGGGCGCAACCCAGCCCGCACACTTCAAACCGAAACTGGTGACCGAGGCTGGCTGAAGTAAGGTGCGCGCCAATATCGGGTCTGCGGCGTGGCGCTCAGCCAGCGCAAGCAAGGCATCGATGGCGATTTGTACATCGGCTTGCACCAAGGCCAGCGCGTCCCGCGTGACCAGCGCCAGCGCTGTGTCGATCACATCTTGGCTGGTGCTGCCGAAGTGAACAAAGCGCACCGCGTCCGGATTGAACAGGCCGACCGTTTCCTTCAGGCTTTTCATCAGGGGAATGGCCAGCGTTCCGGCGCGCCCGCTTTCGCGAACGATCTTGCTGACGTCAAACAGCTCGACTTTGCAGGTGTCGATGATGGACTGCGCAGCCGTTTGGGGAATCAAGCCGGCGGTGGCTTGGGCTTTGGCCAACGAGGCTTCGAAACGCAGCATCGCCGCCAAAAAATGACGCTCACCAAAAGCATCGATGCTCTCAGAGGTAGACAAAAAGCCTTCGAAAATACTCATGGTCGGTGGCTTTAAAAAGTTGTGAATCCAAGAGTCTAGCGACCTTTTCAGCGTTTGAGCCTGATCTGATTCGGCAGCGGCACCGACCGACGCAGCACGTCTTCACCCAGCCACTGAGCGGAGCGCCAGGCGCGTTGCGCCACCGTCGGCAAGGGCATTTGTTGGTAGTCGTCGTTGAAGACTTCAAAGCTGTAGTCACCGCGATAACCCAGACTGTGCAGCTTATTGACCAAGGCAGCCAGCGCTTCGCTGTGCACACCCTCGCCCGGAAACACCCGAAAATGCCGCGCCGTGGTGATGCGCTCTTCTACGGACTTGATCTCGGTCCACATGAAGTCGGCCAATTGCACCAGAAAAATCTTGTTCGGGTCGAGCATGTCGAGCTCGTCCAGCGAGGTCTTGGTCGCAAACATGTGGAACGAATCAAAACCGAGACCGAGGTTCGGCATGTCGGCTTGGGTGATGATCTCCCAAGCCTGCGGAAATTCATTGACCACGCGGCCCCACGACAAAGCTTCATAGGCGATCTTGATGTTCATCGGAATCGCCAGCATGGCCAGCTTGCGCAAGTCTTTGACCAGCGCGGCCGTTTCGCCAGTGGCGTGCACCGAGGTCGACGAGCAGATCAACAGCACGCGGCAATCCAGCGCGTGGCACATCTCGAGCATCGACTTGGCGATGTCCATCTTGTACTCGTGCAGATGGCCTGACAGGCCTTCAAAATCACGCAATACTTGGAAACCGGTGACGCGCAAGCCGCTGGTTTTAACCGCCTGCACGGCCGCCTCCAGACCCTCAGGGTGACCGACCAGGTCGCGTGCCGACAACATGATCTGCGTGAAGCCAGCTTCGCGAACGGCCTTGAGCTTGGCCTCCAAAGGTCCGGCCAAAGAGATGGTGTCCATCCCGAAGTCACTGATGTTTCCGCTGTAGTGCATGGCTCAGCTCCGCTCGCCATTCGTAGGGCCAGTGCGCTGGTCTTGGACCAATTCAAAGCTGACGCTTTGCAGCCAGGTGCGGGTGAGTGCGCCGCGGTCTTCGGTCTGCACACCCCGCGACTGCACAAACTCCACGCCGCGTTGGGCCAGCTCGGTCACCGTGGCACGCACGTCAGCCGTGCCCAAGCCGATGCGCTGCAAGGCTTCGTCATCTTCGACGTCCAGCACGCTGGCTTCAGGCTCGATCAACTGCACATAAAAGCGCGACGCCGCCGGGCAGGGGCTTTGCAAAATGCGGCCCTTTGGCAAAACGCCAAAGCGCTGGTCGTCCGGCAAATCAGTGAAGCCAAACAGCTCGCGGTAAAACTCGGCCCAGTCTTCGGTACGGTCATTGCCGATGTACTGAACAACGCCAAAAAAGTGCAGACCCGCCACCGCTGGCGGGTACTGTTCAACCGTCGGGATCGGCACAAAGTCAACGTCGTAAATCGAGAATTTGTCGTAACGGTCAACAAAGTAAATGCGGCTCTTGCCAACGCCATGAATCGCCGGGATGTTCAGCTCCATCACCTCGACGCGTGGCGGCACCGCCCAGGCACCGCGCTCCAGCGCACGACGGTAAGCCGCAGCGGCATCGCGCACGCGCAGGCCAATGGCCACAATCACCGGCTTGTCTTGTGGCACAGCACCATCCGGCAAGGCCGACACATGCGCGTTGACGATGACGTTGATGGCGCCTTGACGGTAGAGCAGCACCTCGCGCGAGCGGTGGCGGGCCACCGGGCGAAAGCCCATCATTTCCAATACCTGACCCAGCGCCTGCGGCTTGCTGGTGGTGTATTCAATGAACTCAATGCCGTCCAAGCCAATGGGATTGGTGGCTTCCGGAATGGCTTCGCGATCGGCGGAAAGTGTGGACGATAACGGTTGAGAAAGTGCTTGTAAAAGGGTGCTCATGGTGCGTCCTGACATGACAAGTCAATTAAATTAGTTTAAAAAAACATCACGCCGCGGTAGCGACGCTGGCGGTGCTGTTCACTTCGGGTACGTGGCCGCCACCAAGAAAAAGCCGTTCAATATGCGGGTCGGCCAGCAATTCTGATGCAGCCTTGTGAAGCACCAATTGACCAGACTCCAGCGCAATCGCATCGTCTGAAATCTTCAACGCGCTTTTGACGTTTTGCTCGACCATCAACACCGTGGTGCCTTGGGCTGCCAAGGTTTTCAACAATTTGAAAACATCTTGTACCACCAACGGCGACAAGCCAATCGACGGCTCGTCGATCAACAGCACTTTAGGACGCAACAACAAAGCCCGACCGATTTCAAGCTGCTTTTGCTCCCC
>CANCLK010000011.1 GCA_947378785.1 Comamonadaceae bacterium
AGACCAAAACAGGCTTGTCACTCAAGCCGCAACAGCTGTGGTGGCAGCACACGGCGGGTGCTGCCCAAGCGCTAGGGTTGGCTGGTGTGGTTGGTAATTTGCAAGCTGGCTGCGAGGCTGACTTCGTCGTCCTCAATCCGACCGCCACGCCGCTGCTGGCGCGCAAGACAGCACAAGCCAACAGCTTGGACGAACTGCTGTTTGCGATGATCGTGCTGGGCGATGACCGGCTGGTCGAGAAAACGGTGATCTCGCAGGCTGGCTGAACAGGCAAGGTTCCAGCGCAGTGGGTACCCCCGGTTTGCCTACAATGGCGGCTCATCAACGATCTTTCGACGTGAGCACCCCACCATGAGCATCAAGAGCGACAAATGGATACGCCGTATGGCCGAAACAACCGGCATGATCGAGCCGTTCGAGCCCGGTCAAATTCGCCAGGCAGCCGATGGCCAGAAGATCATCAGCTACGGCACCAGCAGCTACGGTTATGACATTCGCTGTGCGCCCGAGTTCAAGGTTTTCACCAACATCCACAGCACGGTGGTGGATCCGAAAAATTTTGATGAAAAAAGCTTTGTCGATTTTCATGGCGACAGTTGCATCATCCCGCCCAACAGTTTTGCATTGGCGCGTACGCTTGAATACTTCCGTATCCCGCGCAACGTGCTGACCATTTGCCTCGGCAAAAGCACCTACGCGCGTTGCGGCATCATCGTCAATGTGACGCCTTTCGAGCCCGAATGGGAAGGCTATGTGACGTTGGAGTTCTCCAACACCACGCCACTGCCTGCCAAAATTTACGCTGGCGAAGGCTGCGCGCAGGTCTTGTTCTTCGAGAGCGACCCTGATGATGTTTGTGAAGTCTCCTACAAAGACCGCGGCGGTAAGTACCAAGGTCAGACCGGCGTCACGCTGCCCAAAGCGTAAATTCCTACAGCTTGGCGCGCTGGCCGCTGAGGGCGCTGGCAAGCCTGCCGCCTAGTATGGGCTGATGTTGTATTCGTCTACTTCTGCCAACGCGTCGGCCCCTGCTAGACAGCTTCATTATTGGCCCTGTGAATTGCTGCACGTGTTCACCCTTGAGTTGGCCGCGCGCGGCATCTGCGTGCATGAAGCCATGATGCTGGGCGATGCCAATTACGCTCACCAAAAATTAGCGCAAGCCACAGCACTGCATGATCCGACCGTGGATCAACTGGTGCTCCATATGCTGGATTATTTCGAGCCACCTTGCCAAGCCGGTTAGCTTTGTCGGCTGCTCATTTGCGAATCACCTCGCCGGTGTCCCTCTTGAATCGCACCACCTGAACGCGTCCGTTGGCACCTGGGAAGCCTTCAAATACCGCGCGTACCAAATAAGGAACCACCGACGGCAACGGCGATGGACTGCCCTCGTGCGTGGCGTTCGACTCAAAGATGGTCCGTGGCGATCCGCTGGCCGGACCTTGCGTGTCGAGCAAGCGCAGCCTCAAGTTGCTGACCTGAATTGTCTGCATCAACTGCTGATTGCCAACATAGCGCGCACCAAAAGGGTCGAGAGCCCAGTAGCCGGGATAAATCCGGCCGGCCGCATCTCGAAAACCCGGACGGTAGACGTACTGGTCTTGGTAGACCGGCCTTGAATAACTGCGATTTTCAAGTTGGCTACTGACGCTCAAGTCGACCAGAATACGTGCCGGCTGGCCGATGGCTGCGGCTTGAAGACCTTGTTTGGCAAGCTCGACAGCCACCAAGCTCGCATAAGACGCCTGCTCCAACTCGCGGGTGTGGTCTGTTGGCGCCAAAAAGCCAAAACTGGCACCGACTGCATCAGCCGGCCACTGCTGGAAGCTGCTGACCCGCGCGGTGATGGGTGAGGCACAGCCGCTCAGCAGTGCGATCAAGATCAGCGCGCCACCGATGAGCCGGACGCGGCAGAACTGAAAGGGTCGAGGGAATTGCATTGAAGAAATCATTTATCTAGGACATTCTGCGCGCTCAGAAGGTTCCTGTCGCAGAGGCAAAAACAGGGCTTCTGGCGGGTCGCAGGCCTTGACACGCCAGAATGAGACAATAGAGTCAAATATGACGTCCTCTTTTTCTAATCTCAATCTGGCTGAACCACTGGCCCGTGCCGTGGCCGAAATGGGCTACGAGTCCATGACTCCGATCCAGGAACAAGCTATTCCCGTCGTTTTGCAGGGCAAAGATGTCATGGGCGCGGCCCAGACCGGAACCGGCAAAACAGCTGCTTTTTCATTGCCGCTGCTGCAGCGCATGATGGCGCACGAAAACGCTTCAACCTCGCCTGCCCGACATCCGGTGCGTGCGTTGGTCTTGTTGCCGACCCGTGAACTCGCCGACCAAGTAGCGCAGCAGGTCAAGCTGTACGCCAAGTACACCAACCTGCGCAGCGCCGTGGTGTTTGGCGGCATGGACATGAAGCCGCAAACCGCTGAGCTCAAAAAAGGCGTTGAAGTGCTGGTGGCCACGCCCGGTCGTCTGCTGGATCACATCGAGGCCAAAAACGCCGTCCTGAATCAAGTCGAATACGTCGTGCTCGACGAGGCTGACCGCATGCTCGACATCGGCTTTTTGCCTGACCTGCAGCGCATTCTTAGCTACCTGCCGAAAAAACGCATCACCTTGTTGTTCTCGGCGACCTTCTCGCCCGAGATCAAACGGCTGGCTTCCAGCTACTTGCAAGACCCTGTCACCATTGAAGTAGCCCGTTCGAACGCCACGGCGTCGACCGTCGAGCAGCATTTCTACAGCGTCGGTGCAGACGACAAGCGTCGTGCTCTGCACCAAATTCTGAAATCTCGCGGCATGAAGCAAGCTTTTGTGTTCGTCAACAGCAAGCTCGGTTGTGCGCGGCTGGCCCGTTCGTTGGAGCGCGAAGGTCTGAAGACCACCGCCCTTCATGGCGACAAAAGCCAAGACGAGCGCTTGAAGGCACTCGAAGCGTTCAAAAGTGGTGAAGTCGATTTGTTGGTGTGTACCGACGTGGCGGCCCGTGGTCTCGACATCAAAGACGTGCCCGCCGTGTTCAATTTCGACGTGCCCTTCAACGCTGAAGACTATGTGCACCGCATCGGCCGAACCGGTCGTGCCGGCGCTTCAGGTCTGGCGGTCAGTTTTGTGGCACCGAGCGACACACGCTTGGTGGCTGACATTGAAAAGCTGATCAAGACCAAGATTGAATTGGAGCCGGTGGAGTTTGAAGAAGACCAGCCGCGCATCAGCGAGCAGGGTCGTATCAACGATGGCCGCCGCATGTACCGCGAGGCGGAAGGGTCAGATCAACCGGATGAACCGGGTGTGAGGGCACCCGCTCCGCGCGAGCGCCGTGAAACACGCGAACCGCGTGAGCGCCGCGAATACGCACCGCGTCCATCGAGCGCACCACGCGATCCATTTTTTGACCAGCCTTATGCATCGACGTTGTCGGCGGAAGCTCAGCCCGCCTGGGAGGCGGCAGCCAAATCGGCGGGACCGCGCGGCATGTCGGCCAATATCAAGCCGAAGAAAAAAGTCGCCGCCTTGTTCAAGACGGCCGTCACAGAAAGCTAATCACCGCTTGCTGCAAAACCCGGTGCTTTGCGGTGCCGGGTTTTTTCTTGCCCGTCATGCTTCTGTATCGCCTCGCAATCGACTGAAAACAGCTCGAAAGTGCCGGGTGCATCGCCCCTCACATCAGTCAGTTTGGCTGCAGTCAGGCAGTTGCCCCATACGCAGCCGGTGTCTAGCGCCAAGGTGTTTTGGCGCATGACAGGCTTGCCGCCTGGAGCGTCAAGGCCGACGGTCGACCAATGGCCGAAGGCGATCGGCGTGTCTGCCGTCAGCCGTCCTGGGGCATTAAACCAAGGCATGTAGCCAAGGGGTGTTGCATCTGCTGAGCCCTTGGCTTGGAACTCCATCACGCCTTCTGGCGTACAAAAGCGTAAGCGCGTGAGTGCGTTGACGATCACGCGCAGGCGGTCGTGCCCCGTGAGGCTGTCGTTCCAACAGGCTGGCGTGTTGCCGTACATCGTGCTTAAAAATTCAACAGCCTGAGCGCCGCGCAAGGCTTGCTCGACTTCCGCCGCCAAGGCCAGCGTTTGCGCCGTTGTCCATTGCGGGAGCACGCCTGCATGCACCATCAGCCAGCCCTTGACGTGCAGGGCCATGTGCCGATGGCGCACCCAGTCGAGCAGGGCTTCACGGTCGGGCGCCAGCAAAATCGCGTCGAGTGTGTCGCCCTTGTGCTGCTGGCGAAGACCATAACCAACGGTCAACAAATGCAGGTCATGGTTGCCGAGCAAACTGTGCGCTGAGTCGCCGAGTTGCATGACAGTTCGTAACACGGCCAGGGAGTCGGGGCCGCGGTTGACAAGGTCGCCCAGCAAGTAGAGGGTGTCGCGGCTAGGCGAGAAATCGATGCGCTGCAAAAGACGTTGTAGCGGCTCGTGGCAGCCCTGAAGGTCGCCAATGAAGTAAAGTGCCATGTGTTTATTTTCGTCTGGATTCATGGATATTTTGTTGATTGCACTGTTGACCCTGCTGAATGGGGTCTTTGCCATGTCGGAGCTGGCGCTTGCGTCTAGCCGTAAGGCAAGGCTGGCAGCTGCCGCAGAAGGCGGTGACAAAGGCTCACAGGCTGCGCTCAGCCTGCTAGAGAACCCGACGCAGTTTTTGTCTTCTGTGCAGGTTGGCATCACCTCGATCGGCATGCTCAACGGCATCATCGGCGAGGCGGCCTTCAGCGGCGGCTTGTCAGCGTGGATTCAAACGTGGGGCGTGACGGTGCGGGCTTCCGACATTTCCGCAACGGCGATTGTTGTCATCATCATCACCTACGTCACCATCGTTTTTGGCGAACTGGTGCCGAAGCGCATCGGCCAGCTTTACCCCGAAACCGTGGCCCGACTTGTCTCACGCCCGATGATGTGGGTGGCCAGCGCTGCGCGGCCGTTTGTTCGCTTGCTGTCTTTCAGCACGCAAGCCGTGCTGAAGCTGCTGCGCGTCGACAACGCGGCGAGTCGGGGGGTGACTGAAGAAGAAATCGCCGCCAGCCTCGAGGAGGGCGTGAGCGCTGGTTTAATTGAAGAGCATGAGCACCAGATGGTGCAGAACGTCTTTTTGCTAGATGACCGGTTGTTGCCATCACTGATGCTGCCGCGTTCTGATATTGAATGGCTGGACGCCAGTGACACGGTGGCGCAAGCGAAGGCCAAAGCCAGTGTCAGTGGTCACTCTTGGTACCCTGTTTGCCGTGGCGGACTGGACGATGTGGTGGGGGTGGTCAAGGTCGCCGATCTGCTGATGGTGCGTGCGCGGGCTCAGGGTGCATCAGCCCCTATGGAAGACCGCGTGGGTGCGTATGCGGTGCCGGCTGTGTTTGTGCCGGAGTCGCTCAGCGGGATGGAGTTGCTAGAGCAGTTTCGTGCACGCTCGACGCGGATCTTGTTGGTGGTTGACGAATATGGCGTGGTGCAGGGGCTGGTCACGCCGATGGACATGTTGGAGGCCATCACCGGTGAATTGCCACCGGGTGCCCAGCTTGACGCTTGGGCCACACAGCGGCCAGACGGGAGTTGGTTGCTGGATGGCGTGATGCCGGTGTCTGAGCTCAAAGCACGGCTGGACATCAAACAACTGCCAGAGGAAGAGCGAGGCCGCTACAACACGGTCGCCGGACTGTTGCAAAGCGTCTCAGGTCGGCTGCCGCTGGTGGGTGAAGTTGTCGATTGTGTTGGCTGGCGCTTTGAAGTGCTGGACTTGGATGGTCGGCGTATCGACAAAGTGCTGGCGAGCCGACAAGCGGCTGAGGAAGCCAGTTAAAAAATTCAGGGCGTTGCGTTAGCGGGCTTGGTCGCCGGCGTGACGGTGATGGTCACCTCATTACCACCGAAGCTGGCCGCCTGGATTTGAACCGTTGCCACCCGCTCTGCTTTGCTGAAAGTCAGAAAACTCAGCTTGGAGTAAGAGCTGGACGTCAGGGCCCAGCCAGCGCTTGGCAGGCCATCACGGTAGTAGGTGTAAATCGCTTGTGATTCGCCTGGAACGCTCAAACTGATGCGTCCCATCCACCGGTTGCCTGAGCCTATCACCAAGGTCTCTTGCGGGCGTATCGTTGAGCCTTGGGGAATCGGCATGTCCCCGGCCAGTTGCGCGGCGGAAGGTTCAGGTGCTGCTGCACCGTCTTTGCTGGGGGAACGAATGTCCACACTGCCGCAGGCCAGAAGCACGGACGCTGTGAACAGCAAAGTCAGGTATTTGAGGACGTTCATGGTGTTGCCGGTCAAAGCTTCAGCGCCGCCGGGGCATCCGGCTGCTCTTCTGGCTCATCCTTCAGCGCGCGATTGTAGCCAGTTACATGTTGGGCGCTGGGGCGTCTTTGCCGCTCAGGCAAGCGCCCGGTATTGGCGATGGATCTGAACATGCGCGTCCATGAAGCCGCGGAGCCGCTCCATGCTCATTGGCTTCGGCAAAAACAGCACTTCAGGCGGAAGGCCGCCACGTTGTTGAATCTCGGCGTCGCTCAGGCCCGACATGACAATGGTTGAAATGCTTTGATATTCCGCGCGGCTGAAAACCATGTTGAGAAGCCTGAAACCATCAAAGGGCTCCATGTTGAGGTCGGTGATGAGAATGCGGGGACGCATTCGCTCAAGTTGCAAAACGGCATCCAGTCCGTCACTGGCCACGGTGCATTTGATGTCGGGGTAGTGCGTTTCAAACAGGGCCATCAAGAGGCTGGCGGTGGGTTCATCGTCTTCAACAATGAGGACATGAATCTGCTCTTGGTCAGCGTAGGGGTCAGGCAAGTGGTGCAGGCTGCCGGGATGTGCAGACGCCAATCGGAGCATGGCTTTATGCCCCATCTTCTGGTTCAGCGCTTCAATCGAGCTGCGCAATATGCGCCTGTGGCCACCGTTTGTTTTCACCGCAGGAAGCTTGCCTGAATCCACCAGTTTTTGGATGGATGTTCGAGACAGCCCCAAAATTTTCGTTGCCTCACCAATGCCAACAAAGTCCATAGTCATTTTTTTCTTTCTTGACCAGGCATAAGGGAATCGGAGGCGGGGTCCCTTTGTCGATGGCAACCCGTAGTCGTGTCTGATTCTTGCGTGGTCTCTAAGTTGCGGAGTATCGATGAATATTCATGATTAAGCAATATTTTCTAACGAATTGATACATGTAAAAGAATTCAATTGTTTTATATGACAAATGGTGCCAACTTGTCGCCTTGCAGCATGACCCTGTACAGGTAACGGTACTCTTCTGGGTCGTAGTCAGCATTGGCTTGGTGCATCACGCTGCGGTTGTCCCAGATCACCATATCGCCGACGCGCCACTGATGTCGGTATTCGTATCGGGACTGGGTGGCGTGTTGGTACAGCTCGTCAATCAGCGCAAAGCCTTCATCAGCGGCCATCCCTTCGATGCCCTCCATGCGCCCGGTGTTCATGTACAGCGCCGGCCGGCCGCTGATGGGGTGCTTGATGACCAGCGGCTGCTCGGTGTGCGGAATTTTCGCCATGTCTTCGGGGCTCAGCTTGGCAAAGCTGCGCGGGCTGCGGCTGCTTTCGTGCACATGCTTAGATCGCAGGTGTTGGATGGCCGTTTTCTGGGTCTCGGACAAATCGTCAAAAGCCCGCCGCACATCTACAAACTGCGTGTCGCCTCCGGCAGACGGAATTTGCACGGCCATCAGGCTGGTGGCTTTGGGCGGCGCAATATCGTTCGAGTGATCCGTGTGGTAATTTTCGCCGCGCACTTGCAGCTTGCCGTTTTTGCGTGGCAAATCCCGGGTGGAGTTGCAGCCCACCAGGGGAAAGTCGGGCAGGACGAACTTTTTGATTTGCTGGTCCATCAGGCGGCCAAAAATCTCAGCTGCCTGCATGAACTGAGGCGGTGTCAGGGGCTGGTCCCGAAAGACCAGCACCGCATGTTGGGAGAACAGCGCATTCAGCTCTGCTCTGGTGTCAGCGTCAACGGGTTGCGTCAAGTCAAGACCCGAAATTTCAGCGCCGAGAACCGAATTGATCTTGCAGTGGATGATGCTCACGATAGACTTTCTTATTCAATTTTGATGCCGGTCTCTCGGGCAACTTTGGCCCACTTGGCGGTTTCGTCGGTCATGAATTTTTCAAAATCGGCGCGCGACATGGGCATCGGGTCTGCCCCTTCGCTGGCGAATCGCTTTTTCATGTCGGGCTCCGACAGCGCGGCATTGGACTCTCGGTTCAACCTGTCGACCAAGGCGTTGGGGGTTCCAGCAGGTGCAAGGAGGCCCCACCAGTTGCTCACTTCCACATCTACACCGGTTTCTTTCAGCGTCGGCACATCGGCAATCAAGTCAACGCGCCGGTGGCCGGCAACGCCCAGAATTTTGATCTTTCCAGCACGCAAAAAAGTTTGCATCTGAATCAGGCTACCCAAAGAGACGTGCACGTGACCGGCGGCCAAATCCATCAACGCCGGTCCGCCGCCTTTGTAATGAACAACGGTCAGGTCAGCACCTGTTCGCAGCTTGAAAAGCTCAATGGCGAAGTGCTGGAAGCTGGCTACACCCGCTGAGCCGAAGAACACTTTGCCTGGATTTTTCTTCGAGTAATCAATCAACTCCTTGATGGAGTTCACAGGCAAGTTAGCCGCCACCACAATCACGCTGGGGCCCATGCCGAGCATGGCTACAGGCGTGAACGATTTGACGGGGTCGTAACTGAGTTTCATAACAGATGCATTCATCGTGAATGTCGATGAAATCAGCAGCAAGGTGCTGCCGTCTGGTTCGGCGCGCGCAACCATCGCAGAGCCAATAGCGCCGCCGGCCCCCGGCACGTTGTCCGCAATCACCGAACGCTTCAAACGGGTGCTGAGCTGCTGGGCCATGCTTCGTCCGACGATGTCGTTGCTGCCACCCGTTGCAAACGGCACGACGATGCGGATGGGCTTGCTCTCTTGGGCCAGCGCCTGGCCAGTCGGAAGGCTCAAGCCTGTGGCCAGTAAGGCGCCGAGAGTTTGGTTGAAGTGCCGGCGGTTGCCGTCTGTGTTGAGGCTCATGAACGTGTCTCCGAACGCTTTATGGGGTTTTGAAGTCGTACAGTTTGGCCGGGTTATCGGCGAGGATTTTTTTCAAGATCATGGGATCTTTCACCCATTCGACCAAGCGGTTCAGGGCACGGCCATCGTCAATCGGGTTGAAGGTTTCAACCACATCACGTTGTCGCGGTTTGCCCGGTACTGCACCTGGGTGCGGCCAATCACTGCCCCACAACAAACGGTCAGGGTTGGCGGCGATCAAGGCCTGCACCATGACCGCAGCATCGGCGCAATCGGACGCGTTTGAAATACGGTGTGGCGCCGACAACTTGACCCAGACCTGACCTTGGCGCACCCGTTGGAGCAGGGAGCCAAAGTGCGCTTGGTCTGGCCCGAGTGCTGCCTGAGCACGGCAAAAGTGATCCAGCACCACCGGCACCGAAAGCTGGTCCAGCACGGGCTCAAGGGATGCAAACACCGTGAGGTTGGTGTAAACCTGCACATGCCAACCGAGGTCTTTGACGCGCGCATGTGCCCACAGCAACTGGCGGGTGGCCATGGCCGGGTCATGAATGCCATCGGTTTCGAGGTTGATGCGGACTCCGCGAACGCCAGCGTCGTGCATGGTTTGCAGCTGAGCATCGCTGGTCTTGTCATCGATCACCGCCACACCGCGGCCGCGTTCGCCCAGCGCCAGCAAGGCGTCTACCGTGCAACGGTTGTCACTGCCGTAGGGGCTGGGGTGCACGATGACCACGCGTTCGATGCCGAGCTGGTCGTGCAGGCGCAGCATGTCTTCTAGTCGGGCTTGATCCGGCGTGTATTGCCGGTCTGCTGCCAGTGGGTAGCGGTCGGTTGGCCCGAACACATGCGTGTGGCAGTCGCAACTCCCAGCGGGCAACATCGTGTGGGGTGGCTGATGCGAGACGCCGTGGATGGCTGCCGAAGGAGTTGGGTGCGACAGGGGCATGGTGGTGACTTTGGTTTCAGTGTTTAGGGATAGGCGTTGAGGTCTGGCGTGCAGATCAGTTGACGCAGTTCGCAGGCGGATTTCCTTGCAGCACATCAATGACTTGTTGCGCCACTTGCAAGGCGCTTTTCGCCTGAGTTTCGTGTGTGCCGCCAGCGGCGTGAGGTGTTGCCACCACGTTTTCAAGTTGCAGCAGCGGGTCATCTGCGGGTGGGGGTTCGACCTCAAAGACATCCAGCCCGGCGCCAAAAAGATGACCGTTGGACATCGATTCAAAGAGTGCTTTCTCGTCAATGATTCCGCCGCGCGAGACGTTGATCAGGATGGCGGTTTTTTTCATCAGGGCCAACTCTTGGCTGCCAATCATGTGATGACTTTCAGCGGTCAGTGGCAGGTGCAAGGTCAGCACATCCACCTGCGGCAGCATCTCGTGCAGCGTGGCCACTCGGGTGTGCGGCAGATCGCTCCAATGGTCTGCCGGGCTGCGCGGAGCATACGTCAGCAGCTTGGCGCCAAAAGCGCCAAGCCACTTGCGGGCGACGGATTTTCCGATGTTGCCCATGCCGACGATGCCAACGGTTTTGCCTTGCAGTTCAATGCCCAAATGTTGCGGCCGCACGATCTCTGCGCCAGCGCGAAGCATCCGGTCAAAGCGTGACACGCGACGCGCAACGCTCAGTGCCAGTGCAAAAGCCATTTCGGCTACTGCTTCGCTGTTCACGCCGGGCGTTCGGCAAACAGGAATACCGCGCGCTCTGGCGGCTTCGATGGCAATCGTCTCGTAGCCGACACCTTGCTTGCAGATCACCTTGACGTGTTGCGCGCGGGCGAGTTGTTCGGCGGTGATCGGTGTCATACGGACCATCACGCCGTCGGCTTCCTCCGGCCAGTTTTGGATGGCTGGGTCGGGCCAGCAGACCACATCGGCATGTTGCCGGGCCAGCGCAATGCCGGACTCGTGGAAGGCGTCAAGGATGTAAATTTTGGGCCGTGCTGAAACGCCAGAGAGTGTCACTAATTTCGCGACTGTGGCTGCACTCATTGTTTGGCGATCTTGGCTTTTTCTATCACGTCATGCCACCAAGCGATGTCTTTCTTTAACAGCGCTGTCATTTGCTCGGGCGTGTTGCCGCGAGCGATGACACCGAGGTCGAGAAACTTTTGGCGGAGATCGGGTTGCGCGACGGCGGCGTTGATTTCGGCATTGAGCTTGGCGATCACTTCGCGCGGCGTACGGGCCGGCACAGCGATGCCGTTCCAACCAACGATCTCATAGTTGGGCAGGCCGCTTTCAGCAATCGTCGGTACGTTTGGCAGACTCGGGAAGCGCTGCGCTTCGGTCACACCCAGCACGCGCATCGTGCCCGCCTTAACATGCGGAATGACGGGTGCAATGGTTTCAAAAATCGCTTGCACGTCACCGGCGCGCAGCGCGCGAACGACGTCGGCAGAGGTTTTGTACGGCACGATCGTGGCATCAATGCCGGCCATGGAGCGAAAGACTTCAGCCGCTAAAAACTGTGCGCTGCCCACCGAAATAGTCCCGATGAACAACTGTCCCGGGTTGGCTTTAGCGTGTGCGATCAGCCCGCGTGTGTCGTTGAGGCTCGACTTGCTGTCGACTGCCAACGCAAAGCCGAAGGTGCCGATGAGTGAGACCATTTCGAAGTCTTTGATCGGGTCAAAAGGCAGCGACTTGAACAGTGACGGCGTCATGGCGAAATTGCCAGCCGCAATGAAGTTCAGCGTGTAGCCGTCGGGCGGTGCCTGCTGCGCCACTTGTGAGGCGACGATGCCACCGGCGCTGGGTCGGTTGTCGATGACAAACGGTTGTCCAGTTTTTTCCACCAGCTTTTGCGCCACCAGTCGCACGGTCAAATCGCCGGTGCCGCCAGGGCCATAACCGACCATCACTTTGACGGGTCGGTTGGGGTAAACCTCTGCGGCGCTTTGTGCGTGGCTCCAGTGGCACGCCATCAATCCCAGCGCGAGCATCGCGATGCGCGTCCAGGCTGGGTGGCTTGTGGTGTGGATTGTTTTTTTCATGGGGCGTGTCTCTGGAGAAAGATCAAACATCAAAAGGTGGGAAGCCGGAGGAACCCGCCTCGGCGCGCAGCAAGCGGATCATCGCCGGCCATTCGAGTTCGCCGTAAGGACGGCGCGTACCAGGTTGGTACAGGTGCGCTGTGTGCTGCAAAACTTCTTCAGTCGGAAGGCTCAGACCGGTGCCGCCAGCCATCGCGTCAACCTGGGCGCGGCAAGACATTTCGAGCTGGTACATCGTGTTGAACGCCTGCGCCACGCTAGGGCCGCAGCTCAACAAACCATGGTTGCGCAAAATCATGGCGGTGTGAGAGCCAAGGTCTTTCACCAGCCGCACGCGTTCTTCAAGGTTGATGGCTGGTCCTTCAAAGTCGTGATAACCCAGGTGGTTGTGAAAACGGATCGACGTCTGCGTCATCGGCAGCAGCCCACACGCCATGCTGGCCACCGCCATGCCGGCCCGGCTGTGGGTGTGAATCACGCAGTGCACATCTCGGCGGGCCTCATGGATCGCGCCGTGAATGACGTAGCCTGATTTGTTGATGCCGTAGTCGGTGTCTGGCTTGGACAAAATATGGCCCGCCAAGTCGATTTTGGCCAGACTCGATGCCGTGATTTCTTTGTAAAGCAAGCCGTACAAATTGATCAACAAGTGCTGGGTGCCTGGGATGCTGGCCGTGATGTGGTTGTAGATCAGGTCGGTCATGCCGAACTTGTCGACCAGCCGGTAACAGGCTGCGAGTTCGACCCGTGTGGTCCATTCTTCCGGGCTGACATCGTCGCGAACACACTTGAAATCGGTGGCGTAATTGGGCATGGTGAAGGCTCTTTAAATGAAGCCGTGGAGACGGCGATAAATTGAAAATCTTGCGGATATTACGGTGAAAACGATCAATGTCAAATGCGGTTTGCGCTTGTCAGCCATCTGCGTTACTTCATGGCTTGAATCAGCAGGTCGTAAAAATAGCGTGCCGCTGCCGTCAATTCACGCCCCCGACGCTTGATGAGGCCCAGCGTTCGGGCGACATCCGGCTCATGCAGCGGAATGCTGACCAAAGTCGGGTGCCCTTGCCGCGGCATCGCTAGGCGCGGCACCACGCCAACGCCGAGCCCAGCCTCGATCAAGCTGACCATGGCGGGCACGTGGTGCACTTCGCAAAACCAGCGCGGATGCGACTTGCTCTGGGCCAGCGCCAAGTCAATCAGCAGTCGGTTGCCGCTGCCTTGCGCCAGCGTGATGTAGCTGTGCTGGCCCAATTCCTCCCAGCGAATTTTTTTCCTTTTAGCCAGCGGATGGTCTTTGGTGCAGGCCACCACAAAGGGGTCTTGCAGCACAGGCTCGAACTCAATGTCGGCTTCTTGCGCACCGATGTAGGTGAGCCCAAAATCGGCCTCACCGCGCACCACGTTGAGCAGAATATCGAAGGACGATTCATCGATCACGCGGATGCGGATGCCGGGGTATTTGCGGTGATAGGTGCGCATCACATCCGGCAAAAAATAGGCCACCGCCGACGGCACGCAGGCGATGGTGACTTCGCCAGAAATCCGCTCGGCGACGTCACTGATGCCGATCAGGGCGCTGTCAAGCTCGTTCAAAACGCTGCGCGCCTTGGGCACGAAACTGCGGCCCACCGTGGTCAGTTCGACCTTGCGCGTGGTGCGCTCGAAGAGCAATACGCCAAGCGCCGTTTCAAGTTTGTCGATGCGCCTTGACAACGCCGATTGCGACAAATGAATGGCGGCGGAAGCGGCCTTGAAGCTGCCCAGGTCGGCCACCGCAAGGAAAGCCCGGAGGTCGGCTAAATCAAAATTCATGCGTTAACAACAACAATAGATGGAATATTTGCACTTTACACGCACTCATTGTCTTTCGATAATCACCCTTTTGACGAAAGAACCGCTTTGAACACTCGTGCCAATGACCCGATCCGGGTGCCTGAATCTGAACTCACCCAACTTGGCGTGAAAGCCTTTCAGGGGCTGGGTTTGTCGCTGGCAGATGCCCAAGACGTCTGCCGCATTTTGGTCATGGCCGATCTGTTTGGTTTGTCTACACATGGCTTGAGCCGGGTCGAGTCGTACGGCGAACGTTTGTTGATCAAAGGCATCAACCCCGATGCCAAGGTCAAGGTTGAGCGCTTGGCGCCTGCCATGGTCCGGGTTGACGGCGACAACGGTGTGGGCCCCTTGGTCGGTCTGCGAGCACTGGAGGCGGCGATGGAAGTTGCCGGTGAATGCGGCATCGGTATCGCCTTTGCGCGCGGCAGCAATCACTTTGGGCCGATCTCACCGTATTCCCTGATGGCGGCCGAGGCGGGTTTTGCGTCCATCATCGGCAGCAACGCGACCACCACCATTGCACCTTGGGGCGGCACCGATGCCCGTCTGGGCAACAGCCCATTGGGTTTTGGTGTGCCCAATCCGGGGGGCGCCCCCTTCTTGTTGGACATGGCCATGAGCGTGGTGGCCCGCGCGAAAATTCGCAATGCGTTCAAACGGGGCGAGAACATTCCCCCCACGTGGGCGACCGACAAACAAGGCTTGCCGACCAGCGACCCGGCGCAAGCGCTCGACGGCTTCTTGTTGCCCATTGGTGGCCACAAAGGTTACGGCCTCGCGCTGCTGGTCGATCTGTTGGCTGGCCTGCTGTCAAATGCGGCCTACCTGACGCACGTCAAGTCGTGGGTCGACGCGCCCGATGAGCCTCAAAATCTAGGACACTTTTTCATTCTCATCAACACTCGTTTGTTGGGCTCGACCGCTTGGCTCACCGAGCGCATGAACGACTTCGCGGCCATCCTCCACGACAGCCCGGCCGCCGAAGACGGCAAGCCGGTGCTGGTGCCCGGCGAGATCGAACTGGCCAAGATGAAAGACCAGCGTGAGAACGGCATCCACATGCCTGCAGACGTGATGGCTCTGCTGCGCAAGCACGCAGCGAACGCACCCGCTTGAAAACTGACACAAAAAGGAGACCTCTCATGAACCGTCGCCAATCCAATCAATCTAAATCACTGCTGCTGGTCGCAGCCTTGGCACTGGCCGCGCTGGGTCAGGCCCACGCACAGAGCTACCCGAACAAACCGATCCGCATGGTGGTGCCGTATGCGGCGGGCGGGAATGCCGACATCACGGCTCGTTTGGTCGCCAAAAAAATGTCTGACAGCATGGGCGTGCCTATTCTTGTCGACAACAAGGGCGGCGCCAACGGCATGATTGGTACCGACATCGTCGCCAAGGCGCCCGCCGACGGTTACACCCTGCTCATGGATGCCAGTGGACCACTCGTCATCAATCCGGGCTTGTACGCCAAGGTGCCTTACGACACCTTGAAAGACTTCATCCCGATCAGCCAGATCCTGACCTACCAGTACGTGCTGGTGGTGCCGACCAACTCGCCGATTGCGAGCCTACCTGCTCTCGTGGCCAAGGCCAAAGCCGAGCCTGGCAAGTTGAGCTACGGCTCTACCGGCATTGGTGGTGGCGGTCATCTGGCGGGCGAAATGCTCTCCTTGATGACGGGCACCACGTTGACGCATGTGCCCTACAAGGGCAGCGCCCCCGCGCTGGCTGATTTGCTCGGTGGCCATTTGACATTCACCTACGACACGGTGATCACCTCCGTGCCGCAGATTGAAGCCAAGCAACTGCGGGCGTTTGCCGTGTCGGGGCCGACACGCGCCAAGTCCTTGCCGCAAGTGCCGACCATGCAGGAGCTTGGCTACAAGGGTTTTGACATCACCCAGTTCGTGGGTCTGTTGGCACCGGCCAAGACCGACCCGGCGATCATCACGCGCTTGCATCAAGAGGCGGTCAAGGCCGTTAAGTCGGCAGAGATCATTCAGCGACTCGGCGTCGAGGGCGGCAACGAATTGGTGGGCAGTTCCCCGGCCGAGTTTTTGGCGCAGATTCAGCGCGAGCTGGTGCTTTACGGGAAGCTCGTCAAAGACGCCAACATCAAACCGCAATAAAACAGTCGCAAAGCATGTACCAACTCGATCTGCTGATTCAAGGTTTTCCGGGACGGGCCGTGTGTCACGGCGGCCTCGGCTGGAGCACTGTGTCGCTGCTGCGTGGGCATGGGCGCGTGGCGCTGGTGGACGTCGGCGCTTTCGGCATTCGCCGCGAACTGTCGCAGCAACTGCAAGCCCAAGGCGTCAAGCCCGAAGACGTGACCGACGTGATTCTCACGCACGCGCATTACGACCACGCTGTCAACTTCACCTTGTTCCCGAACGCCACGGTTTGGATTGGTGACGAGGAACTCACCTGGGCGGCAAGTCAGCCGCCCGGTTTCAACCCCTTGCCCGAGTTGTATGTGCGTGAACTTCTGACGCGTGAGCGCGTGCGCCGCATGTTGCCGGGCGATGAACCCTTGCCCGGTCTCAAAGCCGTGGCGGCGCCGGGCCACACGCCGGGCCACTTGATTTTTGTCCTCACCGCCAACTCCCCACCGGTCATCTTCACGGGCGACTCGGCGAAGAACCGGGCCGAGTTATTGTCTGGTGAGGTCGATGCCACCGCAAACGCTGTGCAAAGCCGCGACACCTTGGCGATGATCTGGGCGCACTGGCGCGCCGTGCCTGGCACCGTGCTCATCCCCGGGCACGACCTGAGCATGCGGCTCAATGCCGAAGGACAACCCGATTACATGGGTGAGCGCAAGGCGGCGATTGCGGCCTGGTTTTCTGAATCCATCCACACCATGACGACCATCACCCTGTGCTGCGACGCAGGCTTTGGCGCCAACTACAGAAACGACGAATCATGACATTCAGTGCAGCCGTGAAAAGCGCTTTGACACCCACAGGACGTTTGCGCGCGTCTATCAATCTGGGCAATCCCATCCTTGCCAATCGCGACGCCGCCGGCTTGCCGGTGGGGGTGTCGATTGATCTGTCGCGTGAACTGGCTCGTCGTCTCGGTGTCGAGTCCGAACTGGTGGTCTCCGATTCAGCCGGAAAGTCAGTCGATGTCGTCACCGCCGATCAGGCCGATATCGGTTTTTTCGCCATTGATCCCGTGCGCGGGCAGGGCATTTTGTTCACCGCCGCGTATGTCTTGATCGAAGGCAGTTACTTGGTGCGCGATGCCTCGCCTTTGCAGCGCAACGAAGAAGTCGATACGGCCGCCCACCGCGTCACCGTCGGCAAGGGCAGTGCCTACGACCTGTATCTGACGCGGGCTTTGAAGGCTGCGCAAATCGTCCGTGCCATGACATCACCGTCAGTCGTAGACACCTTTTTGGCGAATGGCGATGACGTTGCCGCAGGCGTCAGGCAGCAGCTGGAATCGGACATCAAACGCCTGCCGGGTTTGCGCCTGTTGCCGGGCCGTTTCATGGTCATCGAACAAGCCATGGGTGTGCCCAAGACGCGCGGTGAGGCTGCACAAGCTTTCGTCGCTGCCTTTGTCGAAGAGATGAAAGCCAGCGGCTTTGTGGCTGAGGCTTTGGCGCGTCACCGCATTGAAGGTGCTGCCGTGGCACCGGTTGCGGGTCATTGAGATGTGCTGCTACCGCCGCTTGGCAGCCGTAGCCCTGACCGCGCTGACGGGCTTTTCAGCCGTGCCATCGCATGCACAGACACCTTCTCAAAATTACCCCCTCAAACCGATCACCTTGATCGTGCCGTTCGCCCCTGGTGGCGGCACCGACAGCATTGCCCGCGATGTGGGTAAAGCGCTGGGCGAAAAACTCGGTCAAGTGGTCATCATCGACAACAAAGGCGGTGCTGGCGGCAGCATTGGCGCGAACGCCGTGGCCAAGGCGCCCGCTGACGGCTACACCTTGCTGTTTGCGACCTCGACCTTTGTCACCAACGCCGCGGCCGAAGCTTCGCCAAGCTACAACATCGAGAAAGATTTTTCACCTATCGCCATGATCGGCCGCGGTCCGCTGCTGGTGGTGGCCAGCAAGGAGATGGGCGTTAAAACGATCGCGCAATTGCGTACCGCCATGGCGGCTCGGCCAGATGGCACCAATTTTTGCTCAGCCGGTAACGGCAGCATCAACCATTTGTCGGGCGAGTTGTTTCGGCAAAAAACGCAGTTGGCCATGACGCACGTGCCTTACAAAGGCAGTGGCCCGGCCACGGTTGATTTGCTGGCCGGCCGCATCCAGTTGTTCTTTGCCACCGTGCCCACCATCCTGCCGTACGTGCTCGACAACCGTGTCGAGTTGCTGGCGGTGACGAGCGCCAAGCGTTCACCGCTCTTTCCGAACACGCCGACCATGGCCGAAGCTGGCATCAAGGGTTTTGACATTTCAACTTGGTGGGGCGTGCTGGCACCCGCTAAAACACCGCAAGCGATCATCGACAAACTCAATCTGGCCATCAATGAAGCGGCAGCGCGCGATCCGCTGCGCAGCCGTCTCAGTCATGAGGGGGCTGACGCCGTCAGCGGTCCGCCCGGTGATTTCCGAAAAGCGCTGCTCTCTGAGACCGTTCTTTGGCGCGAGGTGGCGAAGACGGCCGGACTCAAAGCCAATTAAGCCCATGGATGCGTTGCCGAATCAGCGACTCGTCTCGATTGTATTTTTCCTATATTTGAATTGACCCCATGAAAATTGTTGTTCTGCCCGGCGACGGTATCGGCCCTGAAACCATGGCCGTCACAGTTGATGTGCTTGAAGCCGTGTCCCGAAAATTCAACCTCCAGCTCGAGCTTCAGCACGACATCGCTGGCCATGAGAGCTTGAAGCTTCATGGCGCGACTGTCACGCCGGCCCTGCTTGAAAAAGTGCGTGCCGCCGATGGCTTGATGCTCGGCCCCATGGCCACCTACGACTTCAAGGACGAAGCCAAGGGAGAGATCAATCCGTCGAAATTTTTCCGCAAGACGCTGGACCTGTACGCCAACATCCGGCCGGCACGCACCTTCAAAGGCATGCCCGCGCGGCTCGGTGAGTTTGACCTCGTCGTGGTGCGTGAGAACACCGAAGGTTTTTACGCCGACCGCAACGTCGAGTCGGGTGGCAGCGAGATGCTGATCACGCCCGACGTGGTGGTGTCGTTGCGGCGCATCACCCGCGTTTGCTGTGAGCGCATTGCGCGCTCAGCATTCGAGCTGGCCATGACACGACGCAAAAAACTCACCTTCGTGCACAAAGCCAATGTGTTGAAAATCGGCGATGGCATGTTCATCGAAGAATGCCTGCGCGTTGCCAAAGAGTTTCCCGAAGTGGCTGTTGATGACTTCATCGTCGACGCCATGATGGCTCACGTGGTGCGCGCGCCGCAGCGCTTTGACGTCATCGTCACGACCAATATGTTTGGTGACATCTTGTCGGACTTGACCGCAGAACTCTCCGGCAGCCTTGGCTTGGGTGCCTCGCTCAATGCCGGTGTCCACCACGCCATGGGGCAGGCCGCGCACGGTTCTGCGCCCGACATTGCTGGTCAGAACATCGCTAATCCGTTCTCGTTGATCTTGTCGGCTGGACAGCTGCTGCGCTGGCACGGTCTGCGGTCTGGCAAGCCAGCCTTCATCGAAGCCAGCGCTGCGATTGAAGCGGCCACTGCGGCGGCGATTGCCGCGCACGAAGCCACGCGCGATGTCGGTGGCCAACTCGGCACGCGTGAAACCGGCGCGGCTTTTGTGGCTCGCTTGATGGCGGCCTAACAGTCCGCCCGAGAGGCTGACAGATCGGCGTGTTGACGGCAGTCTTTATTCGACTGCACCTATCTCGCGCGTGAGTTTGATGAGTGCTGCTGAGTCCCGCTGCCAATAGGTTTCGAATTCAGGCGCATCGAGATAAGTCACCGGAATACGCGAGTTCTTCATATCAGTCAAGAATCCCGGGGATGTCGACATCCCGCGCAATGTTGCCCTTAGCTTCGCAATCACATCGGGTGGCGTTCCTGCTGGGGTAAAAAGTCCTGACCATAAATAGTATTCAGCGTTGTACCCAAGTTCCTTCAGGGTGGGCACTTCCGGCATTTGTTCAATCCGTTTCCCGCCCCATTGCGCCAAGATCCGCACACGTCCATCCGAAGACATCGCGGCGGCGGCGGCAGGACCTGCTGCCGATACATCGACCTGTTTGCCGAGCAATGCTGTCGCGGCAGGCGCACCGCCGGAGTACGGAACATGCATCAACTTGATCCCCGCGGCTCTGCTGAACATCTCCATGGGAAAGTGGATCGGTCCAAACTTTCCCGACGACGAATATTTAACATCGCCCGGCGCGCTGCGGGCGGCTTTCACCAAGTCATCCACGGATTTCCATGGCGAGTCTGCCCGCACCATCAAAACCAGCGGCTCAGCGGTCAGTAGAGCCAGTGGCGCAAACTGTTCAAGCTGATACGAGGGTCGTCTTTTTTCCAACTTCTCTGCTTCGGGCAGTACTGAGATGGTCGACACGGCAAGTAGAAGTGTGTGCCCATCGGGCTTTGCATTCGCTGCCTGAGCATAGGCAATCGCCCCGCCCGCACCTGCGCGGTTCATGACGACGAATGGCTGCTTTAAAGCTTCTGTCAGTGCTTTTGCGACCGGCCTAGCGGTTGCATCGGCTGAACCGCCGGGTGGAGATGGAAGCAAAATTGTGACGGTGCGATCGGGGTACTCGGCCTGCGCTACTGCCGCTGCGCAGGCCAGTGCGGCGGCAAAGCAGATTCGTACGATGTATTTCATGGTGATTCTTTGCCTTGCTATTTCGTTTCTTTGTCAAACGTGATGCCGATTTTCTGAAAGTTTTGCACGACCTCGGGTCCGAATCGACTCGCAATCGTGTTCGCTAGAGACGCGTCGGTGATCACATCATTGAAGGCATCGTCTACACCGCCCTGTACCCATACAAGCAGCTTTGCATCTTGGAGTGTCGATACATTCTTGAACCGTCTCCATACGCCTGGAGGTACCGTGAGGATGTCCAGCGGGTTCAGCAGGGTGGATTCTGTCCCTCCGGGCCCCCATTGCACTTCAAACTGCCCGGTGAGACAGAAGAACGTCTCCTGAGTTCGCGCGTGTCGATGGAGACCGGGCCCCTGTCCGGGCGGACACTGTGCGACCACGACCTCAAGCCCCACCGGGCCAATGACCCCGGGCTGAGCTGCCTTACGTTTGTTGCCTTCTGGCGCCATCATGGAGTAGACGCTATGGGCTGTCACCAATTGCATGGCTTCTTCGGGAATGCCGAGCTCTGTGCTCGAGAAACTGCGTTTCGTTGGCTGAAGGCTTGAGAATCTTGCGACTTGTGGTTTTAAAGGTTCACTCATTTCGACTCACTTGGTGGTTTCGATGCCAGCGTCAAAGTTGATGCCAATACCGCGTAGAGATTCGATGGTGTTCGCCCCGTACTTCTGCTCGATTTCGTCCTTCAATTCAGGGATGAAGGCGATGCGATCCGCCTGTTCGTTGCTCTGAACGTGAATCACAGCCAGTAGCCGACCAACCTCATTCGAAATATTCAGGAACGAACGCACGACGCCTGGTGGAATGGACACGCAATCGAGCGGTTCTAGGATGACGTGGTTTTCGCCCTTGTCGCCCCATGCGATCTTGAAGCGTCCGCTCAGGCAGAAAAAATTCTCAACGGTCTGCTCGTGGATGTGGAGGGCGGCACCATCGCCGGGTGGCGATTCGGTGACCGTGAGGATCAAGCCGGGGGCGCCCTTGATCGGTGCTTGCGCGCTGCGTCCGGTATAGCCTTCCGGGACCATGATCGGATACACGCTGTGTGCCGCGATGCGCTCGAATGCGCCGGGCGGAATGCCGAGGGATTCGTTTTGCTGTCGTTTGTAGGGTTTCAGATCCTTGAAATGCGCCGTACGTTTTTTCATTTCTTCTGGCGTGACGTTTTTTGACTTCATGGTTTTTTCTTTCGTAGGTTGATCAAGCTGTGACGCCAAGTTCACGAATCAGCTTGGGCCAGCGTTCCAAATCTTTCTTTAACAGCCGTCCAAATTCCTGCGGCGTCGAACCAACGGGTGTGACGGACATGGTGTTCAAGCGCTCCAACATGGCTGGCTCACGCAGAATGGCCGCAACATCGGTGGAGATGCGTTGGATGATGTCTGATGCAGTACCAGTTCGACCGAGCAGGCCGAACCAAGTCTGTACGTCATAGTCGGCATACCCAAGTTCGCCGAGAGTCGGGGCATTAGGAACGGTCGGGGATTTTTTAGAGCCTGACACAACGAGAGCATCGAGGCGGCCCTGTTGGATGAGCGGCAATGCACCCGCGATTCCTGTGAAGAGAACGTCCACCTGTCCTGAGACGACATCGTTCAGAGCTGCCGTCGCACCCCGGTAAGGGATGTGGCCTAAGGTTATGCCGGTGGCCCGCATGAACATTTCCATTGACAGGTGCCCGCCGGTCCCGTTGCCTGCGGATGCGAACGTGAGTTGGCCAGGCTTTGCTTTTGCTCGCTTCACCAATTCTTGGAAGGTGCCGATGCCGCCAGTCTTGCTTGCTACCAATGCGGTTTGCACAATACCAACGAGGCTGATCGGTGCGAAATCACCGGCTGTGTCGTATGGAAGCTTGCTGCGAAGCCCCATATTAGTGACGTGGTTGATCCCCGTGAAGAACAGCGTGTGGCCATCAGATTCAGATCGTGCTGCAGCTTGTGTTGCGGGAATGCCTAAGCCGCCGTCGCGGTTGTCTACGATGAACTGCTGGCCATGGATTTCGGTCAGTCGTTGCGCGATGCCTCGCATCATGACATCGCCGCTGGTGCCTGCCGAAAATGGAAGGATGATGCGGACGGGCTTATCGGGGTAGCGAGCCTGGGCCCTAGCGATAAACGGGGCAAAAAGTAACGCTAAGACTGTGTTTCGTCGGTTCACTTTCATGGAGTTCTCCTTGGAATTTCTCTTATAAAACTGGCTTTTCTCAAGCGTCAAGAAAACTGAATTCTGTTGCCAGAATGCAAGTCAGCTTCGATATTTCGCTGTGGCTGCCCGCTTGCTGAGCGATCTCTTTCATCGCGCAACGCCATCGCAGCTAGCCTATGTTTTGTTGTTGACGAATTATTGTATTTTGTAGACAATATTCTGACTTTACCAATGCTCATTTTTTTTGTCAACACACCCATGGCCAACAACGCAAACACATCCAGCTCTTCCCTTCCGCTTTCTGGCGTCCGCGTTCTGGATGTGAGCCAAGTCATGGCTGGCCCGTATTGCTCGATGCTGCTGGCGGACATGGGTGCGGATGTCATCAAGGTGGAGCCGCCGGGCAAAGGCGATCAAACTCGCGGAGCCATGGGGTTCAAGATGAAAGGCGATGACAGCATGGGATTCATGAACATGAACAGGAACAAGCGCAGCATCGCTCTGAACTTGAAGTCTGATGCTGGACGTGAACTGTTCATGCGTCTTGCCACCGAGGCAGACGTCATCGTCGAGAACTATCGCCCAGGGGTGATGCGCAGGCTGGGGCTGGGATACGAGCAAATAGCCGCCGTGCGGCCAGAAATCGTGTATGCCAGCATTTCCGGGTTTGGTCAGGACGGGCCTTGGTCGGACAGGCCCGGATTTGACCTGATGGCGCAAGCCATGTCCGGAATCATGAGCGTGACCGGCTATCCGGGAGGGGCGCCAGTGAAGGCTGGCGTACCCGTGGCCGATATTGGTTGCGCGCTGTTCGCTGCGTCATCCATACTCGCTGCATACATCGGTCGACTCAAGTCCGGAAAGGGGCAGTACATCGACGCTTCGCTATTTGACTCGGCGTTGGCATTCTCTATTTGGGATATCTCCGAATACTGGGGGACGGGAAAGGTCCCAGGCCCGGTCGGAACTTCAAACAAAATGAGCGCTCCGTATCAGGCGGTCAAGGCTTCAGACAATTACTTCGTGATGGGCGCTACCAACAACAAGCTATTTACCGCGTTGTGCAAACTACTGGACAGAGATGATCTTTTAGACAGTGAGAAATACAAAGGCATACCAGACCGTCTTCGGAATCGGGAAGCCCTGATTGAAGAGCTCGAGTGCTCTTTTTCAACAAAAACCGCGGCCGAATGGGTGAGCATCCTGCTGGCTGCGGGATTGCCGGCAGGACCGCTCCTTAACTACGCCGAGGCATTCGAAAGCGATCACGCGCGCCACCGCAAGATGCGCATGGATATCGACCATCCGGTTGAAGGGAAGGTGCCCAACATCGGGTTCCCGGTGAAGTTTCAGGGCACGCCACAAACAGTTCGCATGCCGCCGCCTTTGTTAGGCGAGCACACGGAGGCCATCCTTTTGGAGCTTGGTGTCACGGAATTTGAGCGTGCGGAACTGGATAAAGCCGGAGCGTTCGCGGTATGAGCCAGGGTCACGTTCATTACGAAGTCGCCGATGGCATCGCGACAATACTGTTCGACCGACCGGCCGCGCGCAACGCCATGACGTGGCGCATGTACGATGAACTGAGTGCGGCCTGCGCTGAGATTTCAGTTGATCCGAACGTCTTAGTCGCCGTTTTTCGTGGTGTCGGTGGCGAAGCTTTCGTGGCAGGGACGGACATTGAGCAATTCACAACATTTAGCTCTGGAGACGACGGCCTAAATTATGAGCAACGCATTGATGCGGTCGTTGATAAGTTGGAGCGTGTTCCGGTACCGACTATTGCCGTCGTCGAAGGTTGGTGCACGGGGGGAGGGCTGATACTCGCTGCCGCCTGCGATTTTCGCGTCGCCACGACCACCGCGCGCTTTGGTGCGCCCATGGCTAGAACCTTAGGCAACTGTCTCTCAATCGCGAATATGCGCCGTCTCGTGGCCGCATTTGGCGTATCGAACGCTAAGAGGTTATTGATGGCCGCTGAGTCGATCGATGCAGCAACTTGTCACCAGCTTGGCTTCGTGCACGATTGCGTGGCTCAGACAACGCTGGATGAAACGGTCGTTAACTTCTGCACGCGTCTCAAAACACATGCGCCTGCGACAATGTGGGCGGCGAAAGAGAGTATTCGTCGAATTATTGCCGAGGGATCTGCGCAAGCAGACGACTTAATCCAATCCTGCTACGGCAGCGAGGATTTCCGGGAAGGTGTTGCTAGCTTTTTAAGCAAGCGACCCGCGAACTGGGGTCCCCGCCAGCCAGAAATGAACAATGTCGAAACTTGAATCCGTCTCCCTGGTACAGCAAGCCGCAGATGTTGTTCGCCGAAGAATTCTCTCCGGTGCGATGAAGCCCGGTGATCGTTTGCGAGAAGAGCAACTGGCGAGCGAACTAGGCATCAGCCGGCCGCCATTGCGTGAGGCGTTGCGCCTTTTGCAGAGTGAAGGTTTGGTTGAGTCCCAGCCTCGCCGTGGCGTTATCGTCGCGCCCCTGCGAGAACAGGATGCGTGGGAAATCGCGACCTTACGGTCGGCCCTCGAGAGAACGGCCATGGAGCTCGCGCTCCCAGTGGCGCCGACCAAGCTACTTGAGTGCCAGGCGGCGATCAAGTCTATGCGAGAGGCTGCGAAAGCGAAGGACTCCGCCGCGTTCGTGGAGTCATCATTCCAGTTTCACCTCTCTGTCGTCAAGTTGGCTGGCCACCAGCGCCTGACCGCCGCATACAAATTTTTGTACCTGCAAATGCAACTGTGCATGGCGTTAAACGTGCGCTCGCGTGAAAGTCGCCTCGGCGAGACCCTGCTGCAGAACGTGAAGCGTCACGAAGAGATGTTGAAGCTGATCAAACAGGGCGACCTGAAGTGCGTGCTCAAGGCTTTTGAGGACCACGGGGAGCGATCGTATCTGGCTGAAGTTTTTGCCGGCAGGCATGAGTCACTTGAGAGCGTGACTTGATGGCCGTTACAGACGATGCCCATCTGGAAATTGAGTTCACTGAATTTTCGGTCAAGGTGAATTCTGGCAACGTTCCTGTGGCTCTGTGGAAGCCGCTAAACACGTCTGGACGTCGGCCAGTCATCTTGGTCGGACACGGTGGCTCGCAACATAAGAGCGCTGCACCTGTCCAAGAGATCGCCTCAGTCTTCGTGAAGCGGCATGGCTTCATCGTGGTTGCTATCGATGGACCCATTCACGGCGCGCGGCGCGAGGAATTGGTCATGGGGCCGGAAAGGCAACGTGAATTTCTAACGATGTGGGAGCGGGACACGCGAATTCCGCAGATGGTAGCGGACTGGTGTGCCGTTATCGATGTGATATCGGGCTGCGAAGATGTGGATGCGAACGCTATCGCTTGGTGTGGCGTTTCGATGGGGACTGCGTATGGGTTGCCATTGCTCGCGGCTGACAAGAGGATCCGCGCTGCTGTCATCGGCATGTGGGGGGCGGACTATCCGAACAGCACCGAACTCGTAAAGCTTGCACCGACTGTTGGGTGCCCTGTTTTATTTCAGCAGAAATGGAACGACCAAATATTCTCCCGTCAAGGACAGCTGGAGCTTTTCGATCTACTTGGCAGCAAGTCAAAATGGTTGAAGGTGTACATGGGGCCCCACGGGCCGCTGGTACCAGAGCAACTTGAAGATCTTGAGCGATTTCTTGTCAATCAGCTCGGATCAAAACTCGAAATTGACAAGCCGTAGAGATCACTGATCAAGAAACGATCCGTGCAGCAAGATGCGTGAAGTTTCCAACAACGCCAACCTAAAGCCCGGTTCACATCAGCCGGGTTTTTTCTTGCCCGTGCTGCAGGAGTCTTATACCAAGTTGATATGGCACAGTCCAAATTCAGCATTTGACAAGGGTGTGCGACTTTTCTATGCTCTCATCCACTTATAGAAGGGGATGGTTTCCAAATACGTGAAAACGTGGTTGACCGGCCCCATTTTCCTAGCCAATATTGATCAAATGAACAACAAGGAGTCGCACGATGGGGCTTAAATTTCTCGAGCATGTGTTGATCCTGACCCACGATCCGGAAGGCACACGGGACTGGTTTTGTGACAACTTGGGCTTTAGCAATGGCTACCACCCAGAGTTTGGCTTCCCTGTGTATTGGCTTTACATCGGCGAGCAGGATGTGATTCACATCGGCAAGGCCAGGCACTCTGCGCATCAAGACACCTACCTGAAAACGCCTAGCGATCAAGACGGAACAGATTATTCGGCGGCGGGTGCGCCAGGATCGGGTCGCATCGACCATCTGTGCCTGAACTCGGAAGGCATTGAAGAGTTCATTGAGCGCCTGACTAAAAACGGCGTCGAGTTCAGCGAGCGCAAAGCCCACAACTCCGACCTCTATCAGCTCTTCATGCGTGAACCCATCAATGGCATCAAGGTCGAGCTGAATTTCGCCTGGCATGAGGCGGCGCGCATCGGACGCGTGCCGTCCTGGACCGACGCTGGCGAAAATGCCCCTACCCAAGTTTCTACATCACAGGAAAGTCAATGAGTTCTTCATCTTCTGCGTCAGCAACCCCAAGCCAGTTCGTCATTCCAGCGCCCGCCATCATCAGCCTGCCAGTGCAGGGGTCAAAGGCCCGTTTTCCCGTGAACCGTATTTACTGTGTCGGCCGAAATTATGCTGAGCACGCCCGCGAGATGGGACACGACCCAGACCGTGAGCCACCTTTTTTCTTCATGAAACCGGCGACGACGATCGTGACCGATGGCGGCGCATTCCCGTATCCATCGCTGTCGACGGATGTTCACCATGAGATCGAAATGGTGGTCGCGATCGGTACCGGCGGTAGCAACATCCCAGTTGAAAAAGCGCTCACCCATGTGTATGGCTATGCCGTTGGTCTCGACATGACGCGCCGTGATTTACAGGCGGGCGCCAAAAAAGCGGGTCGTCCTTGGGACACCGGCAAGGCCTTCGATTTTTCTGCACCGTGCGGTGAGATCGTTCCCGTCAGCGTGATCGGACACCCCGCTTCGGGGCGTGTCAGCCTGAAGGTGAATGGTGAGTTTCGCCAGCAAGGTGACTTGGCTGACCTGATCTGGAACGTGCCGGAGACAATTGCCTACCTCAGCACATTGTTCGCCTTGCAACCCGGCGACTTGATCTATAGCGGTACGCCAGCGGGTGTTGGACCTGTGGTTAAAAACGACGTCATGCTCGCCTTCGTTGAAGGTGTGGGCGAACTGCACGTTCAGGTCACTTAAATATCAGTGGAACTTCCCATGAATAGACGCGAGCTACTGTCTTCGGGTGCGGGTGTGTTGCTGGGGTCGGTGGCTGCGGCTCCCGCCTGGGCTCAAAAATACCCCAGCGGCTCTGTCACCATCGTGCTGCCACTCCAGGCCGGAAGCGCCTCTGATGTGGCGGTGCGGCACATGGCCGACCGTCTCGGCGGCCGTCTCGGCAGCGGGTTTGTCGTTGAGAACGTGGCGGCGGCAGCTGGCTTGGTGGGGCTTGAGCGCTTGTCCAGGGCCAAAACCGATGGCCAGACCGTGGCCGCGCTGAACAACAGCATCATGACGATACTGCCGCATCTGCAAGGTAAAAATATCAAGGTCGATACGCGCAAAGACTTTGTGCCGGTTGCCGGCATTGCCAACATACCGACCTTTTTTGCTGTCCCGGCAGCTTCGTCTATTCGCACGATTCAGGACCTCGTCAAGCTGGCAAAAAGTGAGCCCAACCGGATCACTTATTCATCTGGTGGCGTAGGCAGCCCGCAGCACCTGGCCACCGAGATGTTCAAGTCCTACACCGGTACGCAGCTGGTTCATGTGCCTTATCGTGGCGCGAGCCAAGCAGCCTTGGCGGTGGCGACAGGTGAAGTGCAGGTGATGTCGATGGCCCTCTCGCTGGCTCAGCCTTTTTTGCCAGACAACCGTGTGCGCTTGATCGGTTATTGCGGCGTTGAGCGACACGCTCAATTTCGCGACATCCCGACCTTGCAAGAGCAGGGCGTGAAGAACTACGACTACTCGTCCTGGATCGGTCTTTTCCTCCACAAGGATGTACCGCAAGAGGTCTTGGTCGTGCTGCGCCGTGAAGCTCAAGCTATTGCAGATGACCGTGATTTTCAGCTGCAACTGATTCGCTCAGGCTTAGAACCTTGGCCGCGTAACGCCGACCAATTAGCGAAGATTGTTGAAGGTGATTTTCAGCGTTGGAAAAAAATCATCCAGGACGCCAATATCCAAAACGCCTGAGACCTCAGACATGGACGTGCCGCTTGTTCGTCTGGCCGGTTATCAAGGCCAAGACTCGATCCTCACGGAGGCCCTGCAGTTGCTCGCGCAGCAGTTGCAAGATTCTTCATGGGGCTTACCCGTCGACTGTGAAGCGGATGTCACGGCCAGTCAGGAAAAGGCCGCCGCGTTGTTCGATTCAGTTGAGCGAGGCACGCGGCAGATGGCTTACATGGCCTCGGGCTATCTGTCAGCTCGGGTCAGCGAGCTGGCCGTGTTGGACCTGCCTTTTTCAGTCGCCGACCGCGGGGCAGCTTTGGCTGCACTGGATGGCCGGGCAGGGGATTTGCTGAGTCAGGCTGTTGCTGAACAAAGCGGCTTCCACGTGCTGGCATTTTGGGACAACGGCTTTCGCCATATGTCCAATGCCGTGCACCCCATTCGACATCCGCAAGACTGCGCCGGTTTGATCATTCGAACGCTGGACAGCGCAAATTACCGTGCGGCATTGGGCGCTCTCGGCTTTGATCCCATCACCACCGATGTCAAAGATCTGGTGCGTGCGGTGGCGACAGGTGACGTTCACGCGCAGGAAAACCCGCTCACCAATTTCTTGAATTTCGGTCTCTGGAAACACCACCCGCACGTCAGTTTGACGCAGCATTACTTCGGTGTCTTGCTGTTGGTGTGTTCGCGCAGCTGGTATAGCGCGCTGAGTGATGCCCAACGCGACACGCTCTCACAAGCTGTGGCCGTGGCCACCCGCGCACAGCGACATCACGCCCAAGCCCAAGACGCTATTGCATTGGCACAACTTAAAAGGCATGGCGTGCACATCGTGCCGCCTGAAGAGATCGATCTGGCCGCCATGCGGCTGGCCACCCAGGAGGTCGCGCAACGTCAACGTGAGACCTTGTCGGCAGATCTTTTGTCAGCCTATTTTTCTGAATCCCCGCAATGATTTTTTCTTCAACCACCAAATTGTCCTATCGGGGCAAACCATTTCCCACCTAACAAGGATTTTCAATGCCCGCTTACTGGCTTGCTCGTTCACGCATTCACGACCCCGTCGAATACAAAAAATACACCGATTTGGTGCCAGGCATCATCAACAAGCACGGTGGAAAAGTGCTGGCCCGCGGTGGTAATTACCAAATCATGGAAGGTCCAGAAGACTTCCATCGATTTGTCGTGATCGAATTCCCCACCTTGGCCGCTGGCGTGGCTTGCTTTGAATCGCCCGAATACACCCAGGCGGCGGCTTATCGCCGGGCTGGCGCTGGCGTGGTGGAGAACGTCATTGTTGAAAGCGGTGATGCCACGGTTTGAGTCGGCGGAACCAATGCGGGCTCAATTTTTTCCGTGCTGTCATAACGTAGGCGTGAAGCGGAAGTCAGCGCTATTTTTACGCTGTCGAGTGATCGGCTTGTGGATGATGGCCAGCTGCTTTACAGCGGCTCATGCCGACTTTCCAGAGCGACCGATTCGTCTCGTGGTTCCATTTGCGCCCAGTGGTGCTGTGGATGGCATAGCGCGACTCACGGCGGTCGAATTTGGCAAAGCCTTGGGACAAACGGTGATTGTCGACAACAAGCCGGGTTCTGGTGGCACCATCGGCATCAACTTTGCCGGAGCCGCAGCAGCAGATGGTTACACGATGCTGTTGGGAAATATTGCGCTGGCGGCGGCGCCAGCGCTTTACCCCAAATCTGGCATCAGCCCCAAGCAGTTTGAACCCGTGGCGTTGATCGGTCGCTCGGCCTACATCCTCGCCGTGAAGAATGACTTTCCGGCCAGCACGGTGGCCGAACTGGTGGCGCTGGCCAAGGCCCATCCTGGCAAGTACAACTACGCATCTGCCGGTGCGGGTTCTGCGATTCATCTCGCTGCTGAACTGCTTAAAAGTAAAGCGGGTATTGACGTCGTTCACGTGCCTTACAAAGGTGCAGGCCCTGCCTTGAATGCCCTGATGGCGGGTGAAGTCGAAATGATGTTTGGCTCTGTGTCAGAAATGAAGTCGCAAATAGCGGGCAAGCGGTTTCGGGCTTTGGCGGTGACATCCAGCAAGCGAATGCAGGCGTTGCCCCATTTGCCGACACTCGCTGAAGGCGGTATCCGCGATTACGAAGTCGCTGGCTGGTACGGTGTGTTTGCGCCGGCCAAGACCCCGCCGGATGTTCTGAAGAAATTACAAGCGGCGGCTGCGTTGGCGTTCAAAACGTCTGCTATGCAGCAGCGTCTGGCAACCTACGAAATGGAACCGGCCAGTGGCGGCGCAGCGGAAGCTGGCGATGTGCTCGATTCAGAGACCAAGCGTTGGAGCGAGATAATTCGTGCCGCCGGCATCAAAGTCGAATAGGACGAAAGAATGGGAATGCATATCCGGGCCGGTGACGGCCCCGCTTACACACAAGAATTTGCCAGCTTCATCGGGCAATTAAAATTTGAAGACTTACCCCCCGCCACGGTGCACGCCGCGAGGCGTGGTGTGCTCGATTGGTTGGGTTGTGCGCTGGCGGCCAGCCGTCATCCGACCATCGACAAAGTCATCGCGGTGCTCGAGGCCAATGGCAGCAGTCCCCGCGCCACCGTTTTAGGTCGTGCTGTTCGACTCTCGCACAGCGACACGGCCTTGGTGAATGGCCAGATGGGGCATTTGCTTGACTACGACGACACCCACATGGGCGGTGTCGTGTTGCACGCGAGTTCGCCCGTCTTGGCCGCCTTGTTGTCGGCTGCAGAGCGTACGCCGGTGTCCGGGAAGGATTTGATCGTCGCTTATGTCAGCGGTTTTGAAGCTGGTTTACGGGTTGGTCGCTCGGCACCCGGACACCACCCGGGCGGCTGGCACCTGACCGGTACCTTGGGCACATTCGCTGCGGCGACGGCGGTGGCCAAATTGAACCATCTCGACGCGCAGCGCATCACCTACGCGCTGGGCATCGCCGGAACGCAAGCTTCTGGCATGCAGCAAAATCGCGGCACCATGTGCAAGTCGTTTCATGCGGGTCGCGCGGCCTCCAATGGTTTGCTGGCGGCGCAGCTTGCAGAAGCTGGATTTGACAGCAGCGAAGAAATCGTTGAAGGCAAGCGCGGCTTCAGCCGCATTTACAGCGATGTCGCGACACCTGAGCAGATGACGGCCCTGCTCGGCACCGAATGGCAAATTGACGGCAACGGTCACAAGCCCTATGCCTGTGGCGTGGTGTTGCACCCTGCCATTGACGCCATGATTGCGCTTGGCAAAGACCCGCAGCTGCGCCTGGAAGATATTGAAAGCATCACCTTGCGCGTCCATCCCTTGGTGGTGTCCATCACCGGTACGGTGGCACCCACCACCGGGCTGCATTCAAAATTCAGCATTTATCACAGCGCCGCCGTCGCGCTGATCGACGGCGAAGCGGGCGTGGCGCAATACACCGACGAACGGGCCATGGATGCTCGCGTTGTGTCGGTGCGCGACAAAATCAGCGTGGTGGCTGATGACAGTTTGCGGCGTGACGAAGCCATGGCTGAAATGGTGCGTCATGGCCAGGTCTACACGGCACACATTGCGCATGCCACTGGCACGGTGAAAAACCCGATGTCAGACGCTGCCCTGCAGGTGAAGTTTTTAGCCAATGCAGTTCCCATCCTTGGCGAGGAACGCGCCAAACAAGTGATCGATCTGGTCTTGGGTCTGGAACGTCTCACGGATGTTCGTGAACTGATCAAGCTGTGCGCATGACAACGCTAAGTCAGACCCTCACGCCGATGCCTGCGCTGTCGGCCTATATCGCCAGTGCATTGGCGCAGCCCTTGCCGCCTGAGGTCGTTGAGAAGGCCAAGTTTCATTTGTTAGACACCTTGTCCTCAATGGTGTCTGGCTCGCAACTCCTCGCGGGTCAAAAAGCCATCGCCTTTGTTGAGGCGCAAGGTATCAGTTCAACGCAAGCGGTTCTGGCCGGGACGACCTTGCGCACCACCGCCATCAACGCGGCCATGGCCAATGGCATGTTTGCGCATGCCGATGAAACGGATGATTCGCACGCGGCCTCGCTGACGCATCCTGGCTGCGGCATCGTGCCTGCGGTGCTGGCCGCAGCAGAGCTGTACGCCCGCAGCGGCACGGCCGTGTTGCGTGCGATGACGCTCGGCTACGACGTCTGCTGCCGACTGACCCTGTCGCTCGACCCCTATGCCTTCAGAGCGGCCGGCCACTCCAGCCATACCTTCGGTCCTAATTTTGGCGCAGCTGCCGCAGCCGGCGCATTGGCCGGGGTGGATGCCCAGCAAGCCCGCTACCTGATGTCGTATGCCGCGCAGCAGGCGTCAGGTGTGTCTTGCTGGATGCGTGACAAAGACCATGTTGAGAAAGCCTTTGACTTCGGCGGTATGGCGGCCCGCAATGGGATGACAGCGGCGCTGATGGTGGCGCTCGGCTTCACCGGTGTCGATGATGTTTTCTCAGGTGAGCGGTGTTTTTACGATGCTTACGGTGAATCGCCAGACCGAACTGCGTTGGGGCGCGAACTCGGTACGCGCTATGAACTCTTGGGCACCAGTATCAAACGTTGGACGGTGGGCTCTCCCATACAAGCACCCGTCGATGCACTTGATTTGTTGATTCGCAAACATGGTTTACGCGCCGCGGACGTGCGTGCCATGCATGTGCGTATTCCGCACGAGTCGCTGACCATCGTCAACAACCGCGACATGCCAGAAATTTGCCTGCAACATTTGTTGGCCGTGTTGCTGCTGGATGGTGCCATGAGCTTTGCCTCTGCCCACGACCGTCCTCGCATGGAAGACCCGCAAGTGTTGGCCATTCGAAATGGCATCACACTGCAGGGTGACGATGTTTTGTCGCGCGCCATGCCAAGTCGCCAAGGCATCGTTGAGGTGACGCTGACCAACGGCGATACGCTGCGCGAACACACCTTGGCCGTTCGAGGAACGCCTGGCAATCCCATGACCCGGCAAGAGCTGCAAGACAAATGCATGGAACTGTTGGGCCCGGTGCTGGGGGCAGCGCAAGCTGCTCGTTTATGCGCGACGGTCTGGGCAATTGAAAACGAAAATGATGCGCGACAGCTGGCCAGCTTGCTGCAGCCAGCGGATTAGATTCGTTAGAACGCCAACCAGATGCCCAGCGGTAAAAAAAGCAAACTGGCTAAGTGACCGACGACGACCATGGATGCCACTTTGTTCGGTTCAACCTGAAATTTATCGGCCAACATGAAGTTGAAAACAGCGGGGGGTAGGCAGGCGAACAGAATCAAAGTGCCGCGTTCGACACCTTGCAGCGGGATCAGCTGGAGTATTAAAAAAACAGTGACCAGTCGCACTGCCATGGTCAAAAAAGACGCCTGTAAGCCAACCTTGACGTCGCTGATCTGACTGGTTGACAAACGTGCTCCCAGTGACAAAAGCATCATCGGCACAAGCACGTTGCCAATCATGCCCAGTGGCGTGACAAACCACGTGGGCAGGGCCCATTGCAGTTGTGAAAACGTCACGCCAAGCACCGTGGCCCAGACCAATGGGTTCGCATAGACCATGCGCCAGTCGACTCGACCGCTCATCACCGCAGAGCCTAGCGTGAAGTGCAGCAGATTAGAGATGACCAGCAGCACGACTGCCGACGCCAGTCCTGTGGCCCCAAAGGCCAACACAATCAATGGGATGCCGACCGGCCCGACATTGGTGAACATGGTGCACGGCAAAAATGCACGCCATGAAGCGCCCGACAACCTGGCCACCGGCAAGGCCAAAAGTCCGCTCAGCAAGATAAAAAGAAGCGCCGCACCGGTGAACGACACCGCCGCGACAGCATCAAAGCTCTTGGTCGACAGCGATGTGAAGATCAAGATGGGCAAAGCCACATCGACGATCAACTTGTTGGCCCCGGCCAAGTCGGGCTTGACTTTTCGGCTGTATATAAATCCGATGAAGACGATGACGAAGATCGGCAACGTGATGTCTGCAATTTGAAGGGTCATGAATGTGCAGGCGTTGTGTGTGTAGGATCGGTCAGCCACTGCAGATCGGTGGCTCAACTATTGGCATGAATTTTAGGTCACGCAGAGGATGGTATTTTTGCGGTTTAGCGCACCTTGATCCATCAAAATGCCATCCTATGATGCGAAGCTGCAGAGTCAATACAAAAATGATGTTATCAACCGCAAGAGTCAATCCATGAAGCCTTCTATTTCAAGACGCCATCTGTCTACATTGATTGCGGCCGCGCTGAGCGTCTTCGCTCTGGTTGCGCTGGCGCAGCCAGCGGTTGCACAAAGCTGGCCGGACAAGCCCGTTCGCGTGATCGTGCCGGCACCGGCTGGCAGTTCGCTGGACGTGATCGTTCGCAGCATGGGCGAGGCGCTGAAGTCCCGCTGGGGTCAGCCACTGATTGTGGACAACAAGCCCGGCGCTGGCGGCACCATTGGCATGGATGCGGTGGCCAAGGCTGCGCCTGACGGCTACACCTTGGGCATTGGCTTCAATGGCCCGATCGCCTTCGCCCCCTTCATGTTCAAAAAGATGGCCTACGACCCGGCCAAGGACTTACTCCCCATCGTCCTGACGACCTCCCAACCCAACGTGCTGGCGGTGCCGGCCAATCACCCGGCCAACAACCTGCGCGAGTTTTTGGTCTGGGCCAAGTCGCAGGGCAACAAGGTCAGCTACGCCTCTGTCGGCCTCGGCAGTTCATCACACCTGTCGATGGAGTTGCTGAAAACCACGGCTGGCTTTGAGGCGACACATGTGCCTTTCAATGGTTCGCCGCCTGCGGCCATGTCGGTGGCTCAGGGCGAAACCCAGGCGCTGCTGGCAGTCGAGCCGGCTTTGTTGGCGCTGGTGCAGGGTGGGCGGCTGAAGTTGCTGGCCGTCACCAGCCCACAGCGGCTGGCTGCACGCCCTGAGTTGCCCACGGTGGCCGAAGCTGGATTCACTGGTTTTGACGCACTCGCATGGAATGGCCTATTTGCACCGGCAGGCACCAGTGCCGAGATCATCCATCGCATCAATGTTGACGTGAACGCCGCCATGGCAGAACCTGCATTTCGCCAGACCATGGCCAAGCAGGGTCTCATCGTTGGCGGTGGTTCGGCTGCGAAATTCAAGTCATTCATTGACAGCGAATCGCGCAAGTGGGGTGCCATCATCACCAAAGCTGGCATCACGCTGGACTGAAGAAAAATCCGCATGACACACCAGAATGCTGCCTTACCGCTGGCCGGTATCCGCGTGCTGGACTTGTCCCGCGTGTTGGCCGGTCCAATGTGCGGCATGGTGTTGGGTGACTTTGGCGCTGAGGTCATCAAGGTTGAACACCCGGAGCGTGGCGACGACACCCGCGACTGGGGCCTACGCGTCGGCAAAACCGAAACCGCCTACTTCAACAGCATGAACCGCAACAAGCGATCCATCACGCTGGACCTGCATCAGCCCGAGGCTGTGGAGATTGTGCTGGGCCTTGCGCGGCAATCCGACGTGGTGATTCAGAACTTCAAGTTCGGCGGCGCTGAAAAAATGGGGCTTGGTTACGAGCAGATCAAGGCGGTGCGCCCCGACCTCATTTACTGTTCGATTTCGGGCTACGACCGCAGTGGGCCTGAGGCGGCACGTCCCGGCTACGACCTAGTGGTGCAGGGCGAGGCTGGCCTGATGGCGATCAATGGCGAGCCGGATCAGCCACCGCTGAAATTCGGTGTAGCCGCGGTGGACATGTTCACCGGCATGTATGCCGCGCAGGCCGTTTTGGCCGCTTTGTTTGAGCGTCAAAAGACCGGGCGTGGGCGTCATATCGAGATGGCGTTGTTCGACTGCGGCCTCATGATTTCGGCCTACTACGGGCTGGAAGCCATGCTGATGCAGAAAGACCCGCCGCGCTACGGCAATGCGCATCCGTCTATCGTGCCCTATGGTGTGTTCAACGCTGAGGATGGCCCACTGGTCATCACCGTGGGCAACAACGCCCAGTTTGAGCGCTTTTGCCGCACCGTGATTGATCGCCCCGACCTCGCCGATGACGAGCGCTTCAAGAGCAACCTAGGGCGCGGCACCCACCGTGAGGCGCTGATGGCCGAGATCCTGCGCGAGCTGGGCTGCCGTTCGCGCCAGCGCCTGCTACAACGCCTCAAGGCCGCAGGGATTCCATGTGGTGAAGTGCTGGGCTTGTATGAAGCGCTGACCTCAGAACGTGCCGAGCGTGGTGGTCTGGTGACGCAGCAGCCGCACTCGGTGGCGGGCAGCACCCATGTGATGGCACCGCCCTATCGACTGGATGGTGAGCGCTTACCGGTGCGCCATGCACCGCCAGAATTGGGTGAAGGCACGCGCGACATTTTGACCGACTTGCTTGGGCTCAGCGACGAGCGCTTAGCCGAACTCAAAACGCTTGGCGTGCTGTGATGGAAACCAGTCAAGCCGCCATGAATAAGCCGCTCGCTACAGCCGCCTTACCGCCGTTTCGAGCCCTGCCTGACCTCGTGCGAGAGCACGCACGGCAACGTCCGCAGGCCCTCGCGATGTGTGATGACGAGATTGCCCTGACTTGGGCGCAGCTGGATCAGTTGGTGGACTCGGTGGCTGCCTCATTACAGCGCGATGGCCTGCGACTTGGCGATGTGGCAGCTCTCTGCGCGGCTCCTTGCGTACGCTACGCTGCCGTTTTCTTGGGGGTGCTGCGTTGTGGCGCGGTGGTGGCACCGTTGTCACCGTCGGTCACGCCGCAGGTATTCGCCGCGATGCTGGGCGATGCGCAGGCCCGCGTGCTCTTTGTTGACACGTCGACCCGTCAACTGCTTCAGGCTGATGGGATGGCCAGTGCCAAGGTGGTGATGCTGGATCAGGCTCCGAATGTGCCCGACGTCAAGTCCGGCCCGCACTGGCCGCACTGGGAAGATTGGCTCGTCGCCGATCCTGTGCAGCCTATTCCGGTCGACATAGCGCCCGAAGACCCGTGCAACATCATTTACTCGTCGGGGACCACAGACACGCCGAAAGGGATTGTGCAGTCACACGGCATGCGCTGGGCTCATGTGGTGCGCGGGGGAGGTTTTGCTTATGGGCCTGAGAGCGTCACGCTGCTGGCAACGCCGCTGTACTCCAACACCACATTGGTGTCTTTTTTCCCGACGGTGGCATGGGGCGGTTGCGTGCGGCTGATGGCGCGCTTTGATGCCCTGCGTTACCTCCAGATCGCCCAAGCTATTCGTGCCAGCCACACCATGCTGGTGCCGGTGCAGTACCAGCGCATCATGGCTTTGCCTCAGTTTGGCGAGTTTGACTTGTCGGCGTTCAAAGCCAAGTTCTGTACCAGCGCCCCGTTTCGCGCTGAGCTGAAGGCAGATGTTCTGGCCCGGTGGCCAGGCGGGCTGGTCGAGTTCTATGGCATGACCGAAGGCGGCGGCTCCTGCATCTTGGTGGCGCACTTGCACCCCGACAAACTTCACACCATTGGCCAACCGGCCGCTACCAGCGACATGCGGCTGATCGACGAAGAAGGCCATGAGTTGCCCGCCGGTGCGATCGGTGAAATAGTCGGTCATTCGCCTGGCATGATGACCGGTTACCACCGCCGGCCTGAGCTGACACGCGAGGTTGAATGGTTCGACGCCCACGGCAAGCGCTTTATTCGATCCGGTGACGTGGGTCGTTTTGATGCCGATGGATTCCTCACGCTGCTGGACCGCCGCAAGGACATGATCATCAGCGGCGGCTTCAATATTTACCCCAGTGATCTAGAGGCCCAACTGCGCCAGCACCCGGGCGTGCAAGACGTCGCTGTGACCGGTGTGCCGAGCGAACAGTGGGGTGAAACCCCGGTCGCGTTTGTGCGACGCCGGTCTGGCGCGACCGATGAGGCTGCGCAGATCATGGCTTGGTACAACGCCCGTGCTGGCAAGATGCAGCGCTTGGCTACGCTGTACTTTATTGACGAATTGCCGCGCAGCGCCATCGGGAAAGTACTCAAGCGTGAACTGCGCGATCTGCATCAAAAAATGTCATCATGAGGGGGCCACGTTAACAATCAAGCAGGAGACCGGTATGTCAAATTCACTGTCACGACGCAGCGTTATTCAGCTTGCAGCCTCCGGTCTGGCCGCTGCGGCACTGCCGTCCATCTCCCCGTCAATGGCCCAGTCGAGCGCTTGGCCGAATCGCCCCATCCGCCTCATCGTGCCGTACACCGCAGGTGGTTTCACTGACCAGATGGCTCGTCTGGTGCAAGCGGGTTTGCAAAGCCGGCTGGGTCAGACCGTGGTGATTGAAAACACGCCGGGTGCCAACGGCATCATCGGTGTCAATGCCGTGGCCAAAGCCGCGCCTGATGGGCACACTTTCGGCGTCGTGATTGCGGCCCATGCGGCCAACACCACCCTCTACCCCAAGCTGCCGTACAACCCCGAGAAAGACTTGGTCGGCGTTTCCCTGATGGGCATATCGCCCTTGCTAGCGGCTGTACCGATCGACGCGCCGTTCAAAAATGCCACCGAGCTGGTGGCTTATGCCAGAGCCCATCCGGGCAAGGTCAGTTTTGGGTCCTCTGGCAATGGGTCTGCTGCGCATCTGACGACCGAGTTGCTGAAAGCCATCACCAAAACCTACATGGTGCACATCCCTTATCGGGGTTCTGCGCCTGCGCTCACCGATTTGTTGGGCGGGCATATTCAGCTGCTGTTTGATGCCCCCACCAATTTGATCCAGCCCGGGAAAACTGGTCGTATTCGACTGATTGGTGTTTCAAGCGACCGTCGCCTGCCTGCTTCGCCTGATGTCCCCACCTTCATTGAGCAGGGTTTGAAGGACTTCACCGGCAGCACGTGGGCCAGCATGATTTGCCCATCGGGTACGCCGCGTGACATCGTGCAGCGCATGTCTGACGAGGTCAGCCGGATCATCCGCAGCGACGCTGCTCGGACGCGGCTGGATGCCATGGGCACGTTTGCCGAAGGCAGCACACCACAAGCCTGTGATGCCTTCATCGCCAGTGAAACGGCCAAGTGGGCCGAGGTCATCAAGAGCGCTGGCGTCACGGCCAGTTGAGCCGGTCAGATCGGCTTGGCCAAGCCGAGTTTTTCGACCAGTGCTTTTTCGCGTAGGAAAGTCTCTTGGGCGAAACGTGTGTAAGCCGCGCTGTTCATGTAGATGGGCACCATGTCGTAGCGGGCCAGCGCGGTTTTGTAGCTTTCTTGTTCCATCGCCTGCTTGAAGGCGTCGTGTAAGCGCTTAACAACCTCGGGCGGTGTGCCCTTGGGCGCACCAATGCCGAAGGGTGAGTTCTGCACCATGTCCAGTCCGAGTTCATTGAGCGTGGGCGCGTCTGGAAACTTGGCCAAGCGTTCCGCTCCCCAAGTGTTGAGGACGCGCAACTTGCCCGCTTGAACCTGCGGCGCAAAACCGGTGGAGTCGGCGGCGGCCATGATGTTATTGCCCATGATCGACTGCATCAGGTCGGCACTGCCCTTGTAGGGCACGTGCAGCAACTCCAAGCCTAGCTTTTGCGCGATCAGCTCCATGGTCAGGTGCGGGCTGGTCATGGTGCCAGTCGAGCCGTAGCTCAACTTGCCTGGGTTGGCTTTGGCCCAAGCCACAAAATCGGCCCAGGTTTTGAGTGGTGAGTCCGTTGGTACGACGACGCCAAAAGCGTAGCCGGTCACGTTCAACACGTAGCTGATGTCCTTGATCGGGTCCCAACTGATCTTGGTGGTGTATGGAAGACGAAACACGCCCAACGGAATTTGTCCCAAGGTGTAGCCATCGGCTGCGGATGACTGCAACTGCAAGGCGGGAAGCGTGCCACCAGCACCGGGTTTGTTTTCAACAATCACCGGCTGACCCAAAACCTTTGATGCGTTGTCGGCCAGCACCCGCATCGTGATGTCGGTCGGCCCACCAGCCGGGAAGGCGATGACGAGCTTGATGGATCGGGTTGGAAAACTTTGCGCCTGCGCAACGCCACGCGCTCCCAGCAGAGGCACAGCCAGCGCAGCGGCAGAGCGCAGTAAATGTCGGCGTTGCATAGAAGTCTCCTGAAGTATCAACCCAATAGCGTCAAAATATTATGAGTTAAAACGGGGACAGTGACATCAGGGCAATACCTGACGACTGGCCTACACCAGCGTGATGGCTAGACACAATTCGTAGCCGACGCCCCAGACGGATTTGATGGCCGCTTCGTCGCCTTCCAATTGCACCGCTTTGAATTTCTTGCGCAAGCGGGCCACCAATTCTTCAAGTGCGTGTTTGCTCATCAAATCGTCGGTGTCGTCATTGCCATACAGGTCGCATAAGACGCCCGACGACAAGGTGTTGTCTTTGGCCTGAATCAAGGCCACCAAAAGCGATTTTTCACGGTGTGTCAGCCTGAGTTTTTGCCCAGGCTGTGGGCCCGACAAAGTGCGGTCCCGCAAGTTCATTGACCACTCATCCTGAGCAATAATTTTTTTGACTCTGCGCCCTAGACTCAACAGCACCAGCACCAGTTCATCTGGGGCGATCGGCTTGGTCAGGTACATGTCGGCCCCACCGTCCTGGTAGCCTGAGATGCGGTCTTGCAGTGCGACCCGCGCTGTCATGATCACAATGCCTGCGGCGGGGAGGGTCTGCCTGAGCCGCCTGCACAGGCTCAAGCCGCTTTCGCCGGGCAAGTTCAAGTCGATGATGAACAGGTCAACCGCCTCGCGTGCCAGCAAATCATCCAAGGCAGATGCGCTGTTGACCGCATGCACAACGAATCCCGTGGCTGATAAGTGGATAACAATTTCTTCTCGCAAAAAACGATCGTCTTCGACCAAGGCGACAACCAGCGAGTGCGAAGCGTCCTTGGCTTTGAGCGGTTTGGACTTGATCAATTTGGAATCCTGACTGTAAAAATGACGTGTTTTTTTTCTTTGCGAAACAGCACGCGGGCACCAATTTTTTGTGCGGCAGACTGCACTAAACTCAAACCAATTCCCATGCCGGGTTGGTTTTGCACGCCGGGGTGACGGTAATACCGCTCAAACAAACGCGACTCATCGGGCTCCTGGTCTTCAGCAACGGCATTGCTGATCTCAAAGCAAGTTGTGCCGGCATCAGATTCGGTGGTGACGGTCACCATTATTTTTTCATTAACTGCTGCGTACTTGTGCGCATTGCTCAAGAGATTTTCCAGGATCACGAGGAGCATTTGCCGGTCGGCTTTAAAGGCCGAGCCTTCTTGGATGGAGATTTTGAATCTATCGACGTTTGGGTATTCTTGGATCAGCTCTTGAATAAATTCATTCGCAGGAGTGAATGAGGGTTGCTGCATGACGTCTGTTCGCTCAATCTTGTTGGAGCGCGCCACATGTTCAATCAAGTCATCCATCCGGTTCACCGACGCATCAATGCGCTGAATACGTTGCAGGGAGTCGGAGTCGCCGGTGATCTGGCGCTTGAGCGACGCCAGCGCAAAGCGGATGGTCCCCAGCGGATTTTTCAACTCGTGCGTCAGCATGTCGACCAGTGCGCGCCGCTCGCTGAGTTTGTCTTCATTGGCTCGCGCTTGTTCTGCGATTGACCGCAGTGTTTCAAGTTCAACCAATCGGGCTGAATTTCTCAAGCGCTGCTCACTGAGAACGATCAAGAACAGAACAAGTCCGAAGATCACGCCATTCAGTCGCCAGTCGTTTCCACTGTGAAAGAAGCCAATGGGGCCGACGACCAACATATTCGAAAAAACGAATAAGGACCCCAAAGCGATCAGCACAATGTTGACGCAATAACAAAACACATAAATGAGGCGCCGCGCTTTAGAGAGATTTTCGGCTGATAAAAGGCCGTAAATTTGTATGAAAGGGTTGATGAAAAATAAGAAAAAATTAATTTTGCTGGCGGTCTGGACATGCCCTGAAAAAATCAAGCCTAGGTTGATGACGCAGAGCGAAAGCATCGCTAGGATCATTTTTTTGTAAGTGCGCGAAGGCTGGTGCGACGCCAACAGTGCCCAGCCCATCAGTGCAGTCATCCCCACCCTGGCGAAAAAAATACTAAAACTTATTTTGTCCACGCTGTCTGTCTGTAAACCCGGCAGAAGGTGAGCCAGTTGGCCGACGTTGGCGACGACAAAAAGCACGACAGTTAATTGAAAGACACTGTAAGTCAGCAGCAGGATGGAGCGTTCAAACGCGAGTAAAACGGCACCCAGAACGAGAAAAAAGACCGCAATCGTCATGGAAAAAGTGATTTGGCTGACACGCCTGGCCACGACCGTCGTCAGTGCGTCTGCGCGCAAGATGTCGGTTTCAATGACCATCACGTTTTGAGTTGTCACTTTCAGATAAATCGGGTTGGTGGATGCCCTCCCTTGGCTCAAGACAAAACAGTGGTAATCGTCAGGACAAATATTGGATGTTGCTGTCTGCTGGTCGCCCCCCACCTGTCTTGTCCACTGTCCGGCAATGAACTCGTAAAGCTCAATCCGGTCCAGCGAATGGGGGCCCACCCGGAGAATCAGCGGATTGTTGGCGTCGACACCCTTGGCGGCAATTGGCTTCAAAGGCGTCAGTGTCAACTGAACCCAGACCGCAGCCGGCTCAAACCCGAGGCGCAAAGGGCCGTCGTAGGGGGTGAACTGGCTTGTGGCGACGGCGTTTATCGACACGTCTGCCGCAGTATCCCGGTGATACGCCTTCGTGACTGAATAGCCCTGCTCTGCCGCATACCCAGGCATTTGGAAAAGCGCAAACACTAATAAAAAAACCAGACGCAGCATAAATTTAGCCCGGCCCACGCAACTTGCGCTCTTGAAGCCAGTGGTCAGGAATTTATCATCTGAAGAGCTTAAAACCGTGAGAAATGGTGAGTCTTTACGGGGATTTGTGGTCATTGGCGCAAGTCGTGTGGCTACGATTCGTGTCAATTAAGACAAGTAGTCAGTTGACTATTTTTACTTTTACTTTGACTCGGAGAAACGCATGACCGCCCTTGAAGAGCTGCAATATCAGATGGCTGCCTTGCAACAAAAGCTCGCTGAAGAAACCTTGGCTGCGGCTGCCCACCAGCGTGCGATGATTTTGGCAAAGGAAAAGGCGCGTGAAGCTGAAGTGGCCAAAGGGTTGAAGGAGATTGCCACCTTGATGCGCCACTACAAGTTGAAGAAAGAGCATCTTTTTAAAGCCGCGCAGCAAAGCGGGGTTGTTGGTGCTCCCGGTGCCGGTGGCGGCATCGAGCATGGCGCCAAAGACAGCCAGATCCGCGCGGATGTGAAGTTCGATATCTCCAGAAGTCCCAGCTCCAACGCGCCTGCCAAACCTCAAACAGTCGAAGAAATGCGCCAGTTTTACGACAAATTGGACACGCAGCTCAATGAAGCTTCTGCAAATGGCGCCCGTTTGAACTGACCGCACGGCCTAGATTCCGTCGCTCTGCGTCTTGAGTCGGCGTATTGATTTAAATCGCTACCAAAGCTTTTTTTGGATTTTTACGCCTCTTTTTGTTGTGAGTGAGCCGATAGTCGGAGATGATCTCTCCCGTGATCGTCCCTACCTTCCTCCGCGGCTGGCCCGCTGAAATTCTCTTTTGCCTGTGTGCTCTGGCTGGTGCCGAGACCGCTTTCGCGGCGGAAGATTACAAACTCCGCTTCCCGATGGCCGGCAACTTGGGTGGAGAAATTGGCGCTGCACTGAATGAACCCGGCTGGTACGGGAGCACGGCGATCACTGCCGCCAAGATTGACAAAGTGGTGGGCAGTGACGGCAAGCCACTGGTGACGTTCGAGACTAAAACCATCACGACCAACCCCACGACAGGGGCGCTGCTTCCGACGGCCGTTAATTACACGTCCCAAGTCACGATGGACCTCAGGCAAACCCAGACCCAAGCCAGCTTGGTCATGGGTTACTTGACAGAGCCTCACTACGCCGGTGGCAGGCTGATCGCCACCTTCACGCTTCCCTACATGCTCAGGCAAGAAAGGGATGTGCGGTTGACCGGTCCGGTGCCCACCGCCACCGGACTAAGTCCCTATGTCAATGGCGTTGTCCAGAGCAATTTGAACAGCAGTTACGAAGCCGGATTGGCTGCCAGAGGGAGTGACGCCAGTGGTGTGGTGCAGGGCTGGGGGGATGCAGAAATCGCTGGGTCTTGGGTCTATCGGGATGCCGATATGCTGCTGGTCACCGGGCTCACGCTGGCCTTGCCCACCGGCAAGTACAGCCCGTCGGGCAGCACGCCCAATATCGGGTTTGGCAACTTTTACACGCTGCGTACGGGTTTAGCTGTGTCGTACAACGCCACGCCAGATTGGCGTCTGGGCGCCAAAGTGTCGCTGGGTTTCAACACCCGCAACAGGGACACCGATGTCCGCAGCGGTAATTTCGGTGGTGTTGACTTGGCCGCCCTGTACCGAACTTCCTTTGGCTCGGTGGGGCCACACCTGCTGTATGTCCAGCAATACCAGCCGGACTCGATCGACAAATACGGCAAGTTCTATGACACCAGCGCCGGGGCATTGTTCACCGCCTTGATCAAACCGCTGGACGCTAGCATCAACGTCTCCTATATGAAGACGATCACGGCAGCCAACGCGCTCTCTGGCTCGTTTCTTCGGGTGAGGGTGAGCAAGGCTTTTTGAAAGCTTGATCTAAAGTTTCACGCTGTGCGCCAGCCACTGGGTGGCCTGATCTGCCAAGGTGAATCCGAGCCCCGGCTGGGTCGGCAGCAACATAAGACCGTCTTTGATGGTCAGTCGTTCATTGAACGCGGGTTCAAGCCATTCAATGTGTTCGACCCAAGCTTCATGTGGGTATGCGCATGCGAGGTGGACGTGGATTTCCATCACAAAGTGGGGTGCGAGTTTCAGCCGTTGGTTCTCAGCTTGGCTAGCGATCTTCATGAATGGCGTGATGCCGCCTACGCGTGGTGCATCGGGCTGGATGAATGTCACGGAGTTGTGACGAATCAGCTCTCCGCATTCGGCCACGCTGCTGAGCATCTCGCCGGTTGCAATGGGCGTGTCGAGCCTTTCTGAAAGGCGCGCATGCCCTTGGTAGTCGTAGGCGCTGATCGGCTCTTCGAGCCACGTCAAGTGGTATTGGTCTAGCACGCGACCGACCCTTAAGGCGGTGGTGTAATCCCACTGCTGATTGGCATCCACCATGATCGGAACGCTGTCACCGACATGCTGCCGGACTGCAGCGATACGCTCGATGTCTTTTTTTGTATCCGGCTGGCCGACCTTGATCTTGATCCCCCCAAGACCGCGATGAAGCGATGCGTCAATGTTCTCAAGCACTTCACTTGTGGACGCCGACAGGTAGCCACCTGAGGTGTTGTAGCAAGGTACACCTTCCCTGTAAGTGCCGAGCAACTTTCCGATCGATACCTTGGCCGACTTGGCTTTGAGATCCCACAGTGCAATGTCAAAAGCGGCGATGGCTTGCACTGACACCCCTGTGCGCGAGACTGATGCGCCGAGCCAAGCCAGTTTTTCCCAAAGCCTGCCAATGTCGTTGGGGTCTTCACCGATCAACTCGCCAGCCAGGTCCTTGGCATGCGCAAAAAGTGCAGAACCGCCGGCTCGCAGTGAGTAGCTAAAGCCGAAACCCACGGCGCCGTGGTTGGTTTCAATGGTGGCGGTGAGCATGTCGACATGCGCCAACGGTTTTTGACGACCAGTCAGGACTTTTGCGTCGCTGACAGGCTTCTTCAGCGGCACTTGGTAAAGCGAAATTTCTACGTTCTTGATGCGGTCCACGACATATCTTTCTGGGTTGTATTTGGGAAGTAGGACGCGGTTTTTATCAGTCGAGCTTGGCGCCAGAGTCCTTGACGATCTTGGCCCATTTCAATTTTTCTGTCTGGTGGTACGCGGCAAATTCCGCAGCCGAACTGCCAACAGGCTCAATGCCGCGGCTGGTTAACTGTTGCTGCATATCGCTTGACTTGAGAATTTTTTGAACCTCGGCCGAGAGTTTGTCAACAATCTCTTTGGGCGTGCCCGCAGGTGCCCACAGGCCATACCAAGTGCTGATGTCATAACCGGGCACACCGGATTCCGCAATGGTCGGAATCTCGGGCGCAACGGCCGATCGTGTTGATGAGGTGATGGCCAGAGCGCGCAGCTTGCCCGCTTTGATGTAGGGCAAGGTGGATCCGAGGGAGTCAAAGACGAGCTGAACATGTCCGGCCATCACATCGGTCATGGCCGGGGAGCTGCCTTTGTAGGCGATGTGCTGCATGTCGATACCGGCCTGTGTCTTGAAGGCCTCCGCTGACAGATGTGTTGCAGAGCCGTTGCCAGAGGAAGCGTATTGAAGTTTGCCGGGTTGCGCTTTGGCCATCGAAATTAAATCTTGAACTGACTTCACACTCAATGCCGGATTGACCGACAACACCAGCGGTGCGCGCGCCATCAGGCTGATGGGTGCGAAGTCCTTGATCGGATCAAACGGGACTTTCTGGAACAGGCTTGGGTAAATCACATGAACTGAGGCGCTGACCAACAAGGTGTAGCCGTCGGCGGGCGACTTGGCCACAGCATCGGTGCCGGTCATGCCGGTGGCGCCTGCCCTGTTGTCGATGACGAAGGTTTGCTTCAGGTTGTCTGTGAGTTTTTGGGCTAAAAACCGAGCAATGAGGTCATTTGGCCCGCCGGGTGGATAAGGCACAACGATACGAACGGTCTTGCTGGGGTAGCTCGTAGCGACCGCCTGAGCTTGGACGAAGTGTGGCGCGAAGGCTGTGACCGCGGCCAACGCTACTCCCCATAAGCGCGTGATGAATCGGGTTGCACGGTTCATATTCTTGTCTCCATTTGAAAAGTCAAGGGCCGCCAAAAGTATTTTTTACATGCGGTAGTTCAAGCCCAGTGTAAGCATAGTTTTGCTCATTAACAATGCATCGTGCACGATTTTTCATCGCTGCAGTGGGCCTAAAAGTTTGTAATACAGGTGATAATTTCAGAAAAATGAGCAGAATTGACCATGATCAAAAAAATTCAGACTGATGGGTTGCGTCTGATCAAGACATCGCTTTCGGAGCTGGCCTATGAAGAGCTCAAGCGCCAAATCCTAGATCGTCGGCTTCAGCCCGGCGCCCGACTCAATATCGACTCTTTGTCACGGGAGTGCGGCATCAGTAGCTCGCCACTGCGTGAAGCGTTGGTCCGGCTTGGTTCTGAGGGGTTGGTTGTGTTTGCGGTGAACGCCGGGTTTTCGGTCGCCCCGTTACCGGATGCGCGTCAGATGCAGCAGCTCCTTGAATTTCGCCTGCTGATTGAAGCGCATTGCGCCCGCATGGGAGCCGGTCGCGAAGATCCTGAATCACGGGTGACGATGAATAAGGCGCTCGCGAGCATGGCTGCGCTGCGTCAAAAGGGCACAAGCTACAAACACTATCGTGCATACCTAGAGACCGAACAAAGTTTTCACCAGGCCATTGTCGACAGCGCCGATAACCAAGTGATTTCTGCGTCATACCGGGAGCTGCATCTTTTGCTGTCTGTGGCCAGGCTATCAGTGGTGCCTGAAAGTAATAACTTTGGCTCGGACGAAGCAGTCATGGAGCACAGAAAGATAGTGTCTGCATTTGAAGAGAGGAACCCTGAGGCCGCTGAGGAGGCTGTGCGCAGCCATATTGCGGCGGCGCGGGCGCGGATGAAAAGTGGATGGACGCCAGCATCAACGTCTCCTGCATGAAGACGATCACGGCTGCCAACGCGCTTTCTGGCTCGTTTCTTCGGGTAAGGGTGAGCAAGGCTTTTTGAAATACTGGGGTATGCCATATGCATACATACCCTAGGGTAGACTCCATCCCCTCAATCAAATGCCTAAGATCCATCTCCCTTCGTTCGGATTCGTATGCAACTTATGTGGCTCTCTGGCCCGACCAGCCAGGTTAGAAAAATTTCCATCACTGCTCGCAATGTTTTGCTAGCGGCCTTGGCATTGGCCGCCGGCTTGCTGTTTTTGGGTTTTGTTTTGAACTTGGTGGGCCTGCGCATCGCTGTGGAGAACAACCCCGAGCTCGCTCGCTCCATGGGCGGTGTGACCAGTGAGTTTGAGCAAAAGCGCATGGAAGCCGTGTACCGTGACCGCCTCGACCAACTTAAAAACGTGCTTGACCACAACGTTCAAGAAGTTAAGAAGTTAGAGGCCATGAAGAACCGATTCATGGAGTTGGCTACGCCTGCAGCCTTGAGGGGCAGCTTCAGCCCCAGAAATGACGCCAAGGGTGGTCCTTTCATTTCACCCCAATTGCAGCCCTATTTCAAGGGTGTTTTCTTTCGCCAACCCCTGCAAATGGAGCTACATCAAACGGCAGAACAAGCCAAGGGCGTTAGCGAATCTTTGGTGTCCTATGAGAAAAAGTGGAAAGATAATTTAGCGTGGCTAGAGACCTTGCCGATAGGCGTGCCGATTGATCCCGACTTTCGGTTAACCAGCGGCTTTGGTCTTCGCAACGACCCCTTCACAGGGGCTTTGGCCATGCATGAGGGCCTTGATTTTTCTGCTGAGGTGGGAACGAAAGTGCTGGCCGCCGGTCCAGGCGTGGTCGTCCGGTCCGATTGGGACCCAGGCTACGGCCATGTGATTGAAATCAAGCATGCCGAAAATTTTGTCACCCGCTATGCCCATTTGAGCAAACGTCGCGTTGTTGAAAACACGCGCGTCGACACTGCCATGGTGATTGGGGATGTTGGGAGCACGGGCCGCTCCACGGGACCACATTTGCACTACGAAATTTTTCACCAAGGCAAGGTGCTGAACCCCATGCAAGTATTGCCAGTTAAAGCGCCTTGAAGTTCTAGCCAAGCAAACGCTCGCCCTAACGATGACCAGCCCTACTTGCCATGTTTGAAAAACTCAAAAACAAATCTTTCACAGCAACGCAAGAACGGTTTGACACCTTGGTCGGGCGTACAACCACGATCTTTGGTCGGTTGGTGTTGTTAGACAGTGTCCGAATTGATGGCAAAGTCATGGGCAATATCGAGACAGCCCCGGGCAACAAAATCTCGGTGGCCATAGGGCTGACGGGCGAGGTGAAGGGCGACATCACGGCGCATCGCATCTTGGTCGCTGGCAAAGTCGAAGGCAATATTTACGCGGCAGAGCGTGTTGAATTTCACAAAGATGCTGTGGTCAATGGCGACATATCGTATGGGTCGATTGCTGTAGAGCACGGCGCAAGGCTATTAGGCATGGTTGTTCAAAACAAGGCAGCCACCCAATCAGCCAATCGCGCACAAGCCGCCATTCAAAGCGCGCAAACCAAGACCTGAGCTGGCCTCTTGGCTTCAAAGTAGGCAACCGGGGAAGCAGTCTCCCGGTCCATCATGACTGTGATGGACGCTCCTTTCTTTACAAAAATCATTTCCATAAGCAACGCCAAAGCTGGACGGCGTTACGTTTTGTTGCTAGAGTTTAAATTCGTGCTCGGCAGCAGATTTCTGCTTACCTCGCCTTGTTTTTAATACTAAATAGGACGTTGTAGGTCATATGAAAATAAAATACGCAATTTTTATAATTTCTTTGTTTCTGATCAGTTGTGGAAAGCCTTTTCCTATTGAGGATGCTCTTTATGCTGAATACAAAGCCATCGTTTGCAAGATTCCCAGTGGAGAGGTCACGCCTGAACTTCTGATGCGGCAACTCGAAATTAACAAGTTATTTGAGGAGAAGCTCAAGCAAGGCGAACAACCCAGTGCGGATTGGATCGCGACGCACGCCAAAAAGCTTCAGGACGTTCTGGATACAAAGACTTGTGTTGCGGCCGCCAGTGCTGTGATTCAGGCTCCTACTGCGGCAGCCCCTGCCGAAGCCCCTCAACCGGTGGCAGTGGCTGCGGCGCCAGTCAAAGACAAAAATGACACCTGTACGGCGGGCACCAAGACAATTTTCTCGTGCATGACCGAAAAAGGGAAGCGGATAGAGCTCTGTGACGGTGACGGCAAGATCACCTATACATTTGGGCCGCCAAATGCACCCGAATTAACCTTGAAAGTAGATCGCGCTGCAGCGACCACGAATCAATGGGAGGGTTTTGGTTCAAGTATGTACTACAGCGTTAATCTTAAAAATGGAAAAACAAACTACGCTGTCTTCACAAACGCAGATAAAAACTCGCAAGAGTTTACGGCGGGTGTTGAGGTGACTAATTCCGTTAAATCCTTGGCAGTTGTTAAGTGCTCTGGAGAGGGACTGTATGGTGTTGAAGGTATAGATCTCAAGAAAGCCGATTAATTCATAAAGGAATGCTAACGACAAGCAACAACATCGAATTCGCCAAAGAAAATATCGTATTTTTAAATTAATTTTTTAACAAGGGTAATTTTATGAATGATTTGACTTTCACCACGGAACTGCTTGGGATTTATAAATCCATACCGGATGACAAAAAGAGTGATTTCCTCGCTCGTTATTCTGTTCAAGCAAAAAATCCTACGGCGATATTTGGTTTTTCGGCTTATCTGGGGTTTTTTGGTGTGGATCGGTTCGTTTTGGGTGACATCGGTTTGGGTGTCTTAAAGCTTTTAACGTTTGGTGGTTTGTACATTTGGTTCATCGTTGATCTATTTTTAGTCGCGGGTAAGGCGCGCCAAAAAAATATTGAACTCGCTAGACAAATTGCCTCCTCAATTTAGTTTTTAAAATGCGTCTTGTCCCCAGCGGGTGCTTCTTGGACCCGCTGGGGGCCATAAAAATGCAGGCATTTCCCCAATGTCCAAGCTTCTTGATCTCCTAGCCGCTGGAGCGGTATCTGAACTGGATCGCCCCCCGCCATGATGCTCACCCTGATGTATGCGCCGGTGTCTTGCGCGCTGGTTCCCTATGTTGCGCTGACCGAGGCGGGCGCCGCGTTCGAGGTGCAGGCCATTGACCATACGCGCGCTGAGCACTTTCGCGCCGAGTTTCTTGCGCTCAATCCGAAAGCCAAATTGCCTGTGTTGGTGATCGACGGTTGTCCACTGACTGAAAACGTGGCCATTCAGATCTGGATCGCTCGCCAGTTTCCGCACGCCGGCCTGATGCCGTCGGGTGCGCAGGAGTTTCAGGCCATCGAGTGGCTGGCATGGTTCGCTTCTGGCGTCCACCCGCACCTGACTCCCCACAACCGCCCGCAGCGCTACTGCGACCTGCCGGGGTCGGAGGACAGTGTCAAGCGATTGGCGACCGCCCAGCTCTTTCAAGATTTCGGGGTGTGCGAGGAGCGGCTTGCTGGACGTTCCTGGTTTTTTAATGCGTTCTCCACGGTGGACATCTATTTTTACTGGTGCTTTCGCCGCGCCATGCTGTTTGGGCTGGACCTCAGCCAATTCCAGCACTGTCTGCGTCATTTCGAGCGCATGGAGCAACGTGGCAGCGTGCAGCGCGTGCTGACTTTTGAGCGCCAGATACAGCAGGAATTTCTGTCCAGAACTGAGGAGCCCCGACATGCTTGACCGCCGCCGTTTCATAACATCCACCGCGCTGCTGCTCACCGCGCCGCTGCTTCAAGCCCAGGGTAGTTCCCCCGCATTTCCCGTCAAGCCCGTGACCATGGTTGTGCCCTTCGCCGCCGGGCAGTCCGGCGACATCCTTGCCCGGCTGATGGGTGAATCCCTGGCCCGCCAGTGGGGCCAGCCGCTGATCATCGACAACAAAGGCGGTGCCGGCGGCACCTTGGGAAGCATCGCGGTTGCACGTGCAACGCCTGACGGGTACACGCTGTTGCTTGGTTCCTCAGGCCCAACCGCCATCGCGCCCAGCCTGTACAAAAAGGTTGGCTACGACCCGAACAAGGACTTCACACCCATCGTCAATGTGGCCGGCGTTCCGCAGGTGCTGCTGGTGCCGGCCGGCTCACCGCATCGCACCGTGCAGGACCTGCTCAACGCTGCCAGAGCGCAGCCCGGGAAACTCAGCTACGGTTCCGGCGGCAAGGGCTCCACGGCCCACCTGACGATGGAGCTGTTCAAGAGCATGGCGGGCATCGAGATCGAGCATGTACCCTATAAGGGCGCAGGCCCCGCCTACCCGGACTTGGTGGCCGGGCGCTTGGATGCCATGTTCGACACCACCCCCGCAGCCCTGCCTCTTATCAAGGCAGGGCAAATCCGTGCACTGGGTGTGTCGACCGCGCAGCGTACGCCGTCATTGCCTGACGTGCCAACGCTGGCACAGGCTGGGATCAAGGGTTTCGAGCTGGTGGCATGGTGGGGTGTGCTGGCGCCCGCCGGATTGAATCCGGCCGTGCAGCAACGCCTGAACCAAGACTTTCGCAAGGTCTTGGCGCTTGAGGATGTAAAGCGCCGACTGGAAGACTTGGGCATGGTCGTGCTCGCCGGAAGCAGCGATGACTTCAGGCAGTTCATCCGGAGCGAACACGAGAAGTTTGCTGCTGTGATCAGGAACAACAACATCGTGGTCGAATGAAGCGGCGTCCTCCAGTATTCTCCGATGTGTGGGGCCAGTGCTACCCACCATCGATTGTTGACCGATTGAACCCGCCAATCCCAAATTAATTGCCAAAAGTACGGCAGAATTAACCCACAGATTACACAAGGAGACAAGTTATGAAAATCAACGTCAATGGAACCGTGCGCAATGTCGACGCCGAACCGCAAATGCCCCTGCTGTGGGCGCTGCGGGAAGTGCTGGGGCTGACAGGCACCAAATATGGCTGTGGTGTGGCGCAGTGTGGTGCTTGTACGGTGTACCTCAATGGTAAGCCTGCGCGGTCATGCTCTATTCCCGTGTCGGCCGTCGGCGAGATGAAGGTCACCACGATTGAAGGCTTGTCAAAAAATGCCACCCATGCTGTGCAAAAAGCTTGGACCGAGTTGGATGTGCCCCAATGTGGTTATTGCCAATCCGGTCAGGTGATGGCTGCTGCAGCTTTGCTGGCGCAAAACCCTAAGCCCACAGACGCTGACATTGACGACGCCATGAGCAATATTTGTCGTTGCGGTACCTACCAGCGCATTCGTGATGCCATTCATGTGGCTGCCGGCCAAATGAAATTGGGCGACGTTTTAGCGTCTTATGAGTCGGTTGACAACAACGCACAAGCCTGAGGAAAAATTTCATGACAGACACCTCCACACTCAATACGTCCCGCCGACACTTCTTGGTCAGCACTGCTGCTGTTGGCAGTGGTTTGGCCTTGGGTCTGAGCTTTGCGCCAGACGCCATCGCACAAGCCGCGTACACCACACTGACCCCTAACGAAATCAACCTCTGGGTGGTGGTTAAACCCGATGACACGGTGGTGATTCGCATTGCCCGCTCTGAAATGGGTCAAGGCACGCGCACGGGTCTGGCCCAATTGGTGGCTGAAGAGCTGGATTGCGATTGGTCCAAAGTCACCACAGAAATGCCAACCCCTGGTCAAAGCTTGGCGCGCAAGCGTGCCTGGGGCGATATGTCCACAGGCGGCAGTCGAGGCATTCGCACCTCGCACGATTACGTGCGCCGGGGTGGCGCTACAGCACGCCAGATGCTCATGCAAGCTGCGGCCAACCGCTGGAATGTGCCAGTGGCTGAAGTGATGACCAAAGAAGGGATGATCACGCACGCCATCTCGGGCCGAACCCTCAGTTACGGCAAAGTCGCTGACGACGCGGCCAAACTCACCATGCCCGATTCTGCCAAGATCGTCTTGAAGAAACCGAGTCAATGGCGCATTGCCGGCAAGTCGATGCGTCGCTTGGACACGGCCGACAAGGTGGATGGCCGCAAAATTTTTAGCATCGACTTACAGTTGCCCGGCATGCTCAACGCGGCTGTGATGCAAAGCCCTGTCTTTGGGGGCAAGTTGGTGAGTTACAACGAGAGCAAGATCGCCAAGATGCGTGGCGTCAAAGGTGTCGTCCAAATCAACGACAGCACCTTGGCCGTGGTGGCAGACACCTTCTGGCGTGCGAAGACTGCTTTGGCTGAACTGCCGGTGGTGTGGGACGACGGTGTGAATGGCGACAAATCCAGCGCCACCATCGACGCGATGTTGCGCGAAGGTCTGACGGCCAATGGCGATTTCTGGCAACGCAAAGTAGGCGATGCACCCGTCGCCATCGCGCAAGCCGTGAAGACAGTGGAAGCCACTTACACCAGTCCCTTCTTGGCTCACGCCACGATGGAGCCGATGAACTGCACGGTGCGCATCACCGGTAACCGCGCTGAGGCGTGGGTGCCCACACAAAGTGCCGAAGGCTCACTGGCGGCGTTGGCTGAGGCCACCGGTTTTCCGTTGGCGCAGTGTGATGTGTACAAGATGGACTTGGGTGGTGGCTTAGGCCGTCGTGGGGGTCACCAAGAGTATGTGGATCAGGCTGCACAGGTGGCCAAAAAGTTTCCGGGCAAGCCCATCAAGCTGGTCTGGAGCCGTGAGGAGGACATGACCCACGACTTTTACCGCCCCATCTCAATGGCCAAGATGTCTGCCGGCATTGACGACAAAGGTAATTTGACCGCGCTTCATGTGCGCGTGTCTGGTCAGTCACTGAACGCTTTGTTGGCACCCTTGGCCATCAAGAACAACAAAGACGTCCGTCAATTGCAGGGTTTTTGGGAGGAGCCAGGCGACGCCCAACTGGGGTACACCGTGCCTCATTTGCTGACTGAATACGTGATGCGCAACACCCATGTGCCTGTGGGTCCTTGGCGTGGTGTGAACACCAACCAAAACGGCATTTACATGGAGTGCTTCATTGAAGAGTGCGCGCGCGCTGCGGGCAAGGACTCCTTGGAGTTTCGTCGCGCCTTGATGCAGAAACATCCCAAGCATTTGGGCGTCCTCAACGCGGCTGCTGAAGCGGGTGATTGGGGTAAGCCACTGCCGCCAGGTGTTTTCCGGGGCATTGCGCAATTCATGGGTTATGCCAGTTACTCGGCTGCGACGGCCGAGGTGTCGGTGTCGCCCAAGGGTGAAGTCAAGATTCACCGCATGGTGTTTGCTTTGAACTCGGGTCATGTGGTCAACCCCGCTCAGGTGAGGGCTCAGATTGAGGGCTCGGTGGTCATGGGCTTGTCAGGCGTCTTCTTGGGTGAAAACACGGTGGAGAAAGGCCGCATGAAAGAGCGCAACTTTGACACCTACCCTCTGATGCGCCTGAAAGAAACCCCTAAGGTGGAAACCGTTTTGGTGCCCACTGGCGACTTCTGGGGTGG
>CANCLK010000012.1 GCA_947378785.1 Comamonadaceae bacterium
TCGCTCAGCATGGCGTTGACATCGGCCTCGCTGGCGAGGCGCACCAAGCTGAGGGCCTTGGCAACGATGCCAAAGGTGTTGTAGGACTGGAGGGGAACGTTTTTCTCGACTAACATCTGAAGATTGTCGCACCCACGATTTCAACGAAAACGAAAAAACCATGCCCTCATTTGATACCGTGCTTGAAGCCGACCTGGTCAAGGTCAAAAATGCCGTCGAAAACGCTGCCAAAGAGATTGGCACCCGCTTTGATTTCAAAGGCACGCCCGCGTCGATTGAACTGAAAGACAAAGAGATCACGTCGATCGGAGACAGTGACTTTCAGATCGATCAGATCAACGACATCTTGCGCAACAAACTGTCGAAGGCCGGCGTCGATGCCCGCTTTCTGGACGTCGGCAAAGTCGAGAAAATCGGCGGCGACAAGGTCAAGCAGATCAGCAAGGTGCGCAACGGCATTGAAATCGAACAATCGAAAAAGATCCAGCAACTCCTCAAAGGCAGCAAGATCAAAGTGCAAGGTGCCATTCAGGGCGACGCGGTGCGTGTGACGGGCGCCAAGCGCGACGACCTTCAAGCGGCGATGGCGCTCATCAAAGCGGAAATCAGCGAATTCCCGCTGAGCTTCAACAATTTCAGAGATTAAAACCGGCCGGCCGCGCCCAAGCTTTTAGGCTTTGCGCCCGCTGCCGATCTTTGACTCTTTGCCCTGCAGCAACTTGCCGATGTTCTCGCGGTGCCGGTAAATGAGCAGCGCACTGATGACGATCAGCATCATCAAGACGTATTTATCGACATACCAAAGCGCGCGGTCGCCCAGCAAGTAGTAGAGGGGTACGGCCAAGGCACTCAGCAGCGCCGACAGCGACGAATAGCGTGAGAAATAAGCCACCAGCAACCACGTGCCGATGCAAGCCAGCCCCAGCATCCAATGCACGCCAAACAGCAGGCCTGCCGCCGTGGCCACGCCTTTGCCACCCTTGAATTGAAAAAACACCGGGTACAAGTGGCCTAGGAAAACGGCCAGACCTGCGGCCGCCAGCGCGCCTTCCCCTAAGCCATACTCAGCGCCCTTCCACTGAATGAGCGCGAGAGGCACCCAACCTTTGATGGCGTCGAGCAGCAGCGTTGCAACGGCTGCAGCCTTGTTACCGGAACGCAGCACATTGGTGGCACCCGGGTTTTTGCTGCCGTAGCTGCGCGGATCGTTCAGGCCGAGCAAACGGCTGACGATGACGGCAAATGACAAAGAACCAACCAGGTAGGCCGCGAGAACGGCACCCGCAAAATAAAGTGGCTGCACAACAGTCTCCAATATTGAGTTGACTCAGACCGCCGGGTCGCGCATCTGCCAGCGCACGGCGTCAATCTCTGCCAGCAGTTCAGCTGGCAACGTGGTGCCAAAGGCGTCCACATCTTCGTCCAACTGGGCCACCGAGGTCACGCCAATGATGGTGCTGGCGACCTGCCATTTGGTATAGCAAAAAGCCAAGGCCATTTGCGTTGGGGTGAGGCCGTGTTGACGGGCCAGCGCGTTGTAACGCCGCGCTGCTTCCAATGCATCGATCCGGCCCCAGCGCTGCTTCCGCACAGAGTCGTAAAGCGCTATGCGACCGTTGGGCGCGCCTTCACCGGTGGTGCCGCTGGCATCGTACTTGCCGCTGAGCAAACCAAACCCGAGCGGTGAATAACCCAGCAAAGAAACGCCCAGCCGGTACAAGGTCTCGTCAAGCGCATTCTCAACCGTGCGGTTGATCAGGCAATACGGGTTTTGCACGGTGGCCACGCGCGGCAAGCCGTGCTGCTCGGCCAGACGCACAAACTCATGCACGCCATACGGCGTTTCATTCGACAAGCCAATGGCGCGTACTTTGCCCGCCTTGACCAAGGTCCCGAAGGCCTCGAGTTGCTCATGAATAGACGTCACCGGCAAGTCCTTGGCCGGGTCAAAGTACTGGACACCAAAAGACGGCACGTGGCGCACTGGCCAATGAATTTGGTACAGATCAATCACGTCGGTCTGCAGCCGTTTGAGGCTGGCGTTGCAAGCGGCCACGATGTCGGCACCCGTCAGATCGGGGCTGCCATTGCGCACCCAAGGCATGCCGCGCGCAGGGCCAGCCACTTTGGTCGCCAGCACCACCTGTTTGCGTGCGGCCGGGTTTTTACCGAACCAGTTGCCGAGGATGGTTTCGGTCAGGTTGAAGGTTTCAGCCCGCGTTGGCACCGAATACATCTCGGCGGTGTCCATGAAGTTGATGCCACGCGCCAAGGCGCGGTCGAGGATGGCATGCGCTGTGGGTTCGTCGACTTGCTCGCCAAAAGTCATGGTGCCTAGGCAGATAGGCGTCACCAGCAAGTCGCTGGCGCCTAGTTTGATTTTTTTCATGGACGTTTACGTTCTAGTGATGAAGTCAGCGGGGGTCTTGAGCTCTGAGAGCCCAGCAAGACAGGAGTTTAAAGCCACGGTCTGCCTGCTGGCGCTTTCTGCCATCTGGGGAGCCGACCTCGCAAGCGAAACCCGCACGCTAAAGGCGCGCGCGGTTGAAGCGTTCTTCTTCCTGCAAGCGCAACACGCGGCGCTGCACCTTGCCGGTCGTCGTCATGGGCAAGGCCTCGATGAACTCGATCTCCTTCGGGTACTCATAAGGCGCCAGCAAGCCTTTGACGTGCGCCTGCAGGGCGGTGATCAGGTCGCGCTCAAACGCATCACTTGAGACGCCGCTTGTTGAAGCCCGTCGGGCTGTCGCTCTTTGCAGGCTAAATTCTGGCGACAGCACCACATACGCCTTCACCACAGCGCCGCGCTCCAAGTCAGGCTTGGGCACCACCGCTGCATTGGCCACCGCCGGGTGTTTGACCAAACAGTTTTCGATCTCGCCAGGACCGATTCGGTAACCCGACGACTTGAAGACATCGTCAGCCCGGCCTTCATACCAAAGGTAGCCGTCCTCGTCGCGAGTCGCCATGTCGCCCGTGCGGCACCAGTCACCGGTGAACTTGGCGTTGGTCGCGGCTGGATTTTTCCAGTAGCCCATGAAAAAAATCGGGTCGGGGACGCCATGCACATCAAAGCGGTTGACGGCCACGTCGCCCGGCACACCGACGGCGCATTCAAGGCCGGCGTCATCAATCACTTTGACCTGATGCCCCGGGTAAGCTTTGCCCATGCTGCCAGGCTTAGCCGGCCAACGCTGCTGACAATTTCCGACCACGTAATTGATTTCTGTTTGCCCGAACATCTCATTGATGACGACACCCATCTCGTCACGCGCGTAGGCAAAAACCGCATCCCCCACAGCTTCGCCGGCACTCATGATGGCTTCCAACTCCAACGTGAAATGCGCGCGTGGGTGCGGGTACGCTTTCATCATGGCTTTGAGCGCTGTCGGGAACAAGAAGGTGTGCGTCACGCCTTGTGCCGCGATCAAGTTGAAGGCCAGTTCAGGGCTGAAGCGCCCGTTGTAGGCGACGATGGGCCGACCAAAATACAGCGTCGGCAGCAAGGCGTCCATCAACCCGCCGGTCCAAGCCCAATCGGCGGGTGACCAAAACACCGCGTGCGAACTCGCATTGCTCAGTCCGTCAAAACCAAACCAGTTCTGGCTGCAGACAAAACCCGGCAAGTTGCCGAGCAAGGCGCTGTGCGCCAACAGCGCCCCTTTGGGAGGGCCGGTGGTGCCGCTGGTGTAGATCAGAATGGCGGCCTCCGCGGCCTTGGTGCGCACGGCCGTGAAGGCGCTTTGCTGCGCCGCCAGCGCGGTGTCGTAGTCCACATCGGCCTGGCCTTTGGCGCTGCCAGCGGCCATCACGGTGCGCAACGCGGGGCATTGACGGCGAATCATTTGCAAGTTGGCCATTGAGCTTTCGTCACCAATCGCCAGCACGGCCTCGCTGTCCTGCAAACGGTATTCCAGCGCCTCCGGGCCAAACAATATCGACAACGGCATGGCCACCGCGCCCATTTGCAGCACCGCCATATAGGCCACAGCAGTTTCAAAGCGTTGCGGCATGACGATGGCCACGCGGTCGCCACGCTTCACGCCGAGCGCCCGCAATGCGTGGCTCAACGCATCAGCGGCTTGCTGCAGTTCTGCGTAGGTATAAAAAACGCTTTCAGAATCCGGATGGTGGGCACGGATGGCGGTTCTACGGATGGCCGGTGAATGACCATCCGTGGCCGGTATGTCGCTGGCCCAGCGGCGACAGCACACATCAGCGATATTGAAATAGGTGCCAACCTGCCAACGAAAACCAGCGTGCAGTGCGGCGTAGTCATCCTCCGCACCGGCGCCGTTGCCGTTGCCGTTTAAATCTTTGTCTTGACTGTGTTTCACCACACCGCTCCTTATGATCTGCTGAATGTACAAAGAAAAACGCCAGCCCCAAAGCGAGTTTGTCCCTATACGCGGCCTGAACTACCACGTTCAGCACTGGGGGCCGGCCTTGCCTGCCCCCCACAGCGTGCCGCCATTGGTGCTGTTGCACGGCTGGATGGACGTCGCCGCGTCTTATCAGTTCATGGTGGACGCCTTCTCAAGCGCCTTTGCCGAGGGCCGCAGCGTGATCGCGCCCGACTGGCGTGGTTTTGGCCAGACCAGCGCGGAAAATACCGACAACTTCTGGTTTCCCGACTACGTCGCTGACCTCGACTTTTTGCTCGACCACTTCTGCCCCGGCCAGCCAGTGGACTTGGTGGGCCACAGCATGGGTGGCAATGTTGCCATGATGTACGCGGGCGTTCGCCCGGAACGCATTCGCCGCTTGGTGAACCTCGAAGGCTTTGGTCTGGCCGCCTCGCGCCCAAGTCAGGCGCCAGGGCGTTACGCCCAGTGGATGGACGAATTGAAGCATCTGCACCGCGGCGAAACGACGCTCAAAAGCTACGATGGCGCGGACGGTGTGGCCGAGCGACTGATGAAAACCAACCCACGTCTGCCCGCCGACAAAGCCGCTTGGCTGGCCAGCCGCTGGGCCCGGCCTGATGACGCAGGGCAGTGGAAAATCTTGGGCCACGCAGCGCACAAAGTCACCAGCGCGCATATTTACCGGGCTGACGAAATGCTGGAAATCTACCGACGCATCACGGCGCCGCTGCTCGCTGTCGAGGCCTCCAGCGACTCGCTGACCCAGTGGTGGAAGGGCCGCTACACGCTGGCCGACTACCACGAACGCCTGAAAAACGTGGCCGATGCGCGCACCGCCGTCATCCATGACGCCGGCCACATGCTGCACCATGACCAACCTGAACAATTGGCCCGCTTGATCGAAGACTTCCTGGCGTGAGAAAATGTCGGGTTGCGGCTAGTCAGCCCCCACTCACACAACCCACTGGAATGAATCATGGAAGCAGAACGCATCAACCTCATCAACAACCAACTGGTCGGTCTGACGGAGCGCGTGCACGAGCTCAGGGGGTATCTTTGACTACCCTGCCAAAGAACGTAAATTAAGCGAAGTCAACGCCGCCCTAGAAGACCCGAAGGTCTGGGACAACCCAAAGCGCGCGCAAGAACTCGGCAAAGAGAAAAAATCCCTCGAAGACGTGGTGCTGGTCATTGACCGCCTGACACAGGAGCTCGCTGACAACGCGGAGTTGTTCGAGATGTCGCGCGAAGAAGAGGACGAGTCCGGCATGGTCGGCATCGAAGGCGAAGTCGCCACGATGGCTGGCGAAGTCGAGAAGATGGAATTCCGCCGGATGTTCAACAACCCGGCAGACCCGCTGAATGCCTTCCTAGACATTCAGGCCGGCGCTGGCGGCACCGAAGCCTGCGACTGGGCCAGCATGTTGCTGCGCCAGTACCTGCGCTACGCTGAGCGCAAAGGCTTCAAAGCCCAAATCGAAGACGAGTCGGCTGGCGACACTGCCGGCATCAAGGGCGCGACCATCAAGATCGAAGGCGAATACGCGTTTGGTCTGCTGCGCACAGAAACCGGTGTGCACCGGCTGGTGCGCAAGTCACCGTTCGATTCATCGGGCGGTCGCCACACTTCATTCGCCTCCGTCTTCGTCTATCCAGAAATTGACGATTCGATCGAGATTGACATCAATCCGTCGGATGTGCGGGTCGACACCTTCCGCGCCAGTGGCGCGGGTGGCCAGCACATCAACAAGACCGACTCTGCGGTGCGCCTGACCCACCTGCCCACCGGCATCGTGGTGCAGTGTCAAGACGGCCGTTCCCAACACGGCAACCGTGACGTCGCGTGGAAACGCCTGCGTTCCCGCCTCTATGACTTCGAAATGCGCAAGCGTCAGGCTGAACAGCAAAAGCTCGAAGACAGCAAAACGGATGTCGGCTGGGGTCACCAGATCCGCAGCTATGTGCTGGACCAAAGTCGCATCAAAGACCTGCGCACCAACTATGAAACATCGGCCACGCAAAAAGTGCTCGATGGTGATCTAGACCCCTTTATTGAAGCGTCGCTAAAGCAAGGCGTCTGATGAACAACCATTTTTGGAGGACGCCCCATGCGTGACGGACAAGCTCAGGCCACGGCCATTCACCGCGCCGACTACACCGCGCCCGCTTACTGGATCGACTCGGTCGACCTGTGTTTTGACCTCGACCCGGCGAAGACCCGCGTGCTCAACAAGATGCGCCTGCGTCGCAACCCGGATGTGCCGTCGCAAGCGCTCAAACTGGATGGCGAAGAACTGAACTTGGCACGCGTGCTGGTCAACGGCCAGGGCACCTCGTTCAAGCTCGAAGGCAGTCAACTGGTGCTGGAGAACCTGCCTGAAGGCGATGCGCCTTTTGATCTGGAAATTTTCACCACCACCTGCCCCGCCAAAAACACCAAGCTGATGGGCTTGTACGTCAGCAACGATTCTTTTTTCACGCAGTGTGAAGCTGAAGGTTTCAGGCGCATCACTTACTTCCTGGACCGCCCGGATGTGATGACGCACTTCACAGTGACGCTGCGCGCCGAGAAAGCCAAGTACCCGGTGCTGCTGTCCAACGGCAATCTGGTCGAGCAAGGCGACTTGCAAGGTCCTGGCAACGAAGGTCGACATTTCGCCAAATGGGTCGACCCGCACAAAAAACCAAGCTACCTGTTCGCCTTGGTCGCTGGTCAATTGGTCGCACGTGAACAGCGCATCACGGCCCGCAACGGACAAGACCACCTGCTGCAGGTGTATGTACGTCCGGGCGATCTGGACAAAACCGAACACGCGATGAACTCGTTGATGGCGTCGGTCGTATGGGACGAAGCACGCTTTGGCTTGGCGCTTGACTTGGAGCGTTTCATGATCGTCGCCACCAGCGACTTCAACATGGGCGCGATGGAAAACAAAGGCCTCAACATCTTCAACACCAAGTACGTGTTGGCGAGTCAAGCCACCGCCACCGATGCGGACTTCAGCAACATCGAAAGCGTGGTTGGCCACGAGTACTTTCACAACTGGACCGGCAACCGCATCACCTGCCGAGACTGGTTTCAGCTGAGCCTGAAAGAAGGCTTGACGGTGTTCCGGGACCAAGAGTTTTCGCAAGACCTCTGCCGCGAAGCATCGGCCCGCGCCGTCAAGCGCATTGAAGATGTGCGCGTGCTGCGCACGGCGCAGTTCCCCGAAGATGCCGGCCCGATGGCGCATCCGGTGCGCCCCGACAGCTACATCGAGATCAACAACTTCTACACCGTCACGATTTACGAAAAAGGTGCGGAGGTTGTCCGCATGATGCAGACCTTGGTCGGCCGCGATGGCTTTGCCAAAGGCATGACCCTGTACTTCGAACGCCACGACGGTCACGCCGTGACCTGCGATGACTTTGTGCAAGCCATTGCCGATGCCAACCCCACGTCAAAGCTGGCCCAGCTGCTGCCGCAATTCAAGCGCTGGTACAGCCAAGCCGGCACGCCGCGCGTGCAAGCCGAAGGTCGCTTTGATGCGCAAGCCCGCAGCTACACGCTGCAACTCTCACAACACTGCACCCCGACCACCGGCCAGAGCGTCAAAGAACCCTTTGTGATTCCGGTCAGCCTGGGCCTGCTGGGCGCCGACGGTACCGACTTGCCGCTGCAACTGTCAGGCGAAGACAGCGCGGCCTCTGCACCGGGCACCTTGGTGCTGACGCAGCCAAGCGAGAGCTTCACCTTTGTCAACATTGACACCGAACCCGTGCCGTCCATCCTGCGTGGTTTCACAGCGCCGGTGGTGCTCGAGTTTGACTACAGCAACGCGCAACTGCTGCACCTGCTGGCCCACGACAGTGACGCCTTCAACCGCTGGGAAGCCGGCCAGCGTCTGGCCATTCGTCTGGCGATCAAGTCGATCACCGACACCACTGCGCCATTCAGCCCTGCAGCGCTGGACGACAGCTATGTTCAAGCCATGCGCGCCGTGCTGCGACACCCCACGTTGGACGCCGCCTTCAAAGAACTGGTGCTGACGCTGCCGTCTGAAACCTATCTGGCCGAACAACTTGACGTGGTCGATCCGCAGCGCATTCATGCGGTGCGCGAGTCCATGCGCCAGCAACTGGCCGTGGCACTGGCAGCAGACTGGGCGGAGGCTTATGAGAGCTGCCACGACAACGGCGCGTATTCGCCCGATCCGCTGTCGGCCGGTCGCCGCGCGCTGGCCGGCATGGCGCTGACGAATCTCTGTCTGGCGGCGCAAGCCTCTGGCGAACAGACCTGGCCAGAACGCACGCTGCAGACCTTCACCCACGCCGGCAACATGACCGACCGCTTCAACGCCCTCTCGGCACTGACCTCCAGCGGTCACGCCTTGGCCAACGTGGCACTCACGCGTTTTCATGCGCTGTTCAAAGACGAAGCGCTGGTCATCGACAAATGGTTCAGCCTGCAAGCCGGTGCCACCGACCGCGCCGGCAGCGTGCTGCCCGCCGTGCGTCAGCTCATGAAGCACACCGACTTCAGCCTGCGCAACCCGAACCGCGCCCGCAGTGTCATCAGCACCTTCTGCCAAGGCAACCCCGGGGCGTTCCATCGCGCCGATGCCGCCGGCTACGTGTTCTGGGCCGACCGCGTGATCGAGCTTGACACCATGAACCCGCAAGTCGCAGCCCGCTTGGCACGGGCGCTTGACCGCTGGAAAAAGCTCGCTGAGCCTTACCGCAACGCCGCCCGCGAAGCCATCGCCCGCGTCGCGGCACGCTCAGACTTGAGCAACGATGTTCGAGAAGTCGTTTCACGCGCCTTGGCTGATTGATCAGGAAAAACATGACTCAAAAAATCTCACTCACCCGCTACCTCGTCGAACAGCAACGCTCTGCCGGGCATATCCCTGCGCAGCTGCGCTTGCTGATTGAAGTCGTTGCACGCGCCTGCAAGGGCATCAGCCAAGCCGTCAGCAAAGGCGCACTGGGCGGCGAAAACAGCGTCATGGGCTCCGCCGGCAGTGAGAACGTCCAAGGCGAAGTGCAGAAAAAACTCGACATCATCGCCAACGAAGTCCTGATCGAAGCCAACGAATGGGGTGGTCACCTGGCGGCCATGGCGTCTGAAGAAATGGACGACATCTACGTCGTGCCCAACCGCTACCCGCAAGGCGAATACCTGCTGCTGTTTGACCCACTCGACGGCTCCAGCAACATTGACATCAACGGCGGCATCGGCACCATCTTCAGCGTGCTCAAAAAGCCCGAAGGCAACACCGGCGTTGACCAACAAGACTTCTTGCAGCCTGGCAAGCAACAAGTGGCGGCGGGTTACTGCATCTACGGTCCACAAACCACGCTGGTGCTGACCGTGGGCGATGGCGTGGCCATGTTCACGCTCGACCGCGAGCAAGGCTCCTTTGTGCTGATCACCGAGAACGTGCAAATTCCAGAAGACACCCAGGAATTTGCCATCAACATGAGCAACATGCGGCACTGGGATGAGCCCGTCAAGCGCTACATCGACGAATGCCTGCAAGGCAAAGCAGGCCCACGCGGCAAAGACTTCAACATGCGCTGGGTTGCGGCGATGGTGGCTGACGTGCACCGCATCCTGACACGCGGTGGCGTCTTTTTGTACCCCTGGGACAAACGCGAACCCGAGAAAGCCGGCAAGCTGCGCCTGCTCTATGAAGCCAATCCCATGAGCTGGCTGGTCGAACAAGCCGGCGGCGCCGCGACCAATACGAAGCAACGCATTCTGGACATTCAGCCCGACAAACTGCACCAACGCGTCAGCGTGGTGCTGGGTTCTAAGAACGAAGTTGAGCGTATTACCGGCTACCACTCCGGTCTATAATCTCGCCCTTGTGCCGCTTTAGCTCAGTTGGTAGAGCAGCTCCTTCGTAAGGAGAAGGTCGTCAGTTCGACTCCGACAAGTGGCACCAATCAACATCAAGGTTTGTTGCTATTCATTTAGCAGCAGACCTTTTTTGTTTTGTGGGGTTGTTGGCAATCTGTAGGCAACTTGTCCAAATGCGGCGCGCTGACACTTTCAGTACTACGGCCCCGACATTACCGACTCGTGTTCACCTCAAATGAAAAATCCAACGCATGGTGGACTTGAGTGTTGGTGCTAGCTTGCCCCAATGGCGACAAGAGCCTATCCCTGCACGCCGAAATATGCAGGACTTGCCCTCAATGAGTATGGACTCAGCTTTCAGCCCAAGTTATTTAGCTCCCCGCTAGCTCGAGGAACGCTGAAAGATGCAACGCCCAAGGGTGCCCGTTACGATGCTCAACCCGCCCACCATCCGCACATAACTGGAGTGACGCTGAGCGCGACTCACCTCCATCCAACGTAAACGCAAATTTACGCTGACGTAAATCGCTGCTCTGGCAACTTGCGGTCTCCACTTCGCTCTCATTTAAGCGTGCAAGTGATGATTCTGCGACGACTATGGCTGCCCCAGCCTATGGCATAGATGCCTGCCAAGAGCATCACGTCAGAGCAATCGCGCGCGGCAACCAACATCTGTCACCAGACTGAATTTGACGCTGACAGCCTCGTGACCGGCCAAGGGTTTTCCCTAGTTGAGTTAATTTTTGATAATCATTAAAAACACGGCACTAATTGATTGTCTTTTAAGTAATTTTTTACCTATGGCAACCGTACATATCAACACTGACCGACGCCGATCGCAAAAAGGGTTCATCGCCCAATCTAGACCGTTGAAAGATTGGTATTTTCGGCCTTACGCTTTGTCAGTTTTGTGTTTGGTCGCAGTGGCGATATTCCAACGTTTCATTTTGTTTCCCTTTGGTATCGGAGCCCCCTTGGCACTGATGCTGCCGATCGTGTTCGCGGCGATGTATTTTGGATTCAGACCTGCAGCCGTTGTGACTGCCTTAGGCGGATTGATTCTCATTAGTTACGGCACAGGGTTGCCGATTAGTGCTCACACGAACACGCGAATCTTGATGTATCTGATTGTCGGAACATTGGTCAGCTTTCTCGGTGGTATGCACAAGAGAGCGCAGACCAAGTTAACGGAAATTGCCGTCAAAACAGATCAACGTAAAGACGACTTTTTGGCCATGCTCGGCCATGAACTACGCAATCCCTTGTCGGGCATCAGCACTGCCGCCCGACTGTTGGTGAATCCCGCACTGGATCAGCGCGGTTTGACGGAGAACGCCAACATCATTCACCGGCAGGCCGCACACATGACGAATTTGATCAGTGACTTGCTGGACGTCTCGCGGGTGACCCGAGGCCAAGTTGTGATCGAGAAAGCGCCGGTTGACTTGGTTGCGGTGATTCACGCCGCAGTAGAACAAGTGAGTGACCTTATCGAGCACCGCGAGCACCAGCTAGTCTTGAACTTGCCAACTTCGCCAGTCTGGTTACTGGGCGACAAAACCCGCTTGGTGCAGGTGGTTACCAATTTACTAGTGAATGCTGCACGCTACACGCCGCACAAAGGCGTGTTGACATTGGCCCTGTCTTTGGCCGAAGGCCAAGCGGACTTGAGCGTGCAAGATAACGGTATTGGTATCGCTCCGGAGATGATTGCAAATGTGTTTGATATTTTTGTGCAGGCCAACCGGAGCACTGACGGCGAAAAGGGTGGCTTGGGCTTGGGGCTGACCTTGGTCAAGAGCATGGTCGAAGCACATGGCGGCAAGGTGAGCGTTTACAGCGCAGGCTTGAGCCACGGCAGCACCTTTTACGTGACGTTGCCACGATCTGCTGAGGCACGGAAAAGCATGGAGTCTCAGTCTCAGTCTCAGTCTCAGTCTCAGTCTCAGTCTCAGTCTCAGTCTCAGTCTCAGTCTGCAGACGAGACCAAGTCATTAGACATATTGTTGGTCGATGACAACCGAGATGCAGCGCAACCACTGGCGATGTTTCTGGAGTTTGAAGGTTATCGAGTGGTCGTGGCGTACAGCGGAAAAGAGGCCTTGGTGCAGGCCGAGCAGAAGCGGTTCGATGTGGCCATTTTGGACATCGGTTTGCCCGATATGGACGGCTACACCTTGGCACGAAAAATGAAAATGATTCCGCAGCACTTATCTACAAGGCTGATCGCTGTGACGGGTTATGGCACAGCACAGGACAAAGCAAGAGCCTTTGACGCGGGTTTCGATAAGCACATCGTCAAGCCTGTCCATATCGACCTGCTGTTGAAGGAACTGGCTCATGTGTCACAACGGGACAAACCTGCTTTACAGGCCTCACCACTGGCATCCACAAACTGAAGATTACCGAGACAACTGTTGTCGTAATGCGGCAGCGAGTTCAAGGCAAACGCAGAATACTGCGAATTTCTTGATTGTGATTTCATCAAAAGGCTACGGCTTATGTAGTGGACTGAGCTATATTTAAGTCACCGGATAAATGGCTCGAATCGGGCCGAACAAAAGAAGCGGGCACTATCGATAGATAGCCGCCTTCAAACGATTCAAACCAATGCCTCGACGCACATCGCCTCGAGGCTTTTTTGCTTACGAACCGCACTACGTCCATCCGTCCATGACTTGCCGATGCAGCCATCGGTGGGCTGTGAAAGACGGGGTGGGGGGCGGTAAAAGTCTACGCCCAAGCGTCGGAAACCGACAGGTTATGAGCGTGTGCACAAAGGCGAAACGTGAACTGGGTATTCAGTAACGGGGATGCGGCGTAAAACTTGGACTGGTTTATGCCGTTATTCCGAGACTCGCCCGGTATTCGATGGGACTGAGTGAGCCAAGGGATATTTTGATGCGCTTTTCGTTGTACCAGCGGATGTAGGCGTCAACAACGCTGTCCACGATGGGCTGAAATATGCAATAAACTTTCAAATTTGATCCAAACGGAGCCGCTATGACCGGATTTTTCTTAGTAGCCCTCATCAGCATTGTTTTGACGCCAATGGCCTCAGCTCAAAGCAGAGCGCCTCTGAATTCCTTTTCGGACAAAGACCTGATGGTCAAGCGCATCAACTGCCCTGCCGGTAATGTTCAATTCGCAAGGGGCGTGCGTTGGGCCCCTGCCAACAACGGAGTCAGCCTCTCTATCAACGATTCTGATGAAGTGCTGCTGCCTGCGGCTTGCTATGGAGAAATGTATTGCGCCCGGTACAAGGGGGCTTCCTCCGTAGTCATCGTAGAGTCGCCTGCCTGCGGCGGCAATGCGGTGGCAGAGGAATACATCGTCATTGACCTGATCTCCAAGCGCAAGGTCACACTCAACTACGCGCAATTAAAGGCGAATGTGCGCTAGTGCCAGCAGGGCTGCGCAGTGCCCGATACAAGTCAGCCCCATGAGTTCGTGCCGCAGCGTGGGAAGTCCACCAACTGAGCTAAAACGGCACAAGGGGCTGCCCCTCTTCCTCTATATTTTCAATTTGCGTAAGCTCAACACAAAACGGCAGCGACCATCAGGTAGATTGATAGCGCTTACTTGTCCTTGGTGGTGTGCGGCAACTTCGCCTTGAGTCAAACCAACGCGGCTTCGGGCAGCAATCATTTCACGGGCCATCTCGAAATCATGGGCTATGGCACCATCGCAGGCGCTGGCTGAACGCGCATGGGCTTAGCCTTGAAACGCTCAGATGCTTGCCAAACGTCGTACGCGCTTTGTTCCGCCAGCCATAGTCGGGCTTCGCCGCCGCGCTCTACACCCAACCAGACCTCGATACGCAGGGCCATTTCGGGCGAGATGGCAGCGCGGCCATTCAGCACACGGGAAAGTGCCACTCGAGACACATCCAACTGCTGCGCCGCTTCAGTGACATTTAGTCTCAGCGCGGGCAACACATCATCACGTAGCGTCAGGCCGGGGTGCGAGGGGTTAAACATCTTGGTCATCGGATGCTCCTAGTGGTAATCCATGTAATCAACCAGCACAGCGTCTGTGCCGTCAAAGGTGAACGTCATCCGCCAATTGCCATTCACAGAAACGGCCCCGTGCCCCCTCAAATCGTCTGACAACGGGTGCAAGCCCCAGCCCGGCAGGTTCATGTCTTGGTCTCGGGTAGCCACATCAAGACGTGCCAAAAGTCGAGCCAGCTTGGACGCGTGGTCTGGCCGAATGCCCGCTTTTGTGCCCCGTTCAAAGAATGCCTGCAGCCCTTTATGGCCGAATGACTTAATCATATTTTATTGTATCTCGTAACGTTACACGACGCAAATTGCTGTTGACCACGCGCCGCTTGTCTGGTGGCGCCTTGAGCCTGCCGATGTGCGCACAACAAAGCCAACACGATTGCTTACCCTTTAAAAGGCAGGCCACCCACATGGTTTATACCTAAAGTAGAACTTTTAAAAATTTAATCGTCAGAATGTGGTTGTTATTCATTACTTAATGATGACAAAAGCAAAATGAATGTCATTTAGCCTCACAACCACAAAGGAAATTAAGATGAAAAAAGTTCTGATCGCAGCTGCTGTAGCGGCTTCATGTATTGCGCCACAGGCGTTTGCACAAACCAACGGAGCCAGTGGTTTCACCGGCTTCAGTGTTGGCGCCAATGCCAATGCGTCCACATCCTCGACTGAGGTACGCAACGGCAGCGACTACGGCGACATGGGCAAAAGCTCGCAAGACGTGAGCTTGCAAGCCGCCTATGGTTTCGCCTTGGGCAACAACTACGTTCTGGGCCTCGGAGCCACGTATGCACTGGGTGATTTGAAATTTGGCTCGGCTAACGTGAGTGCACTCAGCGGCAGCATGAAAGGGAAAGACGCCTACTCTATTTACCTTGAGCCCGGCTACGCCTTCAGCAATTCGACACTGGTCTATGCCAAGCTGGCCTACCTTGGCATGAAGGGGGAACTTGAAGGCTCTGCTCGCGGCAGCAGAGACTTTAGCGGCGTTGGCTATGGTGTTGGTGTTCGCCACAAGCTGAGCAAAAACCTGTTTCTCCAAGGTGAAATTGCACAGTCAGAGTACAGTGACGAAGCCGTCGGGAGCACAACGTTCAAGCCTTCATCAACCACTGGAACAGTGGGTATCGGCTACCAGTTCTAATCCAACTCGCAGTTCATCAAAAACCCGCTTCGGCGGGTTTTTTCATGCGGCAACTGAACCCACTAGATGCCGTCACGGGCGCCCGCGAGGCGCCGGTGGAGAGAAGCTTTGCTCTAGAAGTCTTCTGCGTTCCACCAGTTTCGGTCCGACAACACGTTTCATTATTTCCGTGGAGGCGAGGGTTGCCGGCCCGGCGCATGTGAGCGAATACAACTGCCCGTTGAAGCTTAGCGGCGTGCTCACAGCATTGATACCGCTACCGTTCACATTGAACGCACTGCAGTAGCCAAACTGCGCATATTCCTTGAACGCAACCTTGGTCGCTTGCTCCTGTGCGGGCCAGCCTCGGCTGTCGGCTAGCGCCAGTTCCTTTAGAAGTGACGCACGAACCGGAAGGATGCAACCAGCCAGATAGGCGCGACCGCCAGCTGAAATCGCCAACGGTATGCGCGAGCCGATAGCGACGTTGATCATCAGCCGCGCCGAACGGCTACGCGCCTGCGATAAATAAATCATCTCCAGATCTTCACGCGCAACCAGCGATGCCGCCACGGGAAACTCGTCGGCGATCTCTCGCAGCAAGGGGCGCACTATTTCGCTGACGTCGTGCAGCGCAAGATACGAATACCCAAGCGCCACCGCGCGCGATGCAATTTGGTAACCGCGGCCGCCGGCACCTTCAGCCACATAGCCAAGGCGCAACAGCGTGCCAGTGATACGGGCAACAGTCGACTTGGCCAACCCCGTGGCCTCGGCCAGTTCCGCATTTCCTTGTGCCCCGCCCGTGCCGATGACTTCGAGCACGGCCAGTCCACGCTCGATGGCTGCAACGTGTTCTCCGGATGGCGCAACACGTTTCCCGGAAGGGGGAGTATCGTTTGAATGCTCAAGCAATGAACGGCGATTGGAACGAGGCAAAAGAGAAGCTCCTGTACGTGACTGAATCGAAATATACCGGATTAATTCCACTGAGCGGAACTAAAAACCGAAGTAGTTGACCCTCTGAGCTGCGATATCCATCATCCGCACACACCCCAACTCCAAGGCAAGGAACCAGAGATATGACCCATACGATTAGCGTCGAAGAAATGGAGAGCACGCGCGTCGCGCGCTTCAAAGACCTAACGCCCTTCAAGGTAGCGTACCTGGACGCGGTGCTGCCTGAGTACCGTCGAGAGAACATGAAAGTGATCGGCCGCGGCGTTGCCGAGCGTGCGGATCAGTTGTCCCCCATCCAAGGTGATCACGAATATTCGATGACCATCGTCCGAATGGAAGCTAACGGTGGCGTTGCACCGCATGCCCACCCAACCTCCGAAGTGTTCATGCCACTCGCTGGACGATGCACCGTGTTTTGGGGTGAGTCCGAAGGGAAGTTCGAGCAGATCGAACTCGGTCCCTGGGACACCATGTCGGTCCCCGTGGGCGTCATGCGCTGGTTTAGAAACCTCGGCGACGAAACCGTACTGCTCCTCGCCATGACCGGGGGTAAACAGAGCACAGTCACTTGGCACCCCGACATCGTGAGGCGCGTGGAAGAACTCGGTGTCGTGCGTGTGGGCGATCAGATCATGGCCGTCGGTGCATTCCAAGACGTTGACGGTTTGAAACAGGGCGATATCCCGTCCCTCAAAGCGAGCAACAGTCTATGAATTCGAAAAACCCTGGGCTGTCAGTCGCTCATGCCTTGGCTGCTGGTCTGAAGCGCCACGGTGTGACAGAAGTATTCGGTCAAAGCATTCCCTCTGTGCTGCATTTGGTGGGACCGGAATTCGGCATCCGCCAGATCGCCTACAGGTCGGAAAACGCAGGCGGTGCGATGGCCGATGGCTATGCCCGCATCTCGCACAAAGTTGCCGTCATCACCGCCCAGAATGGACCTGCCGCGACGCTGCTTGTGGCCCCACTCGCCGAGGCACTGAAGGCCTCTGTGCCCATCGTCGCCATCGTTCAAGACGTTTCGCGCGCAACGGTGGATCGGAATGCATTTCAGGAGCTTGATCACATCTCGCTGTTCCAGGCCTGCACGAAATGGGTGCGACGGGTCGACCGGGCTGATCGGGTTGAAGACTATCTTGACATGGCATTCACCGCCGCTGCGACTGGGCGCTGCGGACCCGCGGTGTTGATCGTGCCGATGGACTTGCTGCGAGAGCCTGCACCAACGGGCGGCAAGCGGTCGGCCAGTTATGGCACCTACCCGATGGACCCGGTGGTCCCGACGGCGGATCGCATTGCGGAGGCAGCACAACTGCTGGCCGGTGCCAAGCGGCCGCTCATCATGGCAGGCGGTGGCGTGCACCTGTCAGGCGCAGTGGCCGAACTCGTGGCGCTCAGCGCCGCGCTCCAGATTCCAGTCGCTACCACCAACATGGGAAAGGGTGCGTTTGACGAGCTGAACCCACTTTCTGCAGGGGTCTTCGGCAACGCGATGGGCGACGGAACGCTGGGCAAGAAACTGCGCCACCTTTGCACAGACGCCGATGTTGTGCTGTTGGTCGGCACGCGCACCAATCAGAACGGGACAGACGGCTGGAGCCTCCTACCGAAGGCAGGCAACAGCGCGAGGCTGATACACATTGACGCCGACAGCATGGAGATAGGCCGCAACTACGAGGCTCTGCGCTTAGCGGGAGACGCAAAATTCACGCTACAACGACTACTTGACCAATGCAACACGCTCGATCTTGGCGCTCGTCTCAAGTCAGCCACGACAGTCAAAGAAGAAATCGCAGCGGCAAAAGCAGCCGTTGCGAGTCACCCGCTACACCCAGAGCCAGGCACAGTGGGTTCTATTCGACCTGAGTTTTTGATGCGGCAGATCGACGCGCGCCTCGGTCCCGATGACATCGTGACGGCCGATGCCAGTTATGCGACTAACTGGGTCGCGGGGTTCCTGACCTCGAAGAAGGCGGGGATGCGCTTTTTAACCCCGCGCGGTCTGGCAGGGCTGGGCTGGGGGCTGCCAATGGCGATGGGTGCCAAGCTTGCACGACCAGGGAGCCGCGTGATCAGCATCGTCGGCGACGGCGGCTTTGCACACTGCTGGTCAGAGCTCGAAACCTTGCGCCGCGAGCGTCTGGATATCTTGGTGATTGTTCTGCACAACCGCATCCTCGGCTATCAAGCGCATGCTGAGAATGTCATGTACGGAAACCACAGCTCAGCCTGCATGCTGACGGATGTGAACCACGCCGCCATCGCGGTCGCATGTGGTTGCCTTGGCACACGCATCGACGATCCAGCGCAACTTGCGCCTGCGCTGGACACTTGGTTCCGCGAGGGCGGGCCGTGCCTGCTAGATGTCAGCATAGATCCGGCAGCATACCCACCCCTCGGGCTCTACGATGGAAAAGATCCCATGGCATCCGTGCCACTGCACATCGTCGTCTGAGCTAACGATAAAAAATAGTGATGGAGACCACCCATGAGACTTGACAAGAAATTTTTACGCATTGCGTTGCTCACGTTGTTTGCGATCAACGTGCCTCTTGATGCCGTCGCACAGGTCTACCCCACAAAACCTATTCGCATGATCATCCCGTTCGCGGCGGGGGGTATCACCGACTCGGCGGGCCGACTGATCGCCGAGAGGCTGAGCATCAAACTCGGCAAGCCGGTTATTGTTGATAACCGCGGCGGCGGGGGCTCACGCATCGGTGCCGACATGGCAGCCAAGTCAGTGGCAGATGGCTACACGCTGCTCTACGCGAATTCATCGTCACACGCATCCCTGGTGGCGACCAGCAAGGATCTGCCGTATGACCCGATCAAAGATTTCGCTCACATCGTGCAGGCGTTCTCTTATCCATCAGTCCTCGTCTGCGGACCGAATGTGCCCTACAACAATGTGCAGGAGATGATCGAGTACGCCAAAAAAAATCCGGACGTTGTCACCAACGGCAGCGCTGGCAAAGGTAGCGGAAATCACTTCATGAACGAATTGTTCAATTCGATGGCCAACGTGAAGATCACGCATGTCCCCTACCGCGGTAGCAGTCAGGCGCTGATCGACACATTGGCCGGCACCACCAGTTGCACTTTCGACGGTTCTTCCAAACAGTTTGTGGACACCGGGAAGTTGAAGGCCATCGCCGTGACAGGCCTGGTGCGCGACCCACGCTTTCCAACTGTTCCAACGCTCAACGAGGCAGGCCTTAAAGGGTACAACATCGTGACTTGGCAGGGCTTGGTAGCGCCTAAGGGAACGCCGGAGGGCATCGTGCAAAAGCTCAACCAAGCTGTCAACGAAATACTGCAGGAACCCACCACAAGGGCAAAGGCTGCAGAGTTGGGCCTGATGCTCGGCGGCGGGACGCCAGAAAAATTCAGGACAACTATTCAAGAGGACATCGCTCGATACCAAAAAATTTCGAAGGATGCTAACCTGACTTTCGACTGAACAGGCCGCCGCGTCTTATACGCGACCCCACGGTTAGCGTTCACGCGGGCACCGGCAGATTCATCAGCGGATGCCAGCAAGCCATCCGCGTGTTGCCTTGGTTGACCATCGGCGGAATCTCCGCCCTGCACTGCGCGCTGGCGTGAGCACAACGCGGTGCAAAGCTGCAACCAGCTGGCAAGTCGGACAAATTCGGCGGACTGCCGGGGATAGCCCGCAAGGGTTGGCCGCGGTTGTCACTGCTGACCGTGGACGCCAGCAAGCCAGCACTGTAGGGGTGGCGGGCTCCGTACACCATGCCGGCGGCCGAGTTTTCTTCGACGATGCGGCCGGCATACATGACAGCAATTCGGTCGGCCACTTCAACTGCCGCGCCGATGTCGTGGGTGACAAAAATCACCGCCATGCCGGTTTCGCGTTGAAGCTCACGCAGCAGCAGCAAAATCTGAATCTGCACCGTGGCGTCAAGTGCGGTGGTGGGTTCGTCGGCCAGCAACAGTTTGGGTTTGCAGGCCAGCGCCAGCGCGATCATGGCGCGTTGTCGCATGCCGCCAGAGAGTTCGTGCGGGTAGGCATCGAAGCGTCGCTTGGCTTGCGGTATTTGTACCCGCTCCAACATGTGCAGCGCCTGACTTCGGGCCGCAGTTTCATTGATGGATTCGTGCGCGCGAATGGCTTCGGTGATTTGTTGACCGATGGTGTAAACCGGGTCAAAGGCCAGCCCAGCCTCTTGAAACACCATCGAGACAACACCGCCCCGATAGGCGTCCAGCGGCCGGCCTTGCAAGGCCATCACGTCAATCCCGTCGACGTGAATCTGGCCACTGACACGCGTTGTTTTCGGCGAGTACAGTTTCAACAAGGTGCGCAAGGTGACGCTCTTGCCTGAGCCAGATTCCCCAAGTAAACCCAAGACCTCACCGGCCTTCAAGTCAAAGCTGACTTGGTTTAATGCACTGGCATGGCGGCTGCCATGAAATTCGACACTCAGGTCTTTGACCGAAACCAAGGGCGCGTTCATGTGGCGCTTTCTAGTGTTGTGGCGGTATGCCCTGACGCAGCGTCATTCATGTGACAAGCGACCAAATGACCAACCAACTGTGCGGCAGGCACTAGGGATGGTGCGCGCTCAGTACAGACCGCTTCTGCGTGCACGCAACGCTCCCGAAAACGACATCCGGCGGGCGGGTTGATCGGGTTCGGAGGGTCACCGCTCAAAGGCGATTTTTGGGTGCGATGGGCCGGGTCCATGGACGGTACCGCCGACAGCAAAGCGCGCGTGTACGGATGCGCAGCTTGACCATAAATTTGGTCCACCGGGCCAATTTCCACCACCTGACCGAGGTACATCACCATCACTTCGTCGCAGATGTAATGCACCACATGCAGGTCATGCGAGATGAACAAGTAAGTCAACTGATGTTCGGCTTTGAGCTCTTGCAGCAGGTTCAGCACCTGCGCTTGCACTGACTTGTCCAGCGCAGCCACGGCTTCGTCCAGAATCACCAAGCGCGGGTTGAAGGCGAGCGCGCGGGCAATGTTGACGCGCTGGCGTTGGCCGCCCGAGAGTTCATGCGGATAGCGCGAAGCGAACTGTTCGGGCTCAAGCCCGACCCGAGCCAGCAGTTGGCGGGCACGCTCGTTGGCTTGTGCTTCAGTCAAGCCATGTTCACGCGGCCCGTAGGCGATGGTCTCGAGGATGGTCAAGCGCGGGTTCAGTGATGCAAACGAATCCTGAAAAACCATTTGCAGGTTGCGCCTGAAGGCTTTGAGTTCAATGCCACCAAACTCACCGACGCCCTCACCATCAAAAATCAAGGTGCCGCTGTCGGGATCCATCAGACGCGCAATCAACCTCGCCGTGGTCGACTTGCCGCAACCGGATTCACCCACGATACCCAGCGTTTTGCCTTTGGCCACCGTGAAGTTAATGCCATCGACAGCATGCACAAATTTTTTCTCGCGCTCCAGCAGTCCCCCCCGCACCGGAAAGTACTTTTTTAAATTTCGCACGATCAACAGCGGTTGCGCCGGGCCACCGCGGTCTACTGAATCGGTCATATCGTCCCTATTGCTCAGGTTGCTGCTCATCGTCGAACGTCCATGGCAGACCGCACACCATCTGCCAGCAGATTGAAGGCGATTGAAGTGATAAAAATCATCGCCCCCGGGAGCGCGGCAACCCAAGGGTTGCGAAAGATGGCCGAGCGCAATGTGTTGAGCATCAGGCCCCACTCAGGTTCAGGCGGTTTGACACCCAAGCCCAAAAAGGACAAGCCCGAACCCAAAATCATGCTGACGCTCAGCAAACCGGTGGCGTACACAAACACAGGGCCGAGCACGTTGCCCAGCACATGCACACGAATGATCGAGAAGGCGCCAGCGCCACTCATTCTTGCAGCCTCGATGTAGTCGAGGCGACGCACTTGGGTCGTCACGCTTTCAGCGACCCGCACCATCTGCGGCACAAACACCAGTGTCAACGCAATCAGGCTATTGCTCATGCCCGGGCCCAAGGCGCCGGCAATCGCCACGGCCAAGAGCACCGACGGAAACGCATAAAAAACGTCCAGCACGCGCATCGTCAGCATGTTGGTGCGGCCGCCGACATAGCCTGCCAACAAACCGATAGACGTGCCGATGACAAAAGCCGACAGCACCGGCACGACACCCATCAGCAAAGACAGACGTCCGCCGTACATCAGGCGCGTCAGCATGTCGCGCCCCAATTCGTCGGTGCCCAGCCAGTGACCCGGCGAACCGATGGGCAGCAGACGGTTCATCATGCTGGCTTTGAAGGGATCGGCCGGCGCGATCCAGGGCGCAAAAATAGCCGCGCCAATGATGATCGCCAAGACAACAATGCTGATCATGGCCACGCGGTCTTGCCGCAACTGACGCAAGACCACCATCCAAAAACTGCGGCTTGGCGCTGGCGCAATAGCAGCAGGCATAGCCACATGGGTAGAAGACAAGGTGGTTTTCATTCAGGTACGTCCCATGCGGGGATCAATCAGCGGCTGCAAAATATCCACCAACAAATTCAAAGCCACAAAGAAAAGGCAAAGCACCAAAATCGTTCCCTGCAACAGCGGAATGTCACGTTGAAAGATGGCGGTGTTCAACAAGAAACCCGTGCCAGGCCAAGCAAAAACGGTCTCGACCAAGATCGATCCGCCCATCAAATAACCCAGTTGCAAACCCGCCACGGCCAGCACGGTGGGCGCTGTGTTTTTGGCCACATGCCGAAAGATCGCCTGATGACTCAAACCACGGGCTCTGAGCGCCATGACAAATTCTTGTTCCAACATGTCGGCCACCAGCGCCCTCACAGTGCGCGTGATGATGCCCAAGGGAATCACCGACAGCGTCAAAGCCGGCAGCACCAAGTAACGCATGTGCTCAAGGTCCCAAAGCCATTCCGCCGAGCCACCCGGACCCGCACCCATCGCTGGGAACCAGCCCAGCCAAGTCGAGAAAATAATCGTCAGTACCAAGCCTAGCCAGTAGTGCGGAATGCTGACGCCAATGACCGAGAGCACCGTCGCCAGCCGGTCTATCCAGCTGCCATGCCAATAGCCTGCCAATGCGCCCAAGATGCAACCCAGCAGCACACCCGCAAAACCGGCAACACCAGCCAATACGAGTGTGTTGCTAACGGCACTCAAGACCTCAGTGGCGACCTCGCGGCCCGAGGCAATGGACTTGCCGAGATCGCCCTGCACGGCCCGCAGCAACCATTTCCCGTATTGAACAGGAATCGGTTGGTCCAGACCGTAAGCGGCTTTCAACGCTTCAACCACTTCAGCTGGTGCATCGGCCGGCGCGATGGCGTTCAAGGGGTCACCCGGTGCCAGATAAACCAACATGAACGACACCAACGTCACACTTAGCGCAATCGGAATGGTGTAGAGAAGGCGCTTCAAAACATACGACAACATCAGCGTTTACATCTTCAGCGTGGTCAGGTCTTGGAACCAATGCTGAGCCTGCACAAAGCCTTTGACTTTGGAAGACAGAACGTGCGGATTGACGTCATGCACCACCCACAGCATCAGCGCTTCATCCACCATCGTTTGGTGCACGGTGGCCAGCAAAGCATCCTGAACTTTTGGGCTGAAGCTGGTGCGAACTTTGTCGAGTGCGGCATCCACTTTAGGGTTGTTGTAGCCACCCCAATTGACGCCATTGGGCGCGACGTAACGGCTGTCCACAAAACGGGTGATGCCGTAGAACGGGTCAGACGTGACATAGCCCAGATTGATCGCGCTGATACCTTTGCCGGCGTTCATCTCGGCCTTGACACCGCTGCGCCAGTGCAGGTAGAGCGTTTCAAGTTCGACCACTTCAAACTCAAGCTGAATACCCACTTCTGCCAGACTTTGCTGGATGTATTCGTTCATCGGCAAGGACAGCATCTGACCCGTGCCGCCTTGGGCGATGATGACCTTGGCTTTCAGTGGCTTTTCTTTGCTATAGCCGGCTTGCTTCATCAGCGCTTTGGCAGCAGCAACGTCGTAGCCGAGCTTGAAAGTAGGCTTGCCAAACCAAGGGCTGGAGCTGTCAAGTTGGCCTTTGGCCGGAACCGCCAAACCATTGAGCAGTTTCACAATACCGTCGCGGTCAATCGCCAAGTTTGCGGCTTTGCGCACGCGAATATCAACCCAAGGTGAACCGGGCTGGGTGCTGAAGTGATATGGCCAAACGTGTGGCGTGACATTTTTCACCAGCTTGAAACCGGCGCTCACCAGTTGCGGCACCACATCAGGCGGCGGTGTTTCGATCAGGTCAACCTGGCCGCTGAGCAGTGCGTTGGAACGCGTCAAGGCGTCAGGGATGGGGATGAGCACAATGCGGTCGGTTTGCGCCATCCGGGTCTTGTCCCAGTAGGTGGCGTTTTTAACCAACTCAGCACGTTCGCGGGGCACCAGTTTGTCCAGCTTGAATGGGCCTGTGCCCGATGGCTGCGTGGCAAATTTATTCCAGTCACGGCCGAGTTTTTCCCACTGCGCAGGGCTCGAAATCAGGAACCACGGGAGTTGATACGGAAAGAGAGCGTCAATGACTTTGGTGGTGATCTCCACCGTGTAGTCGTCCACCTTGGTATAGCTGGCAATCGACGGAATACGTGGCCGCACCTGAGCGCTTTGTTTGGCATCGAACTGCGGTGACTTGTCGTTCAGGACCTTGTCCAGATTCCAAATGACAGCATCGGCCTTGAACTCGGACCCGTCATGAAACTTCGCACCCTTGCGCAATTTAAAGACCCATTTTTTGTTGTCTTTGGCGTCAACTTTCCATTCGCTGGCCAGGCCAGGCATCAACTTGCCGGGGCGCGTGCCTATGTTGGATTCCCAAGACACCAGTGGGTCATACAGGGTGTGGCCTGTGAACTGATAGGCACCAGCGCCGCGGTCTGGTTGCCCCGTGGTGAGCGGAATGTCGGCCATTGAAATGCCGTAGCGTGCAACGGTTTCAGCCATCACCCCGGAATGCATGGCAAGAGCGACTGGAACAGACAGCAGCCAACGAGAAAGTTGCTTGGGCAACACGTGCATGAAAGAACTCCAAAAGTTGAGAGGTACATACCTCCTATTGCACGCAATGTGCCAACTCTTGAAAAACAATCAGATTCTCAAATAACTCACGGTCTCCATTGGGCCAACGATGAAAATAAACCGCTGCTCATTTTTTTGTGCGTGCAGAATATGTGTTGGCACCCATAAGGGTGCACGAATGCGCACCAAAAAGGACCGCTTCTGTCTGCAGTCAGTGATTCATATTTTTAAGATGGTCATGGCGTCATCAGCAGCTTACCGAGCACCTTGCCGCTTTCGAACAGCGCATGCGCTCGGCGGACTTCTCGCAAGGGAATCTTGTCAAAGATAGGCGGCTTGATAAGCCCCTTGACCAGCAGGGGCACTAACGCGTCCATCGCGGCGCGACGTTGGGCGGGTTGATTGTCAAATGTGTGCATCGAGAAGTAGCGCAGTCCCACCGAGTCCCCAAAGCGGGCCAACATGGCCGGCGCAAAAGCAGCATCGGGACTCCCTTCCAGCAAGCCGTAATTAATGACCATCCCAAGCGGAGCGAGCCAAGCAAAATTACGACCAAAGCGTGGGCCACCCACACAATCGAGAATGAGATCTACACCACGGCCAGCCGTCAGGTCGTCCACCGCTTGGCCAATATCTTGGGTCTTGTAATCAATGCAGGCGTGCGCACCTTGCGCTAAAACGAAATCACACCGGTCGGTGCCGCTGGCAAGGCCAATCACTTTTTTTCCAGCCAGTCGGGCCAGTTGAACTACGGCTGTTCCAACGCCTCCCGCAGCAGCCCAGACCAGCACAGAGTCAAACTGAAAACCCTTGGTTGCACTGTTTAAAAGATGCCAAGCCACTTGGTAGTTAGACAGGCAGGCGGCGGCATCTAGGTCAGTTCCTTCAGGCAGCAAATAAACAGCCGCCGCATCTGCCTTTAGGTACTCGGCATAACAGCCACCTCGAACGGGTAATTCGCGCGCACTGACAAAAACAGCATCGCCCACTGTCAAATGTCGCACCCCCGACCCGACTGCCGAAATACGACCCGCCATCTCGATACCGAGCACTGCCGGCAAAGGGGGCATCCAGGCATAGGAGCCGTTGCGGACCAACATTTCCGGCATGCTCACGCCGATAGCCTCTGCCCTGACAACGACGTCGGTGCCGTCAGGCTCAGGAATGGGTCGCTCAACATAGTCGAGCACCTCAGGCCCCCCGGTCTGGCTCAGTTGCACAACCTTCATTTTTTACTCCACCGGAATCTTGGCCTGAGCGACTATTTTTTTAAATTTGTCGATCGATTCCATCATCTGCTTACCCATGTCCGGCGTGCTCAGGTACTGGACGTTGAGTCCGATCTCGTAAGCCCGGAGTCTTGTGTCGGGATCGGCCAGTGCGGTCTGTGCGGCCTGGGCCAACTTGGCAATCACCTCAGGCGGCGTCCCCGCCGGAGCCGTCAAGCCTTGCCACCAGGTGACGTTGTAGCCTTTCAATCCGGACTCATCCACAGTGGGGAGGTTGGGAAAGCGCGGGTCACGTTGCAGCCCGGTGGTCGCAATGGCCTTGACTCTTCCGGCATCGACGTATTGCTTAGCCGTCCCATCGTGCGTGCAACTCGCCACCCCAGCGATCACATCGGCCATGGCCGGTCCACTGCCCTTGTAGGGGACGTGCAATATTTGAACGCCCGCCATTGAGTTGAACAGCTCTCCAGAAAGGTGATTACCGCTGCCTTGCCCCGCACTTGCGTTGCTCAGCTTGTCGGGATTTTTCTTGGCGTAGGCGATCATTTCGTTGACGTTATTCACAGGCACTGAGGGATTGCAAACGATGGTGGAGGCATACCAAAACAAGCCCGCGATGGGTGTGAAGTCTTTTATAGGATCGTAGGGCAAGGACTTGGACAATGCAGACAGCGTGCCATGCGTGACCGAGTACGCGTAGAGCAAGGTATACCCGTCGGCAGGTGCCCTCGCCACGTATTCCGAGCCGATTCGCGTACCACCACCAGCCTTGTTTTCCACGAAGACGGTCTGCCCCAGCAGAACGCTCATCTTGGCGGCAATCAAGCGTGCCGCAATGTCCGTGACGGCACCCGCAGCCGTAGGCACAATCAGGCGAATTGGCTTAGCCGGATACGCTTGGGCAGAGGCGCTGCAAGCGACCACAGCCAAGCCAGCGATCAAAAGGACATGGCGCATCCATTGGAAGATCGAATGTGGCATCTTGTCTCCTGTATTTTTAGAAAATCACTTGTTCAAATGACCACACCCGGACCAATCGGCAACCGGTCTCGCGTCAGGGTCTCGTTCAGAACATCGAGGCAGGCTGCAATGGACTTCAAGGTCGGAACCGGCACGCCAGTGAATGAAGCCAGTTCCACCACCGCATTGACGATCGCATCGCACTCCAGTGGCCTTCCGGCCCTGACGTCTTGCAGCATGGAGGGTTGCTGGTCCATGTTGCCAGCGACCCGACGGAGTTCTTCATCGGCATCCAAGCTGAGATCCATGCCGACGCTATGGGCGACTGCAAGACCCTCTGCGATGATGTTTCTGACCAGCACTGCGGCCTTTTCACTGGCAGCGATACGTCCCGAGGTTGACTGCGTGATGGCACACAAGCTGTTCCACACCAGATTAATCATCAACTTGCGCCATTTGGCCAGGCGGATATTTTGCGTTCCCGTTGTCGGTAGTCCCGCCTGACTTATCAACGTCGCTATATTTTCCAGCCGTGATGATTTTTGATTCTGGACCTCGCCAATGACGAGCGACGCAGGAGCCGCTTCCGGAAGAAAAATTCGACCGGGCCCGATTTGCATCACGGGCTTGTAAATAACGGCTCCGATGACTTGCGCAAGTGGCAGGCCGGAGCGCAGTTTCCCAGTGCGGTCAAGGCAGGACAAATGCGCACCCGGCAAGGGTGAATCCGCACCATCCAGATACCACCAAGGTAGGCCATTCTGGATCATGACGGCCACACCGTCAGCTGCCAGCAGCGATGAAATGTCAGCAGCTGAAGCCTCCAGATGCATCGATTTCAAGGTGACAATAATCAGGTCATAAGGCCCATGACAGTCACCGCGAGCACGTGCCATCACGTGCGTTTTTCGGTCGGCTTGTCCATGGCACCCAACAATCAGCCCATGCGCACTCAGCGCCTCAAGCTGAGCACCCCGAGCCATGAGGGTGACGTCTTGTCCCACCTCTGTCAGCAGACCCCCTAAGTAGCTTCCAATCGCGCCCGCGCCATAAATTAAGATCTTCATCAAACTCACTCGGTCGGAATATTGGCATCTTTGACGACTCTACTGAATTTTGCAATATCAGTGCGCATCAATTGTCCTAATTTGTCAGGCGTCCCACCATAAATATTCAGACTCAGATCGAAGGTTCGCTTCTGCAAGGCAGGATCTTTCAACGCCTCATTGGCTGCTGCATTGAGTCTGGCAATGATCTCTGGGGGCGTTCCGGCGGGGGCTGCAATCCCTTGCCAGACCACAAAACTGAAATCCTTGACACCAGCAGCATCCATCGTGGGGGTGGAGGGGAAACGCGGGTCAACCTGAAGGCCGGTGGTAGCCAATGCTTTGAGGCGTCCCGCATCGACATGAGGCTTGGCCGCGCTATCGCCATAGATACAGTTGACGTTTCCCGCAAGCACGTCTTGCAAACCGGGACCGCCCCCTTTGTAGTGGACCTGCGTGATATCCACGCCCGCCATGCTGTTAAAAAGCGAACCCGCCAAATGGTGGCCAGAACCTGGTCCCGCTGTGGCATTGGTCACGCGTCCTGGGTTCTTTTTGGCATAGGCGATCAGTTCAACAATGTTATTGAATGGGGCGGCAGCATTGCAAACGTAAATGTTTGCATACCAAAACAAAGGCACCACCGGCGCGAAGTCCTTGATGGGATCGAAAGGCAACGACTTCGCCATGGCTGGCATGGTGCCATGCGTGATGGAGTTGGCAAACAACAGGGTGTACCCGTCGGGCTGGGCCGTCGCAACGTGCTGAACCCCAATGCGTGTGCCCGCACCGCCACGGTTATCCACAATCATGGATTGGCCAAGCAGCGCCGTCATTCTTTCAGCCGCCAATCGCGCGGCAATGTCGGTGATAGCCCCTGGCGCGTAGGGCACCACAAGCTTCACAGGGCGGCTAGGGTAACTTTGAGAAAAAGCCCAAAGAGGCAACAACACGGAGCCCGCCGACAACAGAAGCGAACGCAAGATTGAGAGATTCATGCCTGCCTTTCAGTTAGTGAGAAATGGCATCTTTGCTTTGTCTGGCAAGCAGCAAGCGTGTGGACTTCTTGCCGACGTTCCGTGCATGCCACGCGGTTCCGGGCTCAATGCAGATCACATCAAGTTGCTTGAGAACAATGGGCTCACCCTCTATTGAAACTTCACAGGCGCCAGCATCCAAGTTAAAAACCCACAGACGATTTTCAGTACCGACCTTTTGATCATCCTGACTGCCGGGTCCCATGCTCAATATCGATACATCGAGCCCGGGCCAGCAGGTCACCGGCGCGGCATTTTTATTGCCCGGTGAACTCATCACGGCGGTTTCCTGAACCGGACCCATCGGATTCAATGTCGACAGTTTGGTTTGTCGTGCAATACGCTCTTGCATTTGCGACCAAGAGAATTCAGGCTCATCTTCGCCTTGGAACCGCATGTTGATCGCCGCCAATTTTTCGATGACGTTGGGTCCGTATTTTTCGTTCAGCGCCAATCCGATGGCGCGTGGCATTTCGATCTTGTCACTCATGTTTTTATCGCCCTGAATCAGGACAAGGAGTCGACCGTCGTGATCTGACAAATTATGGAAGGTCCGGTACATCCGCGGTGGCACCGAACATAAATCGCCGGGTTCGAGGGTAACCTTGTGCTCGAGCTTGTTGCCCCAAGAAATCTCGAACTGACCATCGATACAAAAAAATGTCTCAAGAGTCCCAGTGTGGTCGTGCGCCACGGGGCCGTCTTTGGGTGTGCATTCAGCAATGGTGATGCAAAGACCTGGCCATCCTCGGAGGGGTGCCATGGCGTTTCGGCCGACCAGACCCTGCGGACACACCACGGGAAACACACGTGTCGCGGCGAGGTGCTCCATGACCTCCCGTGGGATTCCATTGTTGGCGTGTTGCGATTGGTACGGAACCAACTCTTCATATTTAGCCATGATGTGCGTCATTTACGTTCTCCTAGATTGAATAAGGTCGGGACAGATGCCTGCGTTAACAACTGCTCATTTCTCGCAGTAGCACCTTTGCTAAGATGCCGCGAGGTGAGGAAAAGGTCAGTTTTGACTTGCATTGAAAACCGCCAAAAGCTTGAAATTGCAATGGATGAAAACCTAAAAAAACTCGATCTTTTCCAGCTCAAGTGTTTGTCCACACTTGTATCGGAGGCGCATGTGACCAGGGCGGCGGAGCAACTTGGCTTGAGCCAGCCGGCCATGAGCGCGGTCTTGTCGAAGTTACGCCGCATTTTTCAGAATCCTCTTTTGGTACGCACCACCAAGGGCATGGTGGCCACGCCCGTGGCGATTGAAATTGCTGCCCATGCCCGCGATGCATTGATTCATGTTGAACTTGCGCTGAATCTGAACAGGACGTTCAGCCCCACCGATTCTCGAACCACATTCAAGATCGGTGCCACGGAGTCTGTCGCCTTTGTCCTCATGCCTTTGCTCGTCAGTGCGCTCGAAGCCGAGGCACCGCATGTCCGGATATTGGTCGTGTCTTTGGAACCCAGTCGTGTGCGCGAACAGTTGGAAGATGGGGAAATCGATCTGGTTGTGGCTTATCTTGGAACGCCTCCAGAGGGGCTGCACACAACATCCCTGTATCAGCAGGTGTTGAAAGTCGTCGCCTCGAAGAGTCACCCGGTCATTCAGGGGAAGCTCTCGCTGCGGCAATATACCGACGCCGGTCACATTTATTACAAGCCGCGCGTTGGAACTTCGACGATTGAAGATCAAGTGGATGCCGCGTTCACCGCCGTGGGCGAGACACGCACAGTCAAAGTGACCGTGCCCTCGGCCATGTCGTCCCCTCAAATTGCTGCCAACTCGCGCCTGCTGGCGACATTGACCTTGGCCGTTGCGCAAGAAGCATCGCGGGCTTACAACCTTCAAATCCTTGAGCCTCCGCTTCCGCTGAAACTGGTTCATGTCTCGATGTACTGGCATGAACGAACGCATGCCATGGTGCCGCAAACGTGGTTCCGGCAATTCATCAAAAAGCTGTTTTGACAAACTAAGAGAAGACTTAAACCCAGCACGGGTAAAGATAAAAAAGCATGGCCGCATTAGAACGGCGGCCCAGCTTATCCGCCATCGCAAATCAATGATGTGGCTATGCGTTTCTTTAGATAATGGCCTTCAACTCAACCCAGTAGCGCCGCTAAACCGCCTTCGGGCTCGAAACGATTGTTCCGAAAGACCAGCCGCGTCGGTCCTGCCCACAATGGTCGTGTCACCGCATGGCGTGGGTCACCCGGGTAACAGATGTTGCGCTCACCTTCGTTCACGAACGACTCGGGCTCAACCAGCTGGGGCGAGCGAGCGCTGGCCGCGTTCATCACGTCGGCAGCTGTGGCGTGCTGAACCAACTGACTCAAATTCAAAATTTGTGCCGGTACCAGCCCGATCTCGCCAGACCAGTACTGGCGCAAGCCTGCCTCAGGCGTTAACCAAACAGTTTCGGTGACCTCATGGTCATCGTGCAGAACTTCTTGACCCGCCGGTGCCAATGCCACGAAAAAACGCACATCGAAGCGCCGATTGGTCACCGATGGCACGCGCGGCGTGATCCAGCGGGCCCATGGCTTGAGGCAGCTGGTCTGCATCGGCAAGCCGAGTTGGGCCATCGCCGCAGCAAAACCCATACCGTCCTTCAGGTGCTGACGCAACTCAGCAGGCATGTGCAGCGGCAGCTCCCGATGCAGCAGCAGCCCACACTCTTCAAAAGTCTCACGCAAAGCCGCCACGTACAGACCAGCGCCGGTAGCGGCATCAAGCGCCGCCTCACCCAAACTGGCTGCCAGGGTTTCTGCACTTTGGTCCAATTGCGAGGCTGGCGTCTGGCAATCCAGCGCATCCAACTTGCCGCCTGGAAAAACATGGACGCCACCCAGCACATTGGAGTTGCCGTGGCGCCTGACCATCAACACCTCAAGTCCCTGGGGACTGTCGCGCAGCACCATGACGGTGGCTGAGTGTGCCGGGGGGGTTAAGACTTCCTGATCATTGAGTTCGATGGCCATGATCTGCATCAATGACGAAAGTGCCGCACGCCGGTCGTCACCATCACCACGCCGCGTTCGTCTGCCGCCGCAATCACTTCAGCGTCGCGCATGCTGCCGCCGGGCTGGATGATGCAGCTGGCGCCGACATCGACCACCACATCGAGGCCATCACGAAATGGGAAGAAAGCGTCGCTGGCCACGGCTGAGCCTTGTAGGTCAAGGTTGGCATTCGCCGCTTTGATGGCCGCGATCCGGGCCGAGTCGATGCGGCTCATCTGGCCGGCCCCCACGCCCAGCGTCATGCCACCACCGCAGAAGACGATGGCGTTGGACTTGACGAATTTCGCGACCTTCCAGGCGAACAGCAAATCTTGCAGTTGCGCAGGCGTCGGTTGCAGCTGGGTGACGACTTTCAGGTCGGCCAGTGTGATCTCGTGGTTGTCAGCGGTTTGCATCAACAAGCCAGAGCCAACGCGCTTGACGTCGATGAGATTGCGGCCTTGCTGGGCGGCGCTGTCGCCGCCGGTTGGTAACGAGATTTCAAGAATCCGCACATTGACTTTGCTCTTGAAGACCGCCAGCGCTTCGGGGGTGAAGGCCGGTGCCATCAGCACCTCAACGAACTGTTTTGATATCTCCAACGCCGCCTTTTCGTCGAGCGGACAGTTCAGCGCGATGATGCCGCCGAAGGCAGATGTCGGGTCGGTCTTAAAGGCTTTGCTATACGCATCCAGCGCGTCAACGCCGATGGCGACACCGCAGGGATTGGCATGCTTGACGATGACGCAAGCAGTTTCGCCCAAGAGTGAATCAAAGCTCTTGACGCATTCCCAAGCGGCGTCGGCATCGGCGATGTTGTTGTACGAGAGTTCCTTACCCTGCAACTGCCGCGCCGTGACAAGCGAGCCGGTGGCAGGGTTCAGGTCGCGATAAAACGCAGCTTGCTGATGTGGGTTTTCGCCGTAACGCAGGTCTTGCAACTTGATGAAGCGTCCATTGGACTGGCCCGGGAACAGGTTGCGGGTGCCGCCTGCCTGCAGGCTAGACAGGTAGTCGCTGATGGCGCCGTCGTACTGGCTGATGCGGTTGAACGCTGCGACTGAGAGCGCGAATTTGGTGGCGTCTTTCAGTTGACCGTCGGCTTTGAGTTCGGCCAGAACACCGGCGTATTGCGAAGCGTCGGTCAATACACCGACGTCTTTCCAGTTCTTGGCAGCCGACCGCACCATGGCCGGGCCACCGATGTCGATGTTTTCAATCGCGTCTTCCAGCGTGCAACCGGGCTTGGCAACCGTCGCTTCAAACGGGTAGAGGTTGACCACCAACAGGTCGATGGTGCTGATGCCGTGCGCCTTCAGCGCGGCCATGTGCTCAGGCACATCGCGGCGAGCCAGCAAGCCGCCATGCACTTTCGGGTGCAAGGTTTTGACACGGCCGTCGAGCATTTCAGGAAAGCCGGTCAGCTCCGCCACTTCGGTCACGGGCAAGCCTTGGTCGGCCAACAACTTGGCAGTGCCGCCGGTCGACAGCAGCTTGATGCCAAGGGCGTGCAGGCTTTTGGCGAATTCGACAACACCGGTCTTGTCGGACCCGGAAATCAGGGCGGTCAAAGTAGAGGCAGTCATAGCGAGTCAGGGTCCGGGTTGAATCTAAAAATAAGAGGGATAAATTACAAACGTATCAGTGGCGTCATTGCGAGCGTAGCGACTGCCGTCATTGCGAGCGTAGCGACTGCCGTCATTGCGAGCGTAGCGCGGCAATCTATCACCGAGGTGCGCCGTCATGGACTGCCGCGCTGAGCTCGCAGTGACGGTCATGCTGGATATCATTTCAAAAGCTTGTGCTCGAGTAATTTCTTACGCAGCGTGTTGCGGTTCAGGCCCAGCCATTCGGCGGCGCGCGACTGGTTGTGGTCAGCCTGCTGCATGACCATTTCAAGCAGCGGCTTTTCGACAACGTTCACCATCATGTTGTACATGCCGGCTGGCTCGGTGCCACGCAAATCTTGGAAATAGCCCTCAAGGCTGGTGCGAACGCACTCTTCAATCTGTTTCTTGCTCATGCGGAGGCTTTCTCTTTTTTTTCTGTGTGCGGCCTTGCCTGAGACGGCAAGGCTGCAGGCACACGGTCCATGCTGGACTCAAGGCTATTGAAATAGTCGGCGACTGCGGCGATCTGCAGTTCGCAGCTTTCAAGCAGATTCATACGCGCCCGAAAGTCTTCGCCCCCGGGCAGGCTTTTGACATACCAACCAATGTGTTTGCGCGCCGTGCGCACGCCTGAAAACTCACCATACAGCTCGTAATGGTCGACCAAATGGTCCAGCAGCAGACGCTTGACTTCGGCCACCAAAGGCGGCGCCAAGTGGGTGCCGGTCTCCAGAAAATGGCTGATCTCGCGGAAGATCCAAGGGCGCCCCTGCGCTGCACGGCCGACCATCACAGCGTCAGCGCCCGTCCAAGTCAGCACATCGCGGGCTTTCTCTGGTGAATCAATATCACCGTTGGCCACGACAGGGATTTTCAGTGCGGCTTTCACGGCAGTGATGGTGTCGTATTCGGCAAAGCCTTTGTAGCCCTGCTCACGCGTGCGACCATGCACAGCAATCATCTGCACGCCGGCGTCTTCAAAGGCACGCGCCAAGCGCACTGCATTTTTATGGGATTCCGACCAGCCGGTTCGCATTTTCAGCGTCACGGGGACGCCGTGCGGGGCGCAAGCAGCCACCACGGCTTGCACGATGGCAAGAGCCAACGGCTCGTCCTGCATCAGAGCGGAACCCGCCCATTTGTTGCAGACTTTTTTGGCCGGGCAACCCATGTTGATGTCAATGATCTGGGCGCCACGGGCCACGTTGTAGGCAGCAGCATCGGCCATCATGGGGGCATCTGTGCCGGCGATTTGCACCGCAATCGGTTCGACTTCACCGTCATGGTTGGCTCGGCGTGAAGTCTTCAGCGTGTCCCACAGGTCGCGGCGCGAGGTGACCATCTCACTGACGGCGTAAGCGGCCCCGAGCTTTTTGCAAAGCTGGCGAAATGGCCTGTCGGTGACACCGGCCATGGGCGCCACGAACACGCGGTTTGCCAGAGCGTAAGGACCGATGTTCATGTGGAGGGGCGGGTGGGAAAAGGAGGAGGGTCAAGAAAAGCGAGGGGCCATTGTATCTGCCTAAAATTTCAGCAACACACAAAAATACACGAAAATAATTTCCCCTCTCATCACGTCCATGTCCGCTCTTTATACTGACACCCACATGGACCCTTGGATCATCCGACTGACCGAACTGCTGGCGCTGCCCGAATACGGTCTCAGCACTGTTTTCGTGGTCTCGTTTATCTCCGCCACCTTGCTGCCACTGGGCTCCGAACCCGTGGTGTTTGGTCTCGTCAAAATCAACCCAGCATTGTTTTGGCCCGCCGTGCTGGTGGCCACGGCCGGCAACACCTTGGGCGGAGCGCTCGACTGGTGGATGGGCTTTGGCGCACACAAGGTGGTGAACAAATACAAAGATTCTTCAAACCATGGCCGCGCCCTGCGCTGGCTTGAAAAACTCGGCCCCAAAGCTTGCTTGCTCGCTTGGCTGCCCGCAGTGGGCGACCCGCTGTGCGCAGTGGCGGGCTGGCTGAAGTTGCCGTTTTGGCCGTGTTTGGTCTACATGGCGGTTGGCAAGTTTTTCCGCTACCTGCTCTTAACGGGCGGGCTGATCTGGGCTTTTCCTGGCGGCTTTCACTTGTCTTGAACCGACGTTTTCCGTCTCAGGAAATTCCATCACTGCAATTAGAGATGCCAGTCACTGCGAGTGGTGATGTCCGTCACTGCGAGTGGTGATGCCCGTCACTGCGAGTGAAGCGCGGCAGTCCAGAGCCCGAATTCGCAGTCATGGATTGCCGCGCTGCGCTCGCAAAGACGGACGCTTGCGCTCGCAACGACTCTAGAACTTCTCGTGCGGCAGCAAATAGCGCCACTGGCCCACGGGCAAGCTGCTCATCGCGACGCGGCCGATGCGGATGCGCTTCATGCCCTCGACTTGCAAGCCGACGCTTTCGCACAGAAAGGCAATTTGCCCTGGCCGTTCGCCCTTGAGCGCAAAGCGCAAACGCTTTTCGCTTTGCCAACTGACCTTGGCAGCACCCAGCAAGATGCCGTTGAAGGTATAGCCGTGGTCGACCCGGTTCAAACGATCCAGACCGCCCGACTTGATCTCGCCACTGACTTCGACCAGCACTTCGTTTTCCATCACGCTGGCGTCTTCACTGAGCTTGCGCGCAATACGCCAGTCTTGCGTGAACACCACCAAGCCACTGGCGCGCGGTGCGAGCGGCGTCACCAACACTTGATCGGCAAAATGTTTTTTCAACGGACTCAACTCTGAAAGATCGTCTTTCCAAAGGTTGCCAGGCACTAACAAGCCCGCAGCACTGGCAGCACCGCGCTGCGCACCCAAGCCGGCTTCCACATCTGCGGGCTTGTGCAAGAGAATCGTCACCGGCACCACACCCAGCAAGGTGGCGTCAGGGCTGACATCAATCTTCTGGTCTTGCACGCGAAACTGCGGCTCTTCAATCACCACGCCGTCGACACGTACGTAACCGCCCGTGATGTACTGTTCGGCCTCACGGCGCGAGCAGGGCAAGATTTCGGCCAAGCGTTTGGCCAGGCGGGTCGGCTCTGTCATGTCAACAATCTTTGCAGGTTGTGCTGAATCAGGAGCTGAAAAGGAAGTTCATCACGTCGCCGTCTTTAACGACGTAGTCTTTGCCTTCAGCGCGCATTTTGCCGGCGTCTTTGGCACCCTGCTCGCCTTTGAAAGCGATGAAGTCTTCAAACGCGATGGTCTGCGCGCGGATGTAGCCTTTTTCAAAGTCGGTGTGAATCACGCCGGCCGCCTGCGGACCGGTGTCGCCCACATGGATGGTCCAGGCGCGCACTTCTTTAACGCCAGCAGTGAAGTAAGTTTGCAGACCCAGCAGCTTGTAAGCGGCGCGAATCAAACGGTTCAGACCCGGCTCAGACTGACCAAGTTCTTCGAGGAACATCTGCCGATCTTCGTCACTCATCTCCGACATCTCGGCTTCCATCTTGGCGCTGATGGCGACCACTGGGGCATTTTGCGAAGCGGCGTAGGCCTTCAAGCGATCCAGAAAGGGATTGTTCTCAAAACCGTCTTCAGCCACGTTAGCGACAAACATCGCCGGCTTGGCCGTGATCATGAAAAACTGCTGCAACAGCGGCAGTTCTTCTTTGGTGAATTCAAGTGTGCGCACAGGCTTGGCTTCGTTCAGTGCGGCTTGGCACTTCTCCAAAATAGCGACCAGCTTGACCGACTCCTTGTCGCCCGAGCGCGCCAGTTTGGTGACACGGTGCAAGGCTTTTTCAACCGCGGCCAAGTCAGCCAAGCAAAGTTCGGTCTGGATCACTTCAATGTCATCAATCGGGTCGACCTTGCCGGAGACGTGGATCACGTTGTCGTCTTCGAAGCAGCGCACCACATTGATGATGGCGTCGGTCTCGCGGATGTGCGCCAAAAACTTGTTGCCCAAACCTTCGCCCGTGCTGGCACCAGCCACCAAACCGGCGATGTCCACAAACTCAACAATCGCGCGCTGAACCTTTTGCGGGTTGACGATGGCAGACAGCGCATCCAGTCGCTCGTCAGGCACCTCAACGATGCCGACATTCGGCTCGATCGTACAGAAGGGGTAGTTCTCCGCCGCGATGCCCGCGTTGGTCAAAGCGTTGAACAAAGTTGATTTACCGACGTTGGGCAGGCCGACGATGCCGCACTTCAAACTCATGAAAATATCCTTAGAAATCAATGTCCCGATTGCATCATTGAGCCGAATGTCGGCATCGTTGAGGTGCCGAATACGCCCCATGAGCCAATGGCGCGACCAGCAAGCAAACCCGAAAAGCGGGCGGGGAAAGGGTGGTTTGAACTGGTGCAGATTGTACTGATCAGTGAAGCCCTCCTGCAGAAGACCCCGCCGCGATTGCAACAGACAGACGCATGTGTCACCAAACGCAAAAATCACCAAAAAAAATTAATCAATCGATAAACTGAAAATTCATCACTTTCGATTGGCGTTATTTATGAAAAATTTTGCTCTGGTGGGTGCCCTTGCACTAGCCTCAATCTCTGTGTCAGCCAGCGCGGACACAGGCGTTTTTGTCGGCGTTTCCTACGCCTTCGGTGGAAATAATGGACTGGGCTTGACGGTCCAAGCCACTTCGACACGAAAGGAAGACCGTGGTTTCGCTGCGGCTGGTTTTAGCTATTACCCCTATGCGGTCGGCAACAAGTTCGGCATCCCTGTCGGCATCGGCTATCAAGGCAAGAACGCAGCGCTCACAGGCAACTACGACCTTCTGCTCAAAGCGCCAACGATCGGCGGCGGTTATGTCAACACACGCGAAGAGGCAACATCACCCGTGTTGTGATTCTGTGAGCCGTTAAATCGTCAGGGTGTTTGACTGATTGAGTCAGCTTTTCCACCATGATGCTGGACCTCATGCATGAAGCCACCCCGCTGGCCGTGATCCTATTGCTGTCAGCGACCCTGCAAGCAATGGCCGCATTCATGGCATTGAAACAGGTTTCCACAGTCGATGGCCGTTACCGGCTGGCTTGGTTTATTGTGGCGCTGGCATTGGTCTTGATGGTGGAACGACGCATGGTTCCTTTGTGGCGGCTGATACATATTGATGAGGTCAGCAGCTTGATGGATGCCTGGTTTGGCCTAGCCATCTCGACACTCATGGTCGCAGGCGTCTATGGCGTCACCGAATTAGTAACCGGCCTCAAGTCACTGGCGGACACAGATGTGCTGACGGGTTTGGCCAGCCGGGCCGCTGTGCTTCGACAAGCTCAATATGAAATCGATCGGTCCTTAAGGACCAAGCACCCTGTCGCCATCTTGATGTTTGATCTTGACCACTTCAAGCTTGTCAACGATACGCATGGTCACCTTGCAGGTGACATGGTGCTGCGCGGCGTGGCCGACATTGCGCTCGCCACTTTCCGTCACATTGACTTCGTCGGACGCATTGGCGGGGAAGAGTTCTTGGCGATACTGCCAGGCAGCGATCCAGACAAGGCAAGGGCTGCCGCTGAGCGCTTTCGAATCGCTATTGCCGCCCATGCGTTCGCATTGGGTGAAGCTCGAATTTCCATCACCATCAGCATTGGCATGGTTGTTCCCGACACAGCGGCCACTTCCCTCAGTGCCCAAGATGTCATGAATGCCGCAGACAAAGCGCTCTATGCAGCCAAGAAGGCGGGGCGTAACCGCGTCGTTGTGATGTGACTATTCGCTACACTGGGCGTCCAAAGAAATAGAGGGGGGGCGACCATGAAGTCTTTTGTCAGCCGAGCCAAGTTAGAGGCCATCTTTTCCGCAACATTGCACTTGTCGGTAGCGCTCTCCATCAGCGCTTGCACGACTGTGAGCACCGTGCCGTCTGCATCGTCAAATGCGCCTGTGCTGAGCAAAGAACGAATTTCTGAGATCATCGCCAGCCCAGATCGCAGTGCGGCCGACCGAGGTAACGATGCCCGACGACAACCAGAGCAATTGCTGACGCTCATCGGCGTACGTCCAGGCATGGTCGCCTTGGACTTGAGCGCTGGTGGCGGCTACACCACTGAACTTGTAGCGCGTGCTGTGGGGCCGATGGGGCGGGTCTATGGTCAAAGCGCACCGCGCGCACCCGTCAGTCCACAACGTCCGCCTGTGGAACCTGAAGGCGGAGTGGCGCCCATGGCGGCACCTTCGCCCGTGCGACTCACCTCGCCCCAAGCCTTGGCGGAACGAGCCAAAAAGCCGCTGGTCGCCAACATCATTCCAGTTGTTCGAAAATTTGAAGACCCCGTCCCCCCGGAAGTAGCGTCGAGCGGGCTCGACCTTGTGACCCTGATTTTTAATTATCACGACCTTGGCCACATGGGCGTGGATCGTGGGCACATGAACAAAGCTTTGTTTGCGGCGCTCAAGCCAGGCGGGATCTATGTGATTGCTGACCACGCAGGCCGCCCGGGGACGGGCATCTCGGAAGCCGGTACGCTGCATCGTATTGAAGAAGCCTTCCTACGCCAAGAGGTGGAGTCCGTAGGCTTCAAACTGGCGGACCAGGGAAGTTTTGCGCGCAACCCGTCAGACCCCCGCGACAAAAACACCCCGGTGCCACCGCAGCCCAAAGACGGGTTTGTCCTGAAGTTTGTCAAACCGTGAGATAGCTTTCGAGCTGGCTCAGCAGTTCATCGTTAGCCGCCGTCTAGATTTAACATCCAGATAGCCGATCGTCGATTTTTTAAATTTCAGGTCGACGAACAAATCGCAATAAAACTCGCCGTGACGCCAGCACATCGAGACGCTGGTTTCATTGGAGTACTTCAGGTGGAAAACACCGTCGAAGGCCGGGTAGGTGCAGCGAAATTCCATCAGCTTCAGCAGCCGCCGAACCACCGGCGTCTTGACGGCCTCGTCGACCTCGTCAAGGGTGTAGTGGTGCCGGTTGATGTCGCGCATTTCGCCGGTGGACTCCATCAGTTCGAGGTCGTTGCTGCCGGCCAGCAAGCCGACGTAGTAGACCTGCGGAATACCGGGCGCAAAGAACTGAACGGCACGCGCAGCCATGTAGGCGTCGTCATTTCTCTTGAGCGCGTCGTAGTAGGTGCAGGTCAGCTGGTAGATCGCACCCACGCTGTGCACATTGGCCGCAGAGCGACGCAAGATCGGGTCGACACTGCGCTGGCTGACGTTGTCGATGACCGCCTGGATTTCGGCTTTTGGCAAGACACCTTCGACGTCCGGAATGCAAATACCATCGTGGGTGTCGAGCACGGTGAGCTGGTTGCGCGGGCACATGCGCAGCCATTGCTTGAGGTGGACGCTGTTGCATTCGAGCAGCGAATAAAGCAGCAGCGGCGACAGCGCGAACCCATACGGGTGCATACCGTGCAGCGCAATAGCGTACTGAAAACTGGCGTGGTCATGCACCTCTGGCACGGTTTCGGCACCGTGGTCACGCGCCACACTGTCAACCCACTTGAGAATGTCGTAGACGTCAGGCTCGACCAGAAAACAGCTGGTGCCGATTTCTTTGGTGGTGTAACCAAACGCGTCTAGTCGAAATAGCTTGACGCCGCGTGCGGCCAAGAAGGTCATGTAATCCTCCATCAGGGCATAGGTCTTGGGTGAGCGGTAATTCAGATCTATCTGGTTTTCAGTGAAAGTGCACCAGACCCGACCGGTGCTGCCATCGGCAAAAGTGATCTCGCGAAAGGGCTCTTTCTCTTTGCGAATATGAATTCGCGCGAGATCATCCGCCGAAATGGGACCGAGCCGATCGACGTGGACAAACAGGTCTGCGTGCTCAGAGGCGTAGCCCTTGTCCAGAAAGTCTTTGAACTCCTCGGACTCATCCGAAATATGGTTCAGTGTCAGGTCCAGGCACAAGTCGAAGCGGCTGGAAATTTTCTCAATGTCTTCCCACGTGCCGTACTTCGGATCGATCTCTTTGTGCGTCAGTGGTGAAAACCCGCCATCAGCATTCGACGGGTAAGGCGGCAAGATGTGCACGCCGCCGATCACGCGCGAAAAATGCTTGTCAATGGTGTTGTACAAGTCGGTGAGGTTGTTCCCCATGCGGTCGGGATAGGCAATCAACTGGATCTTGTTGCGTAATGTCATGGTGGGGCTCCTGCGTGTTGCCTCCCATCATGGCCATTTTCTATAACCTTTGCGCTCAATAGGCTCTTAGACTACGCATTTAATACTCACCCAAGCGCTCAAATTTTGCCGGGGTCGCTACTGATGCAACAGGCGAGTCACTTCCCTCACCGCCGTTTTCAACATCGGCAATATCGTTGCAATCCGGCGCTCCGTCATGCGGGACTGGGTGGCCGCAACCGTGATGGCTGCAATGGGGCTTTTGGCCAAATTAAAGATGGGCAGACCGATCGCTCTGACGCCGGGTACGGCGTGATTCCCGGTTGACGCGTAGCCATAGACTCTTGTCATCGCACAGAGCTCCAACAACTTGTCGGCCTCAAGATCGCCATAAGCCCCCAACCGCGGCTCAACGGCCTTGATCACCACGTCGATCTCGGACTCCGTCAGTGCGCTCAACAAAGCGAGTCCACCCGCGCTGACGCCCAATGGTTGGCGGCTCCCCACCGGCACGGAAGGTGTCTGTATGGGATAAGTACCCTGCGTGCGTGAAAGACAAACAGCGTCGTAGCCGCTGCGCAGAAATAGGAACGAGGTGTCGCCAGTTTGCTCTGAGAGTGCGCTGCAAGCCGGCTGACAGATGTCCTTCAAATTGAATTGGTGGGTTGCTGTGATCCCCAACTCAAACAACAACGGACCCAAACTGTATCTGCGAGTTTTTGCATCCTGCACCAGCATGCCCTCGGCCGTCAGGGCCTTGAGCAGACGATGGGCGGTGGGACGCTGAAGATCCATTTGCGCAGACACGTCAACCAGCCTCATACCCTCGGGCGCTTGGGTAGCGACCAGCCGCAGGGCACGAATGGCCCTGCCAATGCTCTGCGTCCCAGCCACGTCTTTTGATTGCGATGAAATAACCTACCTCCAGAACAAAACGACCGACAGGTCAATCAAGCACGACGCCAGCGAGCTCAACCGCCTTCGCTATCTTGGCCGCCTCGACCTTCATTAACGCGGCAAATTCGGCAGGCGAGCTGGCCAGGTCTTCCGCACCAGCATTGAGCAGGGTGAGTTTCATCTCAGGGCTGGCCAGTGCTTTCTTGATTTCTAGGCCTAGCCGTTCGACGATGGCTGGCGGCAGACCCTTTGGGCCAAGGATGCCGCTGTACAAGACGATTTCCATGGGCACGCCAGCCTCCTTCATTGTTGGCACATCAGGCGCAGCGCTCACCCGCTTGGACGACGTAACGGCAAGGCCATAGACTTTTCCAGCCTTCATCTGGTTGATCGCAGGGGGCATCGTCGAGAAGGTGTAAGCGACCTCACCGCTGATCACGGCAGTGGTTGCCGGCGAACTGCCTTTGTACGGCGCATGCAGTGTTTTGGTGCCAATCAGGTGGCCATAAGACTCACCCGCTAGGTGGGTGATGGTGCCATTGCCCGATGACGCATAGGCCGTCTGCTGGGGTTTTGCCTTCGCAAGCGCAGTCAACCCCTTCACATCTTTGGCACCTGAGGCCAGGCTGGAAATCAGCATCAAAGGCGTCGATGCCACCAGACTCACCATCGAAAAATCATTCCACGAATCGTACTTGAGGTTTTTGTAGGCAGCCGCGTTAATGGCGTGACTCGTCATGTCTTGAAAGAACAAGGTGTAGCCATCTGGCGCCGCATTGGCCACATAACCCGACGCGATGACGGTGGCAGCGCCCGCCTTGTTTTCCACCACCACGGTTTGCCCCATCTGCGCCGTCAGTCTTGCGGCGAGCGCACGGGACAGCACATCGGAAATTCCCCCGGGCGTGAAGCCGACCACCAGAGTGATCGGTTTTGAGGGATAGGCCTTGGTCTGGGCTACAGCGGGCGCAGCCATGAAAACCGCGCACAAAACAGCAGCTGAAAATTGACGATACTGAGTTTTCATGTGAGTGTCCTGTTATGGGTTGATCGACGATAAAACGAATCAGGCGGCAGGTACAAAACTCCACATTTGCAACCACTTTGAAGCGCATGAATTCATATTAAGTTGCGCCAAGTTTCGCTGTCAAGACAACTCTTCGCTGTTCCACCAAATGGACCTTTTTTTCGGCCATGACCGCTTGAGTGCACCAATTTTGTGAAGGAAACGGCATATTAGGGCGCATTTGGTGACCTTGTCTACGGACGCCACAAAAAGGGGCATCTGATTTCAATATATGGACTTAATGAAGTCAGCGTTGACAACGGTTTTAGCCACGGAGTACGATCATTTTTAAATTAAGCCTTCCGCTTGATATCGACAACGCAGCTCCGTACAACCAAGGATCGCCAGTGAACCGACCCCTTTTGCCACGACACAATCGCTACGATTACGTCCCGCTGAACGAACGCAAAGATTACGACTGGCCTGGTGGCGCTCGGCTCGCATTTGTCTTCACCACCAACATTGAATGTTTTGCATTTGGCGCCGGCTTAGGCCATGACCCAGCCAAGGTGGGAGAGCCACAAACCCATCGGAACTACTCTTGGCGCGATTACGGTAACCGCATCGGCATTTGGCGATTTTTTGAAATGCTGGACGCGCTCCAAATGCCGGCAGCACACAATGTCAACAGCCTGTTGTATGACTACGCACCTCAAATCATGGACGAGATCAGGCGGCGCGGCGACGAAATTGTGGGGCACGGTCGGAGCAACGCCGAGAACCATCGCGGCATGTGGGAAGCCGACGAAGAACGCATCATCAAAGAGATAGTGGACACCTTCGTCGCGCACGAAGGCAAGGCACCCACCGGTTGGATGGGCTCGGGCGCCTACGAAACCCCGAACACGCCCGACTTGCTCAAAGAAGCCGGCTTCAAGTACCTGATGGACTGGCCGATGGACGACCAACCCATTTGGATGCGCACGCGCAGCGGACCTATCTTGTCGGTTCCCTACCCTGTGGAGCTGAATGATGCACAGATCATCACCCACCGGAAACAAGATGCGAGTGAGTTTTGCGACATGATCGTCCAGCAATTTGACGAGATGGTCGAGCAATCCGAACGCCATCCACTGGTCATGAACATCTCAGTGCACCCCCACGTTTTTGGACAACCGTTTCGCCTTCGCATGCTGCGCGCGGCCATGAAGCACTGCCTGGAAGGGCCGCATCGCTCAAAGCTCTGGCTGGCACGACCCGGAGAGATCGCAGACTATTGCTACAGCCTGCCCGCTGGAACGATTCCAGGGAGTGACTGAGCACAATCAAAGACCTGTCCACAAGCGCTTGAGCATCACACAACTAAAACGGAATCCATCATGACAAATCCTCTCGGAAGCAGCATCAGGGCGCGCGCGCCTTACCAATCCATCGTCAACCGCCCGCGCTTGACGCTCCCCGATGGCGCACGGGTGGTGCTGTGGAACATCGTCAACGTCGAAGTCTGGGAGCCCACCGGTTCCATGCCGCGGGCTGTGCTGTCGCCCCCCATGGGAAGCCCACTCTTGCCCGACGTCCCGAACTGGTCTTGGCATGAATACGGCATGCGCGTTGGCTTTTGGCGAATCCTCGATGCATTGAGTGATCGAAAAATGAAAGCCACCTTTGCACTGAACGGCGCCACCTGCAAGATGTACGAGGAAGTCTGCACCGCAGCTCTGAACGCAGGCTGGGAATTCATGGGACACGGACTGGTGCAGCGACCGATGCACAAAGTCGAAGATCAGCTCAGTGCCATTCGTGAAACGATGGAAGAAATTCGGAAGTTCACCGGCAAACCACCGCGCGGCTGGGAAAGTCCTGGACTCACCGAAACGGACGAGACCCTTGATCACCTCGCCGAGTGCGGCATCGAGTATGTGGCCGACTGGGTCTTCGATGATCAACCCGTCAGCCTGAAGTCGTCCAAGGGGACCATCACCTCACTCCCTTACACCGTTGAATTGAACGACGTGGTGATATCCGCCGTGCAGCAACACCCTTCTGACGAGATGCTCAAACGCGGCAAGGCGCATTTTGACCGCTTGTACCTAGACGGAGCCAAGTCACCGCGCGTGATGGCTCTCTCTGTTCATCCCTACCTGAGTGGCGTACCGCACAGAATTGGCTACCTAGAACAACTCTACGATTATGTTTTGAGCCATGAGGGCGTTGTGGTGTGGACGGGTGACCAGATCTTGGACTGGTTCTTGGCCCAACAACGCACCAACGCCAAATGACCTTACCGCGCATTCTGATCGTCTCGCTGGGTGGGACGATCACCATGACCAGCAGCGCGACGGGCGGTATTGCGCCCACGCTGACCGCTGAGAACCTGATTGAGAGCGTGCCCCAATTGGCGCATGTCGCCAGCTTGGAGGCCATCACCCAATTCAGCATGCCGGGCGCATCGCTCAGCATCCAGAATCTGGCCGAGGTCGCTCGACTTTTGCATCAGAAATTTGCTGAGGGCATTGACGGTGCAGTAGTGGTTCAAGGCACCGACACCATAGAAGACACCGCCTTTTTGCTGGACTTGCTGGCTGGGCACGCGCGACCCGTGGTGGTCACGGGCGCCATGCGCGGGCCTCAGGCTGCTGGTGCTGACGGGCCGGCCAATTTGTTGGCGGCCGTCACTGTCGCGGCAGACCGCCGCATCTCAGAATTGGGCGTGGTGGTGGTTCTCAATGATGAAATCCACGCCGCTCGCTGGGTTCAAAAGTCACACACCTCCTTGACCAGCGCTTTTGAGTCGCCAGGCGCCGGCCGCGTTGGCCTCGTGGCCGAAGGTCAGGTCGAAATTTTCATGCGCCCCCCAAGAGACCTGCTGCCAATCACAACCTCGCTGGACCACATCAGCCGCGTGGCCCAGGTGTCCCTTGGGCTAGGGGAAGAAGGCTGGCTTTTGTCCGCACTGCCCGGACTTGGCTACACGGGTGCCATCATTGAAGGGATGGGCGCAGGGCATGTGCCCGTCTCGGCCGTCGATGCCATCTCACAACTGGTCGGGCAGATGCCGGTCATCTTGTGCAGCCGTGTTCGTGCCGGCCGCGTGTTCACGCATACCTACGGATTTGCGGGGTCTGAAATGGACTTGATCAAACGTGGCGCCATCCCCTGCGGTCACTTGAGCAGCGCCAAGGCCAGGCTGCTCCTGACCTTGCTGCAATCCACGGGCGCCACGAACGAGGCGATTCGCACAGCCTTTGAGAGAACTACCCCCAGCCCATCAAGATGAGCCCGCAGCGTTGAAAAGATTATTTGGACAGCGGCGCGCCAAACAACCCTGTCGGCCGCACCAGCAAGATCAGCAGCATGATGGCAAACGGGGCCATGGTGGCCAACGGTGCGTAGATCAACGAGCCCAAGGACACGACTTGACCAACCAGTAAAGAGGAGTAGAGCGTTCCCTTGATGCTGCCCAAGCCGCCAATGATCACGACCATGAAGACAAAGGCCAGAATTTCCAGTCCCATGTGCGGATCAACCATGATCAAGGGCGCATAAATACCACCGGCCAAAGCCGATAAGGCACCCGCCAGCACGAAAGTAATGGTGAACAGTCGGGCTGCGTTGATGCCGAGTCCTTCGACATGTTCCATGTCCTCAATGCCAGCACGTATGGCTTTGCCAATGATGGTTCGGTTCAAAAATAGCCAGATGCCGCCATAAACCAGCGCGGCCGCCAAAATGACGAACAAACGATAGACAGGAATGTCGGTTCCCAGCAAATTGATTTGCTCATTCAGCGGCATGCGTACCGGCCGAGGGACCACGCCCCAAATAGCTTTCACCGAGCCGATCCCAGCCAACAAGATACCAAAAGAAGTGATCATGCTGAAGGTCAGTTCGCGTGCGTAGATGCGCCTAAAAACGAGACGCTCCACCGCAAAGGCCAGCAATCCCCCCACGAAGACACCCAACACAATGCCCAGCCACAGGTTGCCGACAGCCGCACTGATGGTGTATGCCAGGTAGCCGCCAACGGTAAAGTAGAGCAGTTGGTCAAGGCTGATGATTCGCATCAGGCCGAAGCAAAGAGACAAGCCGATGGAAATCAAAAAATAAATACTGGCGAGACTTAAACCAAAGATGACGCCTGAAATCAGAAGTTGCGAGCTCATGCGCCGCCTTTCAAAGCCACCACGCGGCGCCACAAACGTTTGCTCCAGCTTTCAAGCGTGCCATACAGACCCACCGAGTTGGTCATCATGATGGTGACCAGAATCACGCCGACTATCAGCTCCCAGTTACCAATGAATTTACTGGCAACGTCGCGAAGCCCTGTGTAGGCCAAGGCACCCACCAGGGGACCCCACAAGGAACCCACGCCGCCCAAAATCGTCACGATCACCGGGTCGGCAGCGCGTGACACGCTGGTCATCTCTGGGCTGACGAAGCCAAGGTAGATGGCGTAAAGGCTGCCCGCCAAGGCGGTTGTGGTGTTGGCAATCGTGAACGCCGTCAGCCTGATTTTGAAGTTGTCGTAGCCAATGAATTCCAACTTGGTTTCGTTGATTTTGCTGGCCAAGCAACAGGCGCCAAAGAGTGTGTCATCGAGGTATTTGTAAAGTGCCCAGACCAAGCCGCCAAGAAACACACAGAAGGTGAAGAATTCCGCTGGGCGGGTCAAATTGAACACCGGTGTTGCATCAATATTGGTCAAGAACCAAAGGCCGTTGTCGCCCTTTGTGACATCGACCAAGACCTTTTGCAGCATGTAAAAAACAATCACAGCCAAAGCCAGATTGACCAAGGCGAAGTAGTCGCTGCGCAGACGCACAAACAACAAGCCAACCAACACCGAAAAGACGAAACCGGCCCCCAGCCCCACCAACAGTCCAACATAAGGATTGGTGCCGAAGTACGACAAATAGAAGGCTGTACCGTAGGCGCCTACCGCCAGATAGGCGGGTTGACCAAACGAAATGAAACCGACACGGCCCAGCAAAAAATTGCATCCGATGGTGTAGATGGAGAAGATCAACACCTCATTCATGAAAGGCAGCGGCAACACCCAACGGGCCAGCCACAGTGCACTGAATGCGATCAGGATTTCGCGCCACCAGCGCAGGGTGTTCAACATGGCAGTCCTAGAGGTAATGCTCACACACATCGGTGCGAATTTGGTCGCCTTGCAGTTCGGCCACAAAGCGACCTTCCTTGAGTGCGTACACGCGCTGGGAGATCGCGCAAACCAAGGGCAGGTTTTGCTCGACGATCAAAATGGCGGCGGTTTTACTCAGCTCTTTGAAGACGTGTTTGAGGTGGATGACGATGATCGGGGCCAGACCTTCCGTCGGCTCATCAATCAGCAGTACCTTGGGTTTTCCCAAAATAGCGCGCCCGATCATGAGCATCTGCCGCTCGCCACCGCTCAGGTGTCCGGCTTTTCTATCCATCAAAATTTTTAGTTTTGGGAAGAAACTGATCACCGGATCCCAGTCGTAGTCGCCACTGGCATAGCTACCCAGTTCCAGATTTTCCCGAACCGTCAGATCTGAAAAAACACGCTTATCTTGCGGTACGTACTTGACCCCCAAGCGGGCCACCTCATAAGGTCTCAATCCGCTGAGTGGCTGTCCATGCCCTTCCACAGTCCCGCTGTCTGCGGGTAGGAAACCACAAATGCTTTTAAGCAAGGTTGATTTACCCGCCCCATTGCGGCCCACACAGGCAATGATTTCGTTGGGTGCCAAGTGCAGGTTAATGTCGAATAAAACACGCGCTTCTCCGCGGGAGACATTCAAATCTTTCACGACAAGGTGGTCACTGCGCTCAAGCATTTTCGTCTTCCGTCGCCTCAATCTGCCAATAACTGCGTCTGACTTCGGGATGCTTGAGACACTCCTCGTAGCCACCTTCAGCGATGACCCGTCCTTCGTGCATCACGACGAGGCGCTGTGCAAAGTCTTGAATATGCGAAATCTTGTGCTCCACGATCAGAATCGTTTGCCGCCCAATCTGGTTGCGCAAGACCTTCATCACACCCTTGATCTCGGACTCAGCAAGTCCGGCCAAAGGTTCGTCCAACAAGAGCACTTCGGGATCAGCCAAAATCGCCATGGCTATTTCCAGACGCCGCTTTTCGCCGAGGCTCAAACTGCGGACAAAACGGGACTGAATGTCTTGCAGGTCAAAGGTCTCGATCGCCTCTAAGATTTTGGATTCCTTGTGCAGGCTGTTGGTTCGAGTGGTCAGCAATGACCAGATCGACGTTGTGCAGTGCGAGCGGTAATAAGCCAGCACCAGGTTGTCAATCACTCGCAGTGTGTCAAACGTCGATGTCAACTGGAACGACCGCGTCAGCCCCTTGGCCACTCGCTCAGCTGGACTCAAGCGCGTGATGTCCTCACCCTTGTATCGGATCGAGCCTTCATCCGGGGCGAACATGCCCGTGAGCAGATTAAAGAATGTCGTCTTGCCAGCACCGTTGGACCCCAGAATGGCAACAACTTCGTGTTCGGCCATCTGAAAGTCCACATGATCGACGGCTACCAAGACCCCAAAGCGTTTGGTCACGCCATGGGCTTGTAGGACGGGGGTCTGTTGCCGCTGATGTGCCATCGGGGACAAAAAATCAATAACCGAGTGACTTGAGCGACGGCATCACTTGGTCACCACCAACGGCATTGATCACGCTGAACAGGTCCCATTCATTTTTCTGATCTTTCGCGCCTTTTCCTTTGACAAGGAAAGCCGCATATTTGTACTCTGCGGCATGGTCTTCACGCCAGCGCGCAGGGCCCTTGAGGGTCTGGAAGTTGCCATTGCCCGCACGCATCGCGGCAGATACCTTGGCAGGATCGAATGTCTTAGCGGTCTCGAAACCCCTGAACATTTCCATATAGGCAATGTAGGCAATCGCCGCGTAGGCGTCTGGTGGGCGACCATACTTGGCGCGGTAGAGGTCGGTAAATTCCTTCGACGACTTAGCGACTTCTTTGTCGGCGAAGCCTGACAAGTCGTAGTAGTAGTAATGCATGGCATAAACATTTTCCAAGGCCTCAGGTGGCAGGCCTTTGGCGACGACATTGGTGATGAATGCATTAAAAATTGTCGTCTCTTTGTTCAAGCCCATTTGCTGGACCTGCTTTAGCAACGCTACGGCGTCAGCCGCAAATTGAGCCGAAATAAAGACATCCGGTTTCGCGGCACGCACCTTTTGTAAAACCGTGGTGAAGTCAGAGGTTCCAAGAGAAACTTCGTCATAGCCGACGATTTCAGCACCATATTCTTTGGCGGCTGCGTAGACGCCGTCACGAATGTCCCAGCCAAAGCTATCGGAACGCGCCAAGAAAAATATCTTTTTCTTGCCCAAGGTTTTGATGGCTGACTGGCCTGCCATCCAACCGACCGTCCATGGGCTGTACGCAGTGGCAAAAGTGGAGTCCGCCAATTTGCCTTTCTGAAAAGCTTCCTTGGACATCACGCAAATGGGAAAGTAGGGCAACGGATCTTTGCCAACCAATGCGTTGACCGCATAGGCCAAAGGTGCAAAGGTTTGTCCGCCTAGACCTTTGATGCCTTCGTCACGCATATAACGGTAGCGACGGACACCCACATCCTGCTTGGCCTCGTCATCAGCGACGACGCCTTCTACCAATACTTTTCCGCCGGGCATGTTCAGCCCACCTTTTTTATTGACCACATCAATGGCCAACAGCGCACCTTCTTTTTGCGTCTCGGCAACGGCCGCAAACGTTCCGGTGAGCGGCAACAAAATCCCCACTTTTATTTTGTCCGCAGCGAATACTTGACCGGCCATTGCACCGCACAGTGCAATGATCCCTGAGGCGAGAAGTTTTTTCATGGCGTGAACCCTGTAGATTACAAAAAAAATGGGGCGCCCTCTGCTTAGATGGCGACCCGCCCTCGGCAATAATTTTCTTGACGCTCTCGATTAAATCCGGAGTCTTCGACGCACGGATAAAGACCATGATCATTGTAGAAAGCGACATCATCGACAATGGGGTTTTTACTGATAGCTCGACGATCAGTCGCCACTTTTAAAAAAACCATCTCGAAAGCATTGTTTGTCTTGGCCTCTTTCTTTGACCGCGGCTGTTAGAACACCTCATATTTGATGCCCGGGTAACATCTATCCGCCCGCTGAAAGCCTTATTTCCTCTTCACCGTTTGACCACTCTTCCTGCTTCCACCCAACGCTCCGCTTTACTCTTGTCATTTGCCACTTTCGGCAGCATGGCGATTCAGCGTATCTGCGATCCCATGCTGCCGGAGCTGTCGCGGGTCTTCAGCGTCAGCATCACGGAAGCCTCAAAGGTGGTTTGGATGTTTGCAGTGGTCTATGGCACAGCACAGCTTTTTTACGGTCCGTTAGGAGACCGCCTTGGAAAACTCCGCATCATCACCTACGCCACGATAGGCTGCTGCCTAGCCAGTCTGGGTGCGGTATTCGCTGGCAACCTGAACGCACTGGTAGTGGCACGCATCGTCATGGCCTTGTGCGCTGCCGCCATCATTCCGCTGTCGTTGGCCTGGGTCGGCGATGCCGTGCCTTACAGTCAGCGCCAAGAAACGCTGGCCAAGGTCGGACTGGGCACCACGCTGGGCTTGGTAGGCGGCCAATTGATGGGTGGCCTGCTGACCGATCTCTTGGGCTGGCGTTGGGCGTTTGTGCTGTTGACCGTTCTGTTTGCGGTGGTTGGTTTCCTGATGTTTACCGACTTCAAGCAGCAACCCACGCCGACCACATTATCAGAAATGGACGAACAGAATCGAGCGACTTTCCTAGGTCAAGCGCTGCGAATACTAGAGGACCCGTGGTCGCGCTACGTGCTTTTGATTGCCTGCGCGGAGGGTGCAGCCGGCTTTGGTGTACTGGCCATCATTGCGTCTCATCTGCATCAGATGCTCGGGCTGTCTTTGACACTCTCCGGGGCCATCGTGGCGATGTTCGGACTCGGCGGGGTAGCCTACATGGCGCTGGCCCGCCCGATGATCAGCCGCTTCGGTGAAATCGGATTGGCGCAAGTTGGGGGCTGCGTGATGGGCGTATCGCTCTCTGTTCTCGGGTTTTCGACTTGGTGGCCCTTGACCCCGTTGGTCAGTCTGACCGCGGGATTCGGTTTTTTCATGTTTCACAACACGATGCAGGCCAATGCAACGCAAATGGCCCCGAAGGCTAGGGGTACGGCTGTGTCCCTATTTTCAGCCAGCTTATTTTTAGGTCAGGCTCTGGGGGTTCTCTTGGCGGCCCACCTGATCGCCCTGGTGGGCTCCGGGACCGTGGTTGCCATGGGCGGCGGCGGCATCACGGTGCTGGGCCTACTGCTTGCCAGAGGCCTGCGGCAACGCGCGCTTAAAACTGCTTAAGCCTCTTGGCTTCGCTCAACCGGGCTGTCGCGACCGACCTAATTTATAGGGATGGTGCGGAATTTTTTGGGCATGGCCACTAGACCCAAAGGAACTAGCTCCATAAATAAGAAATCATGTCCCAAAAGACATCTTGCACGTACGATGCAAAAACGTTTTGAGGATTAAGACATGCCAGAAATTCAAGAAATAACCGGTTCGCGGTTGTTCGCAGAGATGCTAGAAGGATATGGCGTCAGCCATGTTTTTTACCTACCGGCCATCATGTTGGGCGGGCTCGCAGAAATGGAGGACATGGGCATCCGCCGCATCATGACGCATGGCGAAAAATCGGCGGCTTACATGGCAGATGGATATGCTCGGGCCAGCGGGAAACCGGGTATTTGCATGTCGCAACAAATTGGCGCTTCTAATTTGGCTGCTGGTTTGCGCGATGCATTCATGGCCAACGCGCCCCTGATTGCAATCACTGGTGGACCACCGCTGAATGCGCACTACCGCAATGGCTATCAAGAAGTTGAGGATATGTCGCAGTTCGACGCCGTGACGAAATTCAATGCACGGGTTGATGATGTGTCCCGGCTACCTGATCTTCTGCGTCAAGCCTTTCGAGCGGCAACTACCGGTGCACCAGGTCCCGTGCATTTAGAAATTCGAGGCCCACATGGACAGGCCGCAAACGCCAAAACAACCCTGAAGCCGCAGATCGAACCGCAGTTTTCGCGTACCCCGCCTTTTCGCCCACGCGCGGAAGATTTGCACGTCCATGAAGCCCTGAATCTGCTGCAGCGTGCAGAGCGTCCAGTCATCATTGCTGGCGGTGGCGTTACCGCGTCAAGGGCGCAAGCAGAACTCGTGCGCTTTGCCGAGCTGCTGCAAATTCCGGTTGCCACCTCGCTCAACGCCAAGGGGGCGATT
>CANCLK010000013.1 GCA_947378785.1 Comamonadaceae bacterium
TTGCAGCTTACGCGTTCATCGTTGACGCCAAAGATGAAACTGCTGCCCGGTTCTATGTTCATCACGGGTTTATAGCGTTACCCGAGCAGCCACTGTGTCTGTTGATGGCGCTGGCGACGGTCAAAGGCCTGATCAAGCCAACTTAGGCCCCGTCAACCTCTTCGCCAAACGCGGCAACACCAGCACGGCCAGCACCACGCCGACCAGCGCGAGCGACATCGGGCGCTCAAGAAAGACCATGGCACTGCCCTCGCCGATTGACATGGCGTTGCGCAGTTGGGCTTCGGCCAATGGGCCGAGGATCATGCCAACCACCACGGGGGCGGTCGGGAAGTCAAAGCGCCGCATCACCACGCCCAGCAGGCCGATGGCGTAGAGCAAGAACAAATCGAAGGCGCTTTGCCGCATACCGTAGACACCGACCGTCGCAAAAATCAAAATGCCTGCGTACAAGTAGGGCTTGGGGATTTTGAGCAGCTTGACCCAGAGCCCGACCATCGGCAAGTTGAGCACCAGCAGCATCACGTTGCCGATGTAGAGCGAGGCGATCAAGGCCCAGACCAAGGACGATGACGAGGTGAACAGCTGCGGGCCGGGCTGGATACCGTAGTTCTGAAATGCCCCCAACAAGATGGCCGTGGTGTTGGAGGTGGGAATGCCCAGCGTGAGCAGCGGAATCATGGCAGCGGTGACCGTGGCGTTGTTGGCCGCCTCGGGGCCGGCCACGCCTTCAATCGCGCCTTGGTTGCCAAACTCGTCTTTTACATCGGCCTTGGCCAGTTTCTTTTCCGTGGCGTAACTCAGGAAGGTTGGAATCTCGGTGCCACCTGCCGGGATGCAACCAAAGGGCGCGCCAATGGCCGTGCCGCGTAGCCATGCCGGCCAAGAACGGCGCCAGTCGCGGGCCGTCATGTGGACCTTGCTCAACTTGTTTTGCTCTTCCACCACGCGGCCTTCGTAGAGCACGGCGTAAAGGGCTTCGGCCACGGCAAACAGCCCGACCGCCACCAACACGATTTCAATGCCGTCGAGCAGTTCTGGCACACCACCGGTGTAGCGTGCTTGGCCAGAGATTTGGTCCATGCCAATCAGGCCAGCGGCCAGACCAACGAACAATGCGGTCATGCCGCGCACGGTGCTTTTGCCGAGCACCGCGCTGACAGTGGTGAAGGCCAGCAGCATCAGCATGAAGTACTCAGGCGGGCCGAGTTTGACTGCGTACTCGGCCACCACGGGCGCGAACAACGTCACCAGCACGGTGGCGATGGTGCCGGCGACAAACGAGCCGACGGCAGCCGTGGCCAGCGCTGCGCCAGCGCGCCCGCTCTTGGCCATCTTGTTGCCCTCCATCGCCGTCACCATGCTGGCGGTTTCTCCCGGCGTGTTGAGCAAGATCGAGGTGGTCGAGCCGCCATACATGGCACCGTAATAGATGCCTGCAAAAAAGATCATTGAGGCCGTGGCTTCGACCTTGGCGGTGATCGGCAGTAGCATCGCCACCGCCACCGCAGGGCCAATACCTGGCAGCACACCAATGGCGGTGCCCAACGCACAACCGACAAAACACCACAGCAGGTTGACCGGTGTGGCCGCAGTGGCAAAGCCCTGCATCAGTTGGTTGAAAATATCCATGGCAGCGATGAGTCCCAAAAAACGATGAGACGCTTAGAGCCAGCCGGTGCCGGTGATGCCCGGCAGATTGATGGCTAGAAATTGAGTGAAGGTCCAATAGACCGGCGCAGCAATCGCCAAGCCAATCAAGATGTCCTTGAGCCACATCCTCGGGCTGCGGGCGACGTTTCCTTCAGCCCCGCGCAGGCCCTGCACTGCCAGCACAAAACACAGGGTGCAGCTGAAGATGAATCCGATGGTGGTGATGAGGGCCGCGTTGGCCAAGAGGCCTGCTGAGACCCACACGAACCCGGGCCAATAAGCTTTGGCCGCACCCGTCGGCTCGTCAAGTGACCGAAAACCGCCGGTGTACGACTCCCACAGCATGAAGCCGCCGCACAGCAGCAGTGCCAGCGCCACCACCCACGGCAAGAAGTTCGGCCCAACACCCCCGTAACCCGCGTCAGACGAAATACTCAAAGCGCCGGTGGCCAAGCCCAGCGCCAACAAAACGACACCAACGCCAATGACCGTTTGAAATGGAGAAGCCGAGGTGGATGAAGGCGTGGCAGGGGAAGCAGGTGTAGTCATCGTGAACATCGCTCTATAAAAATCAAACAACTACCCGTCATGGCGAGCGCAGCGTGGCCATCCATGGCTGCGAATTCGGGCTGCTGGACTGCCGCGCTTCGCTCGCAGTGACGGGAGTGCGTCATGGCGAGCGCAGCGTGGCCATCCATCTTTGTGGGGCTCAGATCATGCCGGACTTGACCATCGTCGCGCGCAGGCTGGCGAAGTCATCGTCCACAAACTTCTCGAAAGCCGGACCAGAGAGCACCGCAGGCGTCCAGTTGTTTTTCTCAGAAGCCTCCGCCCAAGACTTGGTCTTGACGGCCTTGAGCACCAGATCTGTGAGCGCCTGACGCTGCGCCGGTGTGATGCCAGGCGCGCCATAAACGCCGCGCCAATTGCCGATCACCACATTGATGCCCAGTTCCTTGAGCGTTGGCACCGCCACGCCTTTGAGACGGGTGCCCGACGTCACGGCCAGCGCTTTCATCTTGCCGGTGGCGATGTATTCAGCGAACTCGCTGTAACCGCTACCGCCAATGGTGACGTTGCCGCCCAAGATGGCTGCCGTGGCTTCACCACCACCCCTGAATGCAACGTAGTTGATCTTCGACGGGTCAACGCCGACTTCACGGGCGATCATGGCCGCGGCAATGTGCTCAGTGGAACCCCGCGAACCACCACCCCACTTGACGCTGCCGGGGTCTTTCTTGAGTTGCGCAATGACGTCTGCCATCGACTTGAATGGCGAATTAGGCGGCAGCACAAACACGTTGTACTCGCTGGTCAGGCGGGCGATCGGCGTCGCCTGAGACAAGTTGACCGCCGGCTTGCTGGTGATCTGGCCGCCAAGCATCACGGCGCCCATGACCATCAGCGCATTGGCATCGCCCTTGCTGCCGTTGACAAATTGAGCCAAGCCCAAAGCACCTGCGGCACCGCCCCGGTTGTCAAAGATCACCGTGGCAGCAGCGCCTGAGTCCACCAAGGCTTTGCCGAGCGCCCGGCCGGTGGTGTCCCATCCGCCACCCGGGTTGGCGGGGATCATCATCTTGATGTTGACGGCGGCCAAGGCCGACAGCGGAAAGGCCCCCGTGGCGGCCAAGGCGGCTAGGGATTTAAGGAACATGTCACGGCGCATTGAAAGTCTCCTCTTTGGTAAATTTTATACAGGGCAAAGCATCATGCCCCGGAAACTGCGATTGTCATGCGCTTGCCGCTGATTCGGAAATAATGTCTCATGGAAAAAATGCGCATCGACAAATGGCTGTGGGCTGCCCGCTTTTACAAAACACGCACCTTAGCGGCCGAAGAAATAGACAAGGGCCGGGTCCAAATTAACGGCCAAGATGTGAAACCCGCGCGAGACGTCAAGGCGGGCGACACGCTGACCCTTCGCCAAGGGCCGGTGTTGCGGGCCGTGGTCGTCAAAGGCCTGAGCATGCAACGTGGGGCCGCGCCAGTGGCGCAACTGCTGTACGAAGAAACCCCAGAAAGCGTCGCCAACCGGCAACAGGCAGCCGAGCAGCGCAAGCTCAACAACGAACCGGCAGACAGCATCGAGCACGGCCGCCCGACCAAACGCGACCGTCGCAGCATGGACAAAAACTGGGGTGACCGTTGGAGCGCGTCAGCCGATTGAACGCTGGGGTTTAAACCACCATCGGCGTGGCGGCACCGTCCATGGACAAGATCACGCCTGTCACATAGCTGGCGCGGGGTGATGCCAAAAACAACACCGCATCGGCAATTTCTTCAGGCTGCGCCAGTCGCCCGAGTGGGTACTTTTGCGTGGCCTGCAGCAAAGCCTCATCAACAGAAATGGCGCTGAGTTTGGCGGCGGTGACGAGGCCGCTTTTCAGCCTGTCGGTGAAGGTGGAACCCGGATTCACAGCGTTGATGCGAACGCCTTTCGGGCCATAAGCTGCAGCCAGGCCAGCACTGATCAACATCAGCGCCGCGTTGGCCGCCCCACCCGGCAAATGGAACGAGCTCGCCACCTTACCGCCCGCCCCCACGATGTTGACGATGGCGCCCTGCCCGCGCTGGCCCATTTTTTTAACCACCAGATCAATCATGTGCACGTAGGTGAAAAACTTGGCATCCATGGCGTCGCGCCAGACTTGGGCATTCAGCTCGTCGGGCACAGTGCGCTGGGCTGCACCGGCAGAGTTGACCAGCACATCCACGGGGCCATACAGGGCCTCGGCCTGCGTCAACGCGCGCTCAGCCTCGGCGGGTACTTTGAGGTCAGCGGCGAACAGGCCGATGCGTTCTTTAAAATCTGACGACTCCAACAGCAATGCCGCCAAAGCCGTATCGAGATTGCCGGAACTCCGGGACACCAAACTGACCTTTGCGCCCTCACGCAAAAATCCTTGTGCGCAGGCCAAGCCAATCCCTTTGCTACCGCCAGTGATGAGCACGTGTTGCCCGGAGAGTTTTAAATCCATGATGTGTCCTTTGTGAAAAGTGTGTTGAATCGGAAGCCGAACTCACTCGACCGAAATACCTGCCGCCTTGACCACTTGACCGTAGCGGGCCAGGTCACGGCGCATTTCTTCTCGGAACTGCTCGGCGCTGCCGGGGGTGGCGTCAATGCCCAAAATACGGAGTCTCTCGCGCACGGCCGGATCATTCAGCACGGCATTCAAATCGGCGTTGAGCCGGTTGGCAATGGCAGGGGGCAAGTTCGCAGGGGCGAGCAAACCAACCCATGAATTCACCACAAAATCAGGCACGCCGGCTTCAATGAAGGTAGGCACATCTGGCAGCGAAGAAGAACGCTGTGCGCTCGACACGGCCACGGCATGCAACTTGCCCGACTTGACGAAGCCATGCGCACCAGCCACCGCCGTGTAGACCAGTGGAATGGTGCCGCCAACCACATCGGTCATGGCTTGACTACCGCCTTTGTAAGGCACGTGGACCAGCTTGGCACCGGTCTTGAGTTTCAACAGTTCACCGGCAATATGCGGTGTACCGCCAGTGCCTGATGTGCCAAAAGACAAACCGCCGGGCGTACTTTTAGACACGGCGATGACATCGGCCAGACTCTTGACGGGCGCATCGGGATGGGCCACCAAGATCAAGGTTGCGTCACCGATTTTCCCAATCGAAGTGAAATCTTTCAGCGTGTCAAAGGGCAACTTGACCAACACATGCGGGGCGATCACCAGCGTGCCGTCAAAGCCCAACACCAAGGTGTAGCCATCTGGCGCTGCACTTTTAACCAAGGACGTGCCGATGGTGCCCGATGCACCCGGTTTGTTGTCGACCACCACATTTTGGCCAAGACGTTTACCCAAATATTCCGCAACCAGACGGGCACTGGTGTCGGTGACACCCCCCGGCGTGAAAGGCACAACGAGACGAATGGGTTTATTGGGCCAACCGTCTTGTGCCTGTGCTGCAGTCGTGACGCCGCCGAGGCTTAGCACGGACACGGCGGCGATGGCGACACATGACAGCCAGGCTCTACGGCCATGGGGTGAGCACAAGGATTTCACCGACTTGGATACGTGAATTTTCATGACTGTCTCCTGTTGTTTTAATCGGCGTCGGCTTAAGCTTCAGTTCACTTCGGCGTAGCGCTTGTCAAAATCCCAAACTTCCTGAAATCCCATGAGCTGCGTCAGCTCATTGAACGGCATCAGTGGAACCGCTGCCCCCACCGAAGAGCCCGTATTTTTAAGCTGGCTGTACACCGTTTTCATGGCCTCCGTGGCGGCCAGCAAAGCGGTCACGGGAAAGATAGCAATTTTGTAGCCAATAGCCTCTAGTTCGGTTTGGCTGAGCACCGGCGTACGCCCACCTTCGACCATGTTGGCGACCAGTGGCAAGTCAGTGCTGCGGCCGATTGCCTGCATCTCCTCGACGGTTTCTGGTGACTCTACAAAGAGGATGTCGGCACCCGCACGGCCGTAAGCCTCCGCACGCCGCAGCGCTTCGTCAAGGCCCAAGGTGCTGCGTGCATCGGTGCGGGCGATGATCAAGAAATCAGCGCTGTTGCGCGAGTCACGGGCGACCTGAATCTTACGTACCATGTCGGCCATGGGAATCACGCGCCGACCCGGCGTATGACCGCACTTTTTAGGGAACTCTTGATCTTCCAGTTGAATGGCCGCCGCCCCAGCCGCTTCGTAACCACGCACGGTGTGGCACACATTGAGCAGGCCGCCGTAGCCGGTGTCGCCATCAGCGATCAAAGGGGCGCGCGCCATGGAGGCCATCGACTTGACGCGTCCAACCATGTCGGAATAGGTGGCAATGCCCGCATCGGGCAAGCCAAGGTGCGAAGCCACCGTGCCAAAGCCTGTCATGTACAAGGCCTCAAAACCGAAGGTGTCGGCCAAGCGCAGCGAGACCATGTCGTGAACGCCTGGCGCCACCACCAGCCCTGGCTGTTGAAGTCGCTGTAAAAATGTCGATGCGGATGAGGTGTTGGGGTTCATAGGTTTCATGGATAGCGTGTGTGTTGAACAATTTCAAGTATGGGCTTTGTCAATCCCTGTCAGCCTATCACCCCGTGTATCAGCCAGAAAACTTTTCGCGAAGTTCGGCAACATAAGCGGGGGCAGGATGCAACGTCATGCTAGGTCCTGCCTTGGCCACTTGACCGGGCACGTCGTGGCCCACGATCGTCGGCATCTCGCGGGCGACTTGCAGCAATCGTTCCAGCACCATGCCGGTGTCGTAGCCCATGGCGTCAAGCATGTGAACCGCGTCTTCGCTGCAGACATTGCCGCTGGCGCCGGGTGCATACGGGCAGCCACCGAGTCCACCCAGGGAGCCGTCAAAACGCTCAATACCGGCCTGCACTGCCGCCAACATATTGGCCAGCCCCATGCCGCGCGTGTTGTGAAAATGCAGGGTGAGTTGCTGCGTCAGTTTGGCTTGCAAAGCCTCCACCAAGCGGCTCACCTGCCCCGGATGGGCCATACCCGTGGTGTCGCAAATGGTCAACCCACGCACCCCTAAGTCAGCGAAGCGCTGCGCCCACTGCAACACCTCATGCTGCGTCACCTCGCCCTCCATCGGGCAACCAAAGGCGCAGGACAAAGACACATTGATGGGGGTCTGGCCGTCAACCCGCTGGATGACTTCTGTCAACGCCGCAAAACTGTGTTCGCGGGGCATTCGCAGATTGGCCAAGTTGTGCGTCTCAGACACCGACATCACCAGATTGAGTTCGTCGGCACGCGACTCCAGCGCCCGCTCGGCACCGCGTAAGTTCGGCACCAGCACGGTGTATTCAACACCCGACGCGCGCTGGATGCGGCCCATCACTTCCTCCGCATCACGCAACATCGGAATCGCCTTGGGCGAGGTGAAAGAGGTCACCTCGATCTTGGCGTAGCCGCACTCGCTCAGCGCGTCGATCAAAGCGATCTTGCTGTCGGTTGGCACAAATTCAGGCTCGATTTGAAAGCCATCGCGTGTCGACACTTCGTTGAAGTAAATACGTTTCATTTTTCAGATCCTTCAACAATGCCGCGGTCATACAAGGCTTGAATTTGCGCGGGGGTCAAACCCACTTCACGCAACACAGCCAGGGTATCTTGCCCGGCGTTGGGCGCGTTGCGGCGGTGCGAGCCAGGCGTGCGCGAGAGCTTCGGCACAATACCGGGCACGGCCAGCGTGCTGCCATCGTCCATCTGCACCTGCTGGATCATGCCTCGGGCTTGGTAATGCGGATCGGCAGCGATGTCCGCCACCGTGTAAATTTTGCCGGCGGGCACGGACGCAGCGTCAAGCGCCGCGAGGACTTCGTCAACGCTGTGCGTCGCCGTCCATTGACCAATGGCGGCGTCGAGTTCCGTCACGCGGAGAACCCGCCCGGTGTTGTCGGCCAGCGTGGGATCGGCGCCCAGATCAGCGCGGCCAATCACCGTCATCAGCCGCTTGAAAATGCTGTCGCCGTTGCCGGCGACCAAGGCATAAGCGCCGTCCTTGCACAGGTAAGCGTTGCTGGGCGCGATGCCTGGCAGCGCGCTACCAGCCGGCCCACGCACGGCGCCAAAGGCGCTGTATTCGGGCAGCAGGCTTTCCATGCAATTGAACACCGCCTCATACAGCGCGACGTCGATCACCTGACCCTCGCCGGTCTTGGCGCGGTGTTGCAGTGCCACCAAAATTCCGATCACACCGTGCAGCGCGGCCAGCGTGTCGCCAATACTGACACCGACGCGCACCGGCACGTGGTCGGGTTCAGCCGTCAAGTGGCGCAGTCCACCCATGGCCTCGGCCACCACGCCGAAGCCGGGGCGGTCGCGGTACGGTCCGGTTTGCCCGTAGCCACTGATGCGCAGCATGATCAGACCGGGGTTGAGTTGGTGCAAATCGTCAGGGCCGAGACCCCAAGCCTCCATCGCACCCGGCCGAAAATTTTCGATCACCACATCACACTCAGCCGCCAGTGAGCGAACAATGTCTTGCGCCTCGGGCTGTCGCAGATCAAGCGCGACCGAGCGTTTGTTGCGCGACTGCACCTGCCACCAGACGGAGGTGCCGTCCTTCAGCAAGCGCCATTTGCGCAGCGGATCGCCAGCGCCCAGGGTTTCGATCTTGATGACGTCGGCACCGAAATCCCCGAGTGTCTTGGCCGCAAAAGGGCCGGCGATCAACTGGCCGAGTTCGAGGACTTTGAGGCCACTCAGGGCAGCGGTGCCGAGGGCGGTGGGTGATGAGGTAATAGACATGGACCAGAGTGTGCCCCGTGCCGGCGACCACTGTCTATTGCTTCTTGCTGCGCGGAGCTTTCGCCTTTTGCGAAGCCTTGAAGCGCGTAGGCCCGACGTCGGCCAGAAAACGCACGAAATCCAAAATCCCCGGATCCGCTTCGCCCACCCGCGTCGCGACTATCATGCGGCGCTGCGCCCAGCCATCGGCGAGAGGCCGGCTGACGAGCTTCATGGATTGCATGATCGGCAAGGCCGCCGCTTTGGGCAAGATGGCAATGCCCAAACCCGAGGCCACCAAGTGGCAGACCGCGTCGAAGCTTCGCACCTGCATGCGCAGCTTCAATGGCATGCCGGCGGCCTGCGCCGTTTGCTGCTGCCGCATCAACATGGCCGCACCGGTGTTGAGGCCGATGTAGTCTTCCGCCAAGGTGTCCGCGAAGTCGATGGGGCTGCGCGCCTTCGCCAAGCGATGCCGCGCTGGCAGCACCAGTACCAATTCGTCATGTGCAAAAAGCTGCATGTCGAGGCCATCAACGTCCGGGCCTTCCACCCAAATACCAACGTCTGCCCTGCCGTCGCGCAGCGAAGCGACCACCACCTCCGACACTTGCTCCTCAAGGTCAATGCGAACTTGCGGCTTGGCCACGCTGTACGTGGCGAGCAGCGGCGGCAAGAACTGACTGATGGCGGCGGTGCTGGCCCACAAACGAATATGCCGCGCCACGCCTTGCTGCAAGTCGCTCAGTTCAGCGCCCAGCAAACCCATTTGCTGGAGCAAGACGAGACCATGTTTGGCAAATATTTTGCCGGCGGGTGTGGCCGTCAAGCCGCGTGCATGACGCTCAAACAAAGGCCCGCCTAGGGCGGTTTCCAGATCGCGAATGCGCCGGCTCGCTGCGGCCAAAGCCAAATGCGAGTCACGCGCCGCGGCAGTCAGGCTGCCGGTGCGCGCGCAGGCCACCGCCAGTTGGATCGACACCATGTCGAAGCGGGCTAGGTTGTAGGGATGGGTTGTCACAAAATTTGAGTTTTGGGCATTATCCCTGCCGCCATCCCCGGGTCTATCGAAACCGCCCTGATACGATCGACGCCACCGATATGACCGTTACTGACTCCCCCAAAACCTCCATGCTAAGACGCCAACTCATTGCCGCAGCGGGGTGCTGCGCACTGGCGCCCAGCCTTTCACTGAGCGCCAGCTTTCCATCCAAGCCGATCAAAGTCATTGTTCCGTTTCCTGCCGGCGGCGGAACCGATGTTCTGGCCAGAGCTATCGGCCAGCGAATGAGCGCCTTGCTTGGCCAGCCCGTGATCGTGGACAACAAGCCGGGAGCCAACGGTGTCATTGGGGCAGATGCGATTGCCAAGTCAGAAGCAGATGGTCACAGCCTGCTGCTGACCATTGCATCTCACGCCATCGCACCGGCCATCTACAAAAAATTACCGTACAGCACAGATTCAGATTTCGTCAGCGTCTCGCTGATTGCCAAATACCCTTATCTCTTCACGGTGCCCGCGAGCTTGCCGGTCAACACGTTTCAGGAATTTATCGCCTACGTCAAGGCGCACCCGGGGAAGTTGAGCTACGCATCGTCTGGCACTGGCAGCGGGCCCCACTTGGGCATGGAGCTTCTCAACACCCTGACAGGCATGGATTTGATGCACGTACCCTACAAAGGCGCCGCACCCGCCAACAATGATCTTGCCGGAGGCCAAGTGCACGCCATGCTCAACAACCTGCTGGCGGCAGCACCCATGATTCGGTCCAACAGAATCAAAGTGCTGGCGGTCACGAGTGCCCACCGATCTAAAGCGCTGCCAGCGGTCCCCACGGTAGCCGAGTCGGGATATCCGAGCTACGAGGTGGACGGTTGGTATGGTCTGTTTGCGCCAGCCAAAACCCCCGACACCGCCGTAGCGCTGCTGGCGGACTCGGTTACCAAGGCGCTGAAGGTACCCGAGGTCTTGAGCAGGTTAAGTGGCGACGGTGCCATTCCAGTCGGTAGCAGTCCCAAAGAGTTCTTCGATTTTTTTAAAGTCGAAAAAATCAAATGGGCCGCCGTGGCCCACAAAGCAAACGTGACGGTTGATTGAGATGCCCTATTTTTCAAGCGCGCAGGGACTGCGAATCCACTACCAGATTGACGACTTCAATGACCCTTGGCGGGATCGACCGTATTTGATTCTCCAGCACGGCAACGGACGCAGTGGAGATTTTTGGTACCGCTGGATTCCCACGCTGGCGACACACTTCAAAGTCATCAGGCCGGACATGCGGGGTGTTGGCCGATCAGACGCGGTGACCGATGTGAACGGCCAGATTTCGCTGAATGCCTGTGTCGAGGACTTGGTCGGCCTGATCGACAGCCTCACTGACCAGCCGGTGTATTTCTGCGGAGAGTCCATGGGCGGCATATTGGGGATCCTTTTAGCGGCCATGTACCCCGCGAAGGTCCGTGCGTTGGCGTTGGTGGCCACACCGGCGTTCATCAACGAGGCCATGAAATCCCGCTACGCGCTTGGCTACGCGTCCAGGTTAGAAGCGATGCGGGCCATGGGCATCGAAAAGTGGGTGCGAGAGACCAGCGTGCTGACGAGATTCCCACCCGACTGCGACCCAGCCCTGATTGACTGGTATGTCAACGAATTCGCCAAAGGCGTTCCCGAGGTACTGGTCCGCTATGCGGAGCTGGTCAGCTCAGCCAGTGCTGTTGACTATCTGCCTAAAATCAAATGTCCGACCTTGGCGCTATTCCCAAAGAATGGGCAGATCACGGATGACGCGCAGGTCAATCTGTTTCGCCAGCATCTGAACAAGGTTGACGTGCGTTACGTTGACAGTGAGTTCCACATGATCCACCTGACGCATGCGCTCGAATGTGCAGCAGCGGTTCGAGAATTCTTAGGGCAAGCTGAGTTGGCAGGCTGAGCACCCACAAAAGATCCGATGTCCGACGCCATGAGTCCTTTAGCCCCGTGCCCGATCCACATGGATCAAGTGCGTCTGGTACGCGGCACGACGACCGTCTTTGACGGCTTGACGCTGCGGTTGAACGAGTCACGCATCGGCTTGATTGGCGACAACGGCGCGGGCAAAAGCAGTCTCTTCAGGCTCATTTGCGGTCTGGACAAACCAGCGTCTGGAAGCGTTTCGGTCTGGGGCCAAGACGCACAAAGCAGAACCGCCGAGCGTGCTGGACGGGTCGGCATGATGTTCCAGAATCCGGACGACCAGATCATCTTTCCGACCGTTGAGGAAGAACTCGCGTTAAGCCTCAGCCCGAACGGACTGCCCCGCAAGGTCAACTGCCAGCAAGCCCGAGAAGTGCTGACAGCACGCGGTTTGGGGCACTGGGCTGAGCGTGCCATTGGCAGCCTCAGCCAAGGACAACGGCAGCATGTGTGCTGGCTCGCTTTGATGATCGCGTCACCCCGATCCGTGCTGCTTGACGAGCCTTTTTCAAGCTTGGATCTGCCGGGGCGGACCATGCTCGACGTGGAAATTTTGAAGGCCAGCCAGCAAGTCATTGTGTCCACGCATTTACTTAACCACGTGCGGGGTTTTGAGCGAGTGATCTGGCTTGACAAAGGCCAAGTCCGTGCAGATGGCAACGGCGCAAGCGTGTGTGCTGCTTACGAAGCCGACGTGGCGGCACGTTGCCAGTCACAGCACTTGAACATCGGCTAAAGATATTCGCATGGGCAGTTTTTACAGCGACCACCGCACCTGGCTGCATGCAGTTTCAGCATCCCTGAAACTGATTCTGCTGGCCATCTTTGGCACGGCCCTGTTCGTGTTCGACAACACTGTGGCGTTGCTTGCTTGCACTGCGCTGTGCCTGCTGTTTTTCGCATCATTGGGTCGGGCCACGCTACCGGCGCGAAAACTGCTCACCATGGTTGTTGCGGCCGGGCTGCTGATCACCGCATTTCACGCCTACCTGCAACAACCCCTGCTGGGCTTGGTCAGCGCGCTGCGTTTGCTGAGTGCCTCTCTACTGGGTATCGCGCTGATGCTGACGACCCGCGCCAACGATCAGCTGGATGTCCTCGAAAGCTGGCTGTCACCGCTCAATCGTTTGGGCATCCGATCCAATGCGTTAGCCTTGCAATTGGCGTTGATGCTTCGCTTCACCGAGCATTTTTTCATTCAGTGGAAGCGTCTCGATGATGCGCACCGCGTGCGGACCGGAAAATCGGGCGGCTTCAAACTGTTGGCGCCCCTGACCATCCGCATGCTGACGTCGGCTCAGCGGGTCGCAGATGCGCTCGATCTCCGGCTCCCGCCTTGAGTCGGTCAATCCACTGCCTCCACACTCTTAACAACTTCATCACTTAAATGACCTCCTCTCGTTCCAGCGGACTCGCCTACGTCTCTCTCTTCGCCGCCCTGGTGGCCGTTTTTGGTTTGATTCCCAAAATTGATTTGCCTTTGGGCGTGCCCATCACGCTGCAAACATTGGGCGTCATGCTGGCGGGCTGCATGCTTGGCCCCAAGAAAGCGCTACAGGCGCTGCTGCTGTTTCTGGCAGCCGTTGCTTTGGGTTTGCCCCTGCTGTCGGGCGGACGCGGCGGCTTGGGCGTGTTTGTCGCACCAGCCAGCGGTTACCTAATTGGCTTTCCCATAGGCGCTTTAGCCACGGGTCTGCTGATGGCCTATTTACCCGTCAGCTCGCCACGCCGAGCGGCGGTCAGCGCCTTTGTCGCCTCAGCTGTCGGTGGCGTCCTCACGATTCACATCTGCGGTGTGATCGGCTTGGTCGCGCTGGCCAAGCTGAGTTGGACGCAAGCACTCTGGGGCACCTTGGTGTTTGTTCCGGGCGACTTGATCAAGTGTGTTTTGTGCGCCATCGTGGTTCACTCGGTGGCTCGCGGCTTGCCGGATTGGCGATTTGGTGGCAGAGCGTTTCGATAAATCAGATCCGCTGACGGATCTGGTCCACGCGCCACTGGCGCACTGGGCCAGCGTGCGCGGTGATGCCGTGGCCATCAGTGACAACCGAAACAGCCTGACGTTTACCGAGCTGAACGCGGCAGTGCAGCAACGGGCGGCAGCCCTGACTCAGGCGCAAGCACCGGCCACGGTTTTGGTCGACGACAGCGCGACATCCATCCATCAAGTGCTGGAGTTTCTGGCCATCATCAGCAGCGGTCGTTGTGCAGCCATGGCGGATCCGGATTGGCCTGCCGCCTTACGCGAGACGATGCGCGAGCAGATCAACCAACTGCCCTCTGTTCCGTCTACGCGGGCGGAACTTCAACCCACTTCGCCTTTTTACATTGGCTTCACCTCCGGCAGCACGGGCATGCCCAAAGGCTTCAGACGCCACCACCGCTCTTGGACCGAGAGTTTTCGGGTCTGCGTCGAAACGTTTGGGGCCGACGCGGCCAGAGGCATCTTGTCGCCCGGTCGCAGTTCGCACTCCTTGTTTTTGTTCGGCATGTTGCTGGGCATTTGGACTGGCGCAGGCGTCGTGGTCCAAGAACAATTTTCTGCATCGCGCACCTTGGACACTTTGCGACAAGGCCACACGCCGTGCCTGATCGCCGTGCCGAGCCAGCTGATCTTGATGATCGAGCTGGCGGCAAGGCATGGCATCGCCCCGATTGAGGCGACGCGCTTGATCATGATCAGCGGCGCACGCTGGGCTCGCCATCGGACCGCCGAGTTGCAAGCGCTATTCCCCAAAGCCCGCATCATTGAGTTCTACGGCGCCTCAGAAACCAGCTTCATCGCCTGGATGGACGCCGATATGACCACGCCGCCCCAGGTCGTCGGTCGGCCCTTTGGCAACGTCGAGATCGACATCCGGGACGCTTCAGCGGCCGGTGGTCCAGGCTTGATATTTGTGCGTAGCCCCATGCTCTTCATGGACTACATGGGTGCTGAAGCAGACGCCACGGCGGCCATCCGCGATGGCGACTGGCTGTCGGTGCGGGACATGGGCCACCTAGACGCGCAAGGCCGGCTGTGCCTGGCTGGCAGGCAAAACCGAATGATCACCACGCAAGGGAAAAACCTGTTTCCGGAGGAATTGGAATCAGTCTTGTGCGCGCACCCCGGCATCGCTAAAGCGTCGGTGCAGGGCGTGGCAGATGCCTTGCGCGGCATGAGGGTCGTCGCGGTCGTGCAGCTAGCCTCTGGCTATGCAGGTGAACTTCATGCGGCCGAACTTTCCGTCTGGTGCCGAGAGAAGCTTGAAGCGTACAAAGCACCCAAGCGCTGCTTTGTGTGTGATGACTGGCCGCTGACGGCCAGCGGCAAGACGGATCACGCCACGCTGGCGCTGCTCTTGCAAAATCATCTCAGGGACAAAGAGAACAAGCACACCAACCCGGACACGCCATGTCACACGCCGAGACTTTCCCCGCTGCTTTGATCGCTGGCTGGGCGCGCAGCGCTGTCGCTCCACACGGTGGCGCTTTGGGTGCGCTGCAAGCGCATGACATCGCCGCGCCAGTGATTCAAACCTTGCTGAAACGCGCTGGCATCGCGCCTGAAAAAGTAGATGCGGTGGTTGTCGGCAATGCCTTGGGCGCGGGCGGAAATCCAGCGCGCCTGGTGGCCTTAGCGGCAGGCTTACCGGATCAATGTTCGGCATTTTCAATCGACACCCAGTGTTGCTCGGGACTTGATGCGGTGTCGATGGCAGTCGGGCTGATCGCATCGGGTCAAGCCTCGGTGGTCATCGCGGGTGGAGTCGAGGCCTGGAGCCGATCGCCCATTCGGCAACATCGCCCATTACGCGAAGGCGAAGCAGCCGTGCCCTATGAACGGCCCGCGTTTGCACCTGATCCAGCCCGTGACCCGGACATGCTGGCGTCTGCCGCGCGCTATGCCGCGACGCACGGCTGGACACGCACAGAGCAGGACGCTTATGCGGTGCTGAGCCACGAACGCGCCTTGGCGCATCAAGCGTTGTTAGCGGATGAAATCGTCAGCGTCGCCGGCTTGGCGCACGACTCGTATCCGCGGCGCATCAGCGACGCACTGGCCGCGCGCATGCCCACTGTGGCGACGCACGAGGATGCAGAGCGCGCAGAAGCCGATCCTCTGGACTGCTCGCTCAGCGCATTGAGCATTTCAGCCAAAGCCGATGGAGCGGGCTTCGTGCTGCTGGCCAGTCCAGAGGCTTGCCAAGCACTGGGGCTGAAGCCCAAGGCAGCTTGGATCGCCTCGGCCTCGGTTGGCTGCCCGCCTGAAACACCCTTGCTTGCAGCAGAGGTCGCAGCGTGCGCCGTGTTGTCGCGGGCCGGTTTGGCATCCGCCGACGCGCTGGCTGTGATTGAACTGCACGATGCCTTTGCGGTGCAAGGTTTGAGCTTTTGCCAAACCCTGAGCATTGATCCGCGGCGGGTGAATCGCGGTGGTGGCGGTTTGGCGCGGGGCCACCCGATTGGTGCGTCAGCCGCCATTGCTCTGGTGCGCGTGCTGGCTGAGTTGGCCCTTGAGACACCATCGGCATTTGGACTGACCGCTGTTGCCGGCGCGGGCGGTCTGGGTGCGGCCGCGATTGTGCAGCGGCTCTAGGCAGCTAGTCGATCACCCGGAAATACTGATCCAGAGAACAACGCTCTGTCACGGTTTGATTCACCGCAGCGTCTCCATCGGCATAACCAAGGGCGATGCCACAGACGATTTTCGAGCGCTCGTCCAAGCCCAAACTCCGACGAATCAACCCAGGATAAGACGCCATGGCCCCAATCGCACAGGTCGCCAAACCTTGCGACTGGGCGGCCAGCATCAAGCCGTACAGCGTCATGCCGAAATCCATGTAGCCGCCGCTGCCGAAGTCGCCATGGATGGTGGCGATCAACGCCACGGGGGCATCAAAAAAGCGGAAGTTCTGCTCAAACTGCTGATCCCGACCAGCCCGGTCTGCCTGGGCAACCCCGATGGAGCCGTACAGGGCTTTTGCAGCCGCTACTTGACGACGCCTGAGCGTCATCGGCAGCGGCGTCGGGAAATAGCTGTAGTCCTCGGGCTCTTGAGCGCCACTGCGCCAGCCTTGGGTGAGGTCGGCAGTCAGCCGCTCTCTAGCTTCGCCGCGCACCAAGATGAATGAACCCGGCTGCAGGTTGGCGCCGCTCGGTGCATTACGGGCCTGCGTCAAAACCTCACCCAACAAGCTGTCAGCCACAGGCTTGGTTTGGTACGCCCGAATCGAACGACGCGCCATCGCGAGACTGGTAAACGAATCAGGTGGAGGTGCGGTCACAACGAATCTCAAAAAAGAAAAGCCGACTGATCAGCCGACGCACACGAACGCATGCGGTACTCGATTTTACTGAGTCTGCTTGGACCGCTTGATGATTTCTTGGCGGACCGCCGACAGCAGGGCCTTGAGCCGATTCTGGTTGACAGAGCCGACGCGCAGCATGATCTTCTGTCCAGACGACAGCGACTCCAGTGCCGGGTCGGCGAACTCATACCGTACCCAAGGGCGCAGCGATGGAATAGGTCCCTTCACCTCCACCAACTGCACCGCCATCACTTGAGCTGCGCTCGGCGTGGCGAGCAAATGGTTGATCACCTGTAGCAGTCGGTCATTGAACTGGCGGTTCGGGAAACCGAGCTCTGCGTAGGTTTTCTGCAGCACCGGATACATGCGCACATACAGGTCAACAGCCCGTCCAATGTTGATGGTCTCTAGCAGCAGCACCAGCGGCGTGTAACGCAGACCGTTGTCGGCGCTGACGATGGTGGCGCCTTCATGTGTCTGCACCGTGAACCGTCCATCGGTAGGGCTGATCGGCCACGCCACTGGCGGCGCGTGTAAGCGGCCGAGGCTGTCTACCGTCGACACAAATTGGCGCGGAAAGTCGTCCAATTGAAAGAACGTTAGCGCAGCCTTGCTCCCCAAAAAATCCGTCAGCACAGAACCGATTTGGTCAGCTGCCAGCGGTAGTGCCGCCGCGGGCAGCACATTCAGAGGCAACTCGGCAGGCACAGCAGACACAGTCGGTGACCGTGGCGCAGGCGCGCCCAGAGGACCGTTTTCTGAACCCGCTATGTCTGCAATAGGCTGTACATCCATGGGTGGCGTCAGCGGTGCTACAGGTCTAGACATGACCCACGCAAGGACCGCAACCGCCACACCGGCGGTGATAAAGGCGACCGGCCACAAAACATTTTTAGGTGTGTATTTCAATGTCATCTCTTTTCTACAAATACAACTCCGACATGCTCACCAACCCCATAGCAAACCGCGTGATACCCAGCCTTTGGAGCCGCTTTCCCGTTCCACCCTGACCCACTTGTTCCGGTGCTCCAAGGTTCTTAGAAGCTCGCCGTATTCAACCTTTCCCAATATGCGGCTGTTGGTGCTGGGGGCACTGCGAACATTCGCGACATTCGCTTTAACGACCAAGTGCGCTTTTTTGCCAACCATCGGACGGTAGACCCAACCCTTGTCATTTTCAAAATCACGGACTTGCAGCCAACGGCCTTTGCGACTGATCACTTCCAACGGATAGCCTTGGCCCAGTTCAAACAAAATCGTCGATTGGGTGCTGGCTGAAGTACGTAGATTGACCGTGTTTCGATCCACGCTCACCATGTTCTGAGCCGATGCTGCCTGCGTAAATACGAAAAATGACACGGCCGCAAGCTGACACATTGAACGATTCAGGATAGATGAACGAGTGGTGTGCTGCATGTGCTGGGTAAAGCTCCAAGAGGCATTGCCTCAGAATTTATTAATAATAAAGTTTCAATTAATTATCTTAGAAAACTTAAAAATAGGAGGCTGTAGTCTTATGTCGCTAATCAATCCGGACGTGAAAAAGCCCCGACCAGCGGGGCTTTTTGAGGCAGCCTGAGCGGCTGAACGGCCAGTCGAATTACTTCTTCTTGGTCGTCTTGATAGCTGACTCAACAGCAGTTTGCACTTGCGCAGCAGCGGCTTTCATGCCTTTGCTGACTGCAGCGAAAGCTTCTGGCGCTGGATGCGCTTTTTCGATGGCCTCAACGCTGGTGTGGAACTGGGCCACACCCAATGCAGTCACTTCTTTGAGGTTCTTAGCAGCAACGGCCATGTTCTCTTCGGCCAAGGTCTTCATGGCTTCAAAAGCAGCTTGTGGCTCTTTGATACCTTTGAATGACTCAACCGTAGCCGCCACAGAAGCTTGTGCAGCTTGCGCTTGCTTTTGAGCGAGTTCGCCCCATGCCTGCAGATTAGCCATCAATGGCTTGAGGGCATCTTGAGAAGCGGCTGGATTGAATTTAGCGGCGTTCTCTTTCATGGTTTTGGTGATGGCTTCGAAGGGGTTGTTTGTGAACATGGTGGTCCTTTTAAAAATTTGTTGCAGTGCAGCAATTCTACGGCCGAACAACACAAAATAATCAGATAGAAACCGGATGAGCCTCTCTTTAGGGATGACTCACTAACGCATGCCGCAGAATTCGGCGACGCGAAGCCAACGGTTACCATGCCGTCTGCCGTTTGAAGTCAACATCGCCACTGTCACGGCCTTGTCACGCCCCATCCCTAGAATATTCCCAAAGTTTTTATAAAAAAGTACCGCGGCATGCATTTCCCCTGTCAAATTTTGTGTGGTGACCGATCAACGCGCAATGCTTTCATCGCTTCGCTCTTTTTGACCCTATGCAGTATTTCCTCGGCTCAATCTTCAGACTTTGAGGACTCCTCAGCCAAGTACCAGACCACATACAACTGGCAAAAGCACTCTTCTTTTACATCCCCGTACGCAGGACAGAACAGCCTCAGTTCCTCAGCGGAAAAGATGTACACCTTTTCGACCACCGCTCACTGGGGCACCAGAATTTGGCAAGGCGGTGAGCTCTATTTCAATCCAGAACTGGCCTCTGGGATCCCCTTCTCAACCAATCTGGTGGGTCTTGGCGGCTTTACCAATGGCGAAATCACTCGGGCCGCAGGAAGCACACCCAAACCCTACGTCCAGCGCTTATTTGTTCGTCAAACATGGAACCAAGGCGGCGGTAGCGAAAAAATCGACGCTGATTTTAACCAGATGGCTGGGACTGTGGACAAGAACAGGTTTGTTCTAACTGTTGGTAATTTTTCAACGCTCGACGTCTTTGACGACAACACCTACGCCAAAGACCCGCGGACTCAGTTCATGAACTGGGGCAACTGGACGTATGCCGCCTTTGATTACGCGGCAGATGCGCGTGGTTTTGGCTGGGGATTCGCCGGCGAGCTTTACCAAGATGATTGGGTCTTTCGCTTTGGCCGCATGACAGGCCCGAGTGTTCCGAATGGCTTGCCAGTGGACTTTGCAATTGGCAAACATTACGGGGACCAAGCAGAGGTGGAGCATGCTCACGACCTCAACGGTCAACCCGGAAAAATCAGGGTACTGGCGTTCAGAAACAAGGCCGTATTGGCCAGCTTCAACGACGCAACGGCTTATCTGCGCGCTAACCCGGGAACCGACCAGCAGGCCATCTTTAACGTCCGCAGCGATGAAAAGATCAAGTACGGGCTGGGTGTGAACTTGGAGCAATCGATCAACAAGGATGTCGGCTTTTTTCTCAGAGCTATGAAAACCGATGGTCGTACTGAAACCATGGCCTTCACTGAAGTGGATGGTTCATTTTCATCTGGCTTTTTATTCAAAGGCAATCTATGGGGACGCACCAACGACACTGTCGGGCTGTCAATGATGCAGAACCAACTGTCCAGCGACCGACGCAAGTATCTTGAGGCCGGCGGCATTTCCTTTTTCATTGGCGACGGCACACTTCGCTACAAGCCAGAGACCATTTTTGAAGGCTTTTACAGCCTAGGGCTGAGCAAAAGCATTTGGCTGACAGGCGACTATCAACGTATCCAGAATCCTGCTTACAACGCCAGTCGCGGACCCGTGAACGTTTTCGCCGTTCGCTTTCACGCTGAGTTTTAATGTCACACAGCGTGGCCGGCAAGTAGGTCACGCACAACTTGTTCGCCAGCAATCTTTCCAAACACCAAGGCCCGCAGCATCGCCACAGAGTTAGGGGCCAGTTGGTAAAAATGCCCCGTGATTTCACCTGCTGCGTACAGTCCGCAGATAGGGCCTTTGACACTCAACACTTGGGCGTTAGCGTTGGTTTTCAAACCACCAAACGTATAGACCAGAGCACCCACCAAAGGCCAGGCTAAAAATGGCGATTGGTCAATCGGTCGCGCCCAATTTGATTTGGGTACCTGGCCGACAGGCGTACTGGTCAACCCATCTTTGACCGTAGGGTCAAAGCTGTGCTGGTCATCTGGACAGGCCGCATTGAAGGCTGCTATGGTGTCCATCAGCGCCGCCAGCGGCAGGCCCAAGGCCTGAGCCAGCGCCTCTAGCGTTGGGGCAGAAATTGGCGGCACATCAGAGCGAATGGCACGCGCGTAGTCGGCAATGTTCAACAGCTTTGCATCCAAAATTACATACGCTTGCTGCCCCGGCAATTCAAACTGCATCTGGTGCGCAAATCGTTCCCAGGTCTCGTGCATCAAGCCAGCGCCTTCGTCAAAAAACCGTTGCCCTTGAGCGTCGACAACCACCCCATAGGGGTACACCAAGACCACAGGCGCGGAGTTTTGACTGCGTGGGTCAACGGGCTCTGCGTGCCCCGTGCACCAATCACCAGCTGCTTGCGCGCCAATAGCGAGAGCCGCGCGTATGCCCGCACCATCGTTGTAGGCCGTGCCTTGAGAAATCAGCCGGTAGTTTTCAGCCGCCGCACCCAAATGTTGTTTGCGCATGGCGGCGTTGCCCTGAAAGCCGCCGCAGGCCAACACCACCGCATCGGCATGGTGTGTTTGGGTTTGCCCTTGCGCATCGGTACCCACCACGCCCGTCACGCAAACGTCATCGCCCAGCAACTGCGTGAGCGAAAACTCGTCAACCAACGCGATCCCCAAATCACGCGCTCGCGCTAACAAGGCATTGAGCAAGGCAGCACCGCCGCCCACAGGCTGGATGCGCGCCGGGCCTTTGGCCAAGTAATAAGGCGGGCTTTGAAACACCACACCCAGCGAGACCAACCAGTCAGCCATGGCGGGAGCTTGATCGGCCAACTGCTGAAAATAGTCGCGGTCGGCCAAACCACCAGATTCGGCGACGACCTCATCGACAAAGCCGGGAGCCACATGGTGGTCGGCTTGCAAACGGATGTTGGAAGGGCTCCAGCGAGAATTGCCACCGCTATCCGCCAAGGGCGCGGCGTCCAGCAGGGTCACCGACAAATCGACCCCGCTGGCATGGGCACTGGTCATGGCAGACACTGCGGCACACAAGCCCGCAGCACCCTGCCCCACCACAATCAAGCGGTGCACTTTTATCGCTTGTGGCTCGCCCAACCCGTTCACACCGGCGAGAACGAAACCGACTTCAAGATCTTGGTTTCCTGCTCAGTGACAACGTCGAGCGCCCGCAGCTCTTTGAGATACAAGGGCCAGCCTGCGTCTTCTGTCATCACCTTGCGGCGCCGCTCACGCTCGGCCAGACTGTCGAAAGCCCATAGGTGAACGACTTGGTTGAGCGGCCCGATCTCGGATGTAAAGAACCCGACCAGATGCCCGAGGTATTTCTTCTGCAGCGGCAGCGCGGCACGTTCATAAAGTTCGAGGAAGTCGCCAGTGCGAAGTGGCTTGATGGTGTAGGTGCGTTGTTCAACAATCACGTGGATTTCCTGTCAGTTTGTTTAGATACGGATAACTCGATTTTGATGCCGTGGCACGTTGAAGGGGCCAGCTGAATTTTTATTCCGGCCGAACCAATGACGTCCATTTGTCGATGGACGTCTTGATCCATTCGCCAAAGACAGCAGGTGTCTCGACTCGCGAAACCATGGCAGCCTGTGAAAACTGGCTGACAACTGACTTGTCCATGACACTATCTGCAACAGCCTTGTTGAGCTTTGCAATGATTTCAGCCGGTGTGCCTTCGGGGGCCATCATCCCAGACCAAGATTCGAACTCATAGCCAGGCACGCCTGACTCGGCCAGCGTGGGCACATGGGGCATGGATGCAAGGCGCTTGGCGGAGGTGACGGCTAAGGCACGGACTGCGCCCGCTTGGATTTGCGGCATGATCGCGCCGACAGCGTCGAACATCATGTCGATCTGACCGGACATGAGGTCTGTCCGCCCGGCCCCCGCTTGGCTGTATGGCACATGCAGAAACTTCACACCCGTCTTGTTCTGCACCAACTCTGCCGCCAGGTGGTAGACGTTGCCGGTACCGCCTGATGCAAATGACAGTTTCCCTGGATTGGCTTTGGCATAGGCCAGCAATTCCTGCACGGAGTTGACCGGCAGATTCTTGCGAACCACCAGCACGCGAGGCTGGCTCACGAGCGGCGCAATCGGCATCAGATCCTTGGTCATGGTGTAGCCGCGCTTGGGGTAGAGGGACTCGGCGGCAGTGTGTGTCTCCGACACGAAAACCAGTGTGTAGCCATCTGGCGCTGCGCGGGCTGCCAGATTCAGACCGATCGAACCCGATGCACCTGTCCGGTATTCGAGTATGACCGGCTGACCAAGCAGCTCTGCCAGCTTGGGATTGATCGTCCGCATGATGATGTCGGCCGGGCCTCCCGGTGCGGACGGAACGATGACCTTGATCGGGCGCGTGGGGTAGGTCGGCGTCTGCGAGCTGGCGACAGGCGCCGCTAGCAAGGTCAGCGCTGTCACGGCGCCGCAGAGCCAAGTTGATGCAAGTATCGTCATGTTGTCTATTCGAATGATCTTGGCTGAGGGGGACTCACCGCAACGTGACGCGATCGAAGCTGCTGGGTTTTATGCTCACTCGATTTTGATGCCAAGTTCGTTGATGAGTTTGCCCCAATAGGCGTTGTCGGAGGACATCTTCGAGGCCAGCATAGCGCCAGACGTGCCGGTCGGTGTCAACCCAAGCGCATGCAGGCGCGCCTGCATCGCGTCAGTTTTGACGATTTTGACCAACTCGACGTTGAGCAGATTGACGATGTCGTCCGGTGTTCCAACAGGTGTGAATAAGCCGTGCCACGAATTTCCGATGACGCCGTTCGGGTCGAGATCGGCATTGAATTCGGTGACCGTCGGCACGTTGGGCAGGCCCGGGATCCGCTCTGAGCCGGACACCGCCAGCGCCTTGATGCGGTTGCCCAAGATCGATGGAATCGCCGTCGTCGATGCCTCAAGGTAAAGGCTTGCGACGCCGCTCATCACATCAGGCGAAGGATTGGTCTTGTAGGGAATGTGCGTGAGCTTGATACCCAGTCGCCGAGCCCATGATTCGAGCGCCACGTGCGGCTGAGAACCAACGCCGGTCGAAGCGTAGTCGATCTTTCCGGGATTGCGCTTGGCGTACTCCACCAATTCACCAAGCGTGTTGTACGGGGTTTTGGGATGAGCCGTCAAGATGTGCGGTACGGTCAGCACTTCCACAATCGACTGGAAGTCTTTCAGCGGGGTGTACTTGGCGTTAGGGTAAAGGTGCGGCACGATGGCCATCACACCCTTGACCGTGAAGAGCAGGTTGTAGCCATCGGCAGGCATGGTGGCCGCAGACTTTGCACCGAGTAAACCGCCAGCACCGGCGCGGTTTTCAATGACCACCGGCTGACCCAGCGCCTGTCGCAACTGCTCACCCAGCAAGCGTCCCACCACGTCAGGGGAACTGCCGGGCGCATGCGGCATGATCACCTTGATCGGTTTGTTAGGGTAGGTACCCTGAGCCCACCCCAAGGGCAGCGCCAACGATCCGGCAAGACCGGTCGCACCGGTGATAAGAGTTCTGCGCTTCATGCTTTGTCTCCTGTAATGATCGATCTTAAAAACAGTGATGTCGCCAGTAGCCGCCCTGAGCCTAGCCCTACTTACTTAGGGACCCAGGCGGTCGGCGCCATCACGTTCACATCGGTGATCACCTCGACCACCACTGGCTTGTTCATCGCCAGCGCTCGCTTTAACGCGTCCTTGATGTCACCGGGCTTCTCTACCCGGATGCTGGCGCAGCCCATGGCTTCGGCCACCTTGGCGAAGTTGAAATCTTTGCTGAACTTCCACATCTCGTCAGCATTGCCGCGCAGCTTGCCGCCGTAGTTGATGGTGAGCTGGGGCAGTTCCTGACTCAACCCACCGTTGTTGTTGACCACGACCACCAAGTTGATGCCGTAGCGAAGCGCGGTTTCGAGCTCGGGCAGGTGGTAGTACATGCCGCCGTCGCCGGTGAAGCAGATCACCGGACGGTCGGGCATCGCGACCTTGACGCCCATGGCGCCGGGCAGCCCCCAACCGAGCGAACCAGCGCAACGAATGAAGCGTTGGCCGAGATGTTTCAGCTCGATCATTTGGCTGGTCCACATGCCAGCGTGCCCGGTGTCTGCGACAAGAATAGCGTCGGCCGGCAGGGCCTCTTCAAGCTCCTTGCACAAACGCTCGGGACGTATCGGCATGTCGTTGGAGGCCATCTTGGCGGCGAAGGCTTCGCGCCAAGTGGCGACGAATTCTTGAACGCGGGCCACCCAAGCCTTGTGATCGACCACCTTCCCTTTGGCTTCGGCGATCATCATTGAAAGGGTGGCTTGGGCGTCACCCAGCAGAGCAACCTTGTTGGGGTAATTCCGGCCAAGTTCATTGGCTTCAATGTCGAGCTGCATGACCTCCACGTTGGCACCCGGCACGGTCCAGTTGCCGGTGACCATGCCGCCGGCGGGGCTGCCGATAAAGAACACAAGGTCGGCCTCGTGCACTGCGCGGTTGGTGCACTCGCGTGAGTAGGTACCCACCACGCCGATTGACAGCGGATGATTCTCCAAAATAGTGCCTTTGCCGTTCGGCGAAGTGGCAACCGGGATCTGCAGCAACTCGGCGAGTGCGACAACTTCCTTTTGGGCCTTCGAGTGCATCACCCCGCCACCGGCGACGATGACGGGCCGCTTGGCGGCGATCAGGGCGGCCACGGCGTCTTTCACGTGCTGTGCTTCAGCGCTAGGTCGGAAGGGCGGAACCGATGCAAACTGAGGCTCGCACAAGGCTTCGATATCGCCCTCACCCAAGGGCCCATCGGAGCGGCGTCCTTGAAAGCGCAGGTGCACAGGGCCGGGGCTGCCGGTGGTGGCGTCACGGAAGGCTTGGCGGATCATGTCGGGCAGGCGCGCCACGGTATCGACGTTGTAGTTGGCCTTGGTGACGCAGTCGAACTGCCCGAAGTCCTCAACCTCTTGGTAAGCGTAGCGGTAACGCGAAGCCGGCATGGGACCGCCGGAGATAGCGATCATCGGCGAGTGCGCCATGAAGGCGTCGCGCAGGCCTGAAGCCAAATTGGACGCACCGATGGGTTGAGCTAGGCAGACGCCGGGCGTGCCCTTGGCACGGGCATACCCGTCAGCCATGTAGGCAGCACCCTTTTCACTGTGCGCCACCACGCGGCGGATGCCCAATTCTTCCATGGCCACCAGGGCGGTAGAGATCACCTGCGGCATGTAGAACACGTGGGTGATACCGTAGCCCTTGAACATGTCCGCGAGGACTTTAGAACCCATATTTTTTGCCATTTTTATCTCGCTTTAGATGGTTGGTTGATTAATTTTTATGGTGTAACAGATTGGGCAGGCGGCCGCAACTCAAGACTTGACCGAAGGCAGCTCCAGCCCACCAACAGGAACCGGATGGCGGATGGTGTTGAGAATAAGAGACACAAACCCGAAGTAGCCCGCCGTGCACAAAACGTCCAGCACGCTGGCTTCACCAAAGCGAGCAAGTGCGTCTGCATAGGTCGCATCGCTCACATCCTTGTCGTTTAGCAACTCATGGCAAAAGCGGTAAAGCAACGCTTCGTCGGGTGTGGCAGAGGCCGGCTCACGGCCTTCGCCTATCGCATCGATGGTGTCTTGCCGGATACCCAATTCGGCAGCGATTTTGCTGTGCGCATGCCATTCATAGCGGGCAGACCAGAAGCGCGCGACCATCATGATGACGAATTCGCGCAACGGCGGCGGCAGTGAATTTTCAAACCGGATGCTGTCGCCCAGCGCGCGCACACGCTCAGCAAGTCTCGGGTTGCGTAGCAAGGCGTTGAAGGGTCCCCGAACGCCTCCGCGTGGCCCATCGGTCAGGCTTTTGACAACAGCATGCTGCTCCGGTGTCATCGCCTCCGCGGCAATGGGTGCAAAACGGGCAGGCGACTGTGGCGCAGTCATGTGGTCTGTTGAAGTAGATTGCATTTATTCGGCCTTGATATTGAATTTTCGAAGAATCTCACCGTAGCGTTGAACGTCCTCTTGCACTTGCTGTGCGAACTGATCGGGCGGACTTCCGTCCGGCACATAGCCGACGACAGCACCGGCCAGTGTTTGTCTTACGGCCGTTTGCTGCAAGGCCTTGTTGACCTCGGCGTGCAGACGCTCGACCACCGGCCGCGGCGTGCCGGCTGGCGCAAAAAGTCCCATCCAAGTTCCGGCAAAAACAAAGTTTTTAACCCCCGCTTCGGCCATCGTCGGGACGTCGGGCAGTTCCGCTAAGCGAGTAGCCCCAGTGAATGCAAGCGCCCTGAGCTTGCCGCTGCGAATAAAAGGCATGACGATGGCTGGCGGCATGATCGCGACCTGCACTTCACCGCCGACCACCGCGTTCAGAGAAGGTGCACTGCCCTTGTACGGCACGTGCAGAAAACGCGTTCCAGCGCGCTGATTGAACAATTCGCTCGCGATATGAATGGTGTTGCCAATCCCTGGCGAGCTGAAGGCAACCTGCTGACCTTTCTTGTCCAGGGCGATCAGCTCTTGCACTGTTTTAGCCGGCACGGCGGGGTTGACGATCATCACAAAGCCGGCACCCTGCATCAATGCAGTGACGGGTGTGAAGTCCTTGATGACGTCGTACTTCAAGTCCTTGTACATGCTGGCGTTCAGCGCGAAAGACGCGGTCACGGCCAGTAGCGTGTAGCCGTCGGGAGGCGCCTTAGACACGTACTCTGTGCCGATCACGCCGTTGGCTCCGCCGCGGTTGTCAATGATGATGGGCTGACCGAGTTGGCGCGACAAAGCCAAACTAAGGGGCCTGACAGCCACGTCCAGCGTGCCACCGGCCGGAAACGGGATCACCATCCTGATGGGTTGCGAAGGGTACGCTGCCGGCTGGGCCTGCGCGGCCGATGGCGCGATAACCAACCCCATGACCAAGGCACCAGCACCCAGCACCATGCACCGCCGCAAGCCCTTGTCGGCGTGCATCAAGAGATGACCTTTTCGCCCACGCCGATACCGAACTTCCAGCCCAAGCTTTTCATTTTTTCGAGCATGCCTTCACCATAACGCTCAGCGATGGCGGCGGCAGTTTCTGGCACGCGATCCACGTCGTCGAACTCTTCGCGCTGACCTTGGATGATGACCATCAAATTGGCCTCCACATCAGAGCGGTTGATGAAACGCCGCGTCACCTTGGGCGGCATGGCGATCAGGTCCATCGGCTCCAGCATGATGGATTCTTCGCCCTTGTCGCCCCACTGAATTTCCCAGCGACCAGTCAAGGCCATGAACGTCTCATGGGTGTTGTAGTGAACATGCAGGCCCGGGCCCTGCCCCGGCGGGCAGGTGGCGATGCCCAGCCGGAAGACACCCGCATCGCCGCCCTCAACCGCTGGCGCGGGCGAGAGCTGGCCAGGCAAAGGACCGGGCGACATCATATTGCGCGTGGTCTTGGCCATGATCATCTCCAGCACTTCGGGCGGAATGCCTTTGTCTTCCAGATGCTTTTTCTTGACCGGCACAACTTCGTTAAAACGCGCAATGCGCTTTTTCATTTCTTCTTGGGTGGGGGTCCAACGGTCCATGTGAATGCTCCTAAGTTACGAGATAAAAATCGACTCAGGCCACTAGGCGTGAACCGAAGAACTGGCGTGCAGCGGCACTGGCTTGTTCAAGCGCTTGCAGTGCCGGCGCCAGCAGGCCCGTCCACATGACAAAACCATGAGGCAAGCCGGGATAGGTCACCAGTTGAGGCGTCTGCCCAGAATCACGCACAAGGCGCTCCAGCGCCAGCGTGTCGGCCATCAGCGGATCGTCTTCACCTGCGCCCAGCCACATCGGTGGGAGGCCAGACAAGTCACCCAACAAGGGCACCGCCGAACCATCGGTAGAGGCACCCTCGTGCCCCAAGTACTGCTGCCACACCCATTGCGAATAGGCACGGGCAGTCGGTTTGGGGCCACCCGCATTGGTATAAAAAAGCACCAGGCCAGCGGGTGCCGGCCGCGCTTGGTCACGCAAGGCCATGGCCGCTGATAGACACAGCGTGGCGCCAGCTGACTCGCCAAACAAGACCGGCGGCGCAAGCTGCAAGCCATGGCTGGCGCCCTCCGTTCGCAGCCAGTCAATGGCCGTGAGCAATTCGTCGCGCTGAACTGGAAAGTGATGTTCTGGTGTACGCCGGTAGTCAATACCGCAGACCACGCAGCCGGTGAGCAGCGCTAGGCTGCGCATGGTGCGCGCGTGTGAGTCCAGTGAGCCAGCCCACCAACCGCCGCCCCTCACAAACACAATCACAGGCAGCGCAGCGCTCGTTTTGACAGGGTAATGAAGACGCAGGGGGATATCACCATGCGGGCCAGAGATCATCAGGTCTTTGACTTCAGCCAAGGCCGGCAAGTCCCGGTTGAATTCGGCGAAGTAGCGATCTTGCTGCTGACGCGCCTGCTCGACAGGCAGGGTCAGCGGATCTGCGGGTGCGGCTCCGCATGCTGCGAATGCCTTCGCAGCCTGGGCATAGGTAGGGTGCATGCTGTCTCCGTTTTTTTTCTGATTCTAAGTTTGGTCGTGCTAGCCGTCTATGAATTTAGACGAATATCTATAATTCGTCTTTATGGATAACATCGATGTGCGCCTGCTGCGGATCTTCCTGGTCCTGATGGCTGAAAAAAACGTCTCCAATGCTGCCGTGCAGCTAGGCATCAGCCAGCCTGCGGCGAGCCACGCACTGGCCCGGCTCCGCGATCTATTTCAAGACCCGCTCCTGCTGCGCGCACGCGGGGGCATGGTGGCCAGTGACAGGGCCGCGAACTTCGAGGCCGGGGTCCGCACAATGCTCCAAGGCTACGACGATCTCATTTACAAGGCCAAACCATTTGACCCGGCCACCTCCGTGCACACCTTTGTCTTGAGCGCGCCAGAGTATGCCGAGAGCTTGCTGCTACCGGCCATGGCGCGCAGCCTGCGCGACCAGGCACCCCACGTGCGCGTAGAAGTGCGTGCACCCGACCGCGACAGAGCGCAAGACCTGCTGGAAAGCGGCAAGATTGACATGCGCATAGCGTGGCTGCCGAAAGCGCCGCCATCGCTACGCTCCATGCACCTGTTCCAAGACCGCATCGTCTGCATCGCCGATCAGGCGCATCCGACGATTCGCGGCAGTCTGAGCCTAGAGGATTACCTGAACGCCACGCACGTTCGGCCCTTGGGCACCGGCCGCACCACAACGGGCCGGGTCATCGACGATGCCGTCGAGCGGCTCGGACGAAAACTGAATCTCGCCTTCCTTGTGCAGAACTTTCTGACGATTCCTTTCATGATGCCGGGCACTGACATCATTGCCACCGTGCCGCTGAGACTCGCACAAATCCTGCGGCAACAGCATCCGCTGCAAATTTTGGAACCGCCGATGCGCTTACCCAAAGTGTCGTACGCAGCTTATTGGCACGAACGAAGCCAGAAAGACCCGGCGCACCGCTGGCTGCGCAGCGTGGTGTTGGAGGCCGCACGCCAGTTAGACGCTGTGGCTTGAGTATTGATTGCCATCAGTAGATTGACTTTCTGCGGAACGATACGGCCATTGACAATCTCCAAAAACTTAAGCTATAAGAAATTTTGTGAATAAAAAAAGTGGATCACCCCCGTACCCAATCAATGAGCAACAACACCCCTACCCCACCCAGCTGCGCTGCACACGACACGCACCCCAAAAAACCAAACATCCTCGTACCCGCCCACGCGTGCGACGTTCATGCCCATGTGTGTGGGCCACAAGAGCAATATCCGCTGATTGCCAATCGCTTGTACACACCGCCGATTGCCTCGTTGAAAGACTATCGACACATGCTTGACACGCTAGGCATTGAACGTGCGGTGCTGGTGCAGCCCAGCATTTACGGCACCGACAACCGTGCCATGCTGGACGCTCTGAAGCAAGACACGCAGCGATTGCGCGGAGTGGCGGTGGTACCGTTTGATCTGTCCATGGCAGAACTCGAAAGCCTGCACAGCCAAGGCGTGCGAGGGGTGCGCTGCAACATCGTCGACCTGAAGGAAGACAAGGGCGTGCTGCCCATGGCCGGCCTGAAAGCCTTGTCGAAAAAAATTAAACCCTTGGGTTGGCACATTGAGTTCTTGATGCATGTCAACGAGTTCCCTGACCTCGACGTGCAACTGGCAGAATTATCTGTCCCGCTCGTGTTTGGTCACCTGGGTTATGTGCCCACCATGACCGCCAAGGCACCCGGTTTTGAAGGCTTGTTGCGCTTGGCAAAAGACGGGCAAGCGTGGATCAAACTCACCGCACCTTACCGACTGACCGGCGAAGAGTTCCCCTACCCAAGCACCTTGACCACGGCAGAACGCCTGATGGCCGAGGTACCGCAACGCTTGCTATGGGGCAGTGATTGGCCCCATGTTTTCATCCGCAGCGGCATGCCCAATGACGGAGACTTGTTCAACCTGTTTGCCCAGTGGGTCAACAACCCTCAGCTGCTGCAAGACATTTTGGTCACGCACCCTGCTGCCCTGTACGACTTTTAAGAAGCACACCATGAACTTACTCAAACAACGCTTTCGAGACCAACAACCCGTCATCGCCGTGAACGTGGGGGGGCGTAATACTGACGTGATGGCCGCCTTGGCCAGTGCAGGCGCACATGCCGCCTTCATCGATTGCGAGCGCACCGGCATTGGTCTGGATGTTGCGACTGACTTGATCCGCGCCGCCAAAGTGGTGGGTCTGACGTCACTGGTACGCAGCTGGTCTAAGGACCCCGCGGTGTTGGTTCAGTTCTTGGATAGACAGGTTGACGGCTTGGTGGTGCCCCACATCAACTGCGCACAAGATGCGGTTGATGCAGTAGAACTGGTGCGCTATGCCTGCGGCGACAAAGCACCCGAAAAAATCGTCATCGTGCAGATTGAAACCCGCGAAGCCATTGAAAACTTGGACGACATCATGGCTGTACCCGGGGTGGACGCCTACCTGATTGGACCCAACGACTTGGCTTACAGCCTGATGGGCCAGCGCAGCGCCAGAACACCCGAGGTGTTGGCCGCAGTAGACGGCATTGCCAAGCGCCTCAAAGCAGCGGGGAAGCCTTTTGGCTTGCCAAGCAAGCTCGACGACTTGCCCGACTTTGTGGCATCGGGTGCCAGCCTGCTGTATTACCCCATTGAATGGCTGCTCACCAGTGCATTGAAAGACCTGACAGCAAGGCTTGACGCACTGAAGCCGCCGATCAATCGAGCTTGATACCCTTGTCTTTGATCAAAGCCGCCCAGCGCTGCAAATCGTCTTTGATCAAGGCCGAAAACTGCTGAGGACTGCTGCCCACCGCCTCCACACCCATGGTGGCAAAGCTCTTTTTCACCGCATCGTCTTGAAGCGCCTCGTTGGCGGCTTTGTTGAGCTTTTCGAGCACATCAGCGGGGGTGCCTTTCGGTGCCACCAAGCCTGTGAAATTGGTGATCACAAAGCCCTGCAATCCCGACTCTGCAAAAGTAGGCACATTGGCCAAAGACTTCCAACGTGCAGCAGATGAGACTGCAAGCGCTGTCACTTTGCCTTGCTCTATGTAGTTGGATGATGAGCTGACTTGGTCAAACAAAATATCAACGCGTCCCGCCATGATGTCGAGCAAGGCCGGGCCGGCACCTTTGTAGGGAACATGTAAAAAACTGGTGCCGGTGACGCTTTGAAAAAACTCGCCGACCAAATGGTTTGAGGTGCCACTGCCCGCCGAAGCCATTGTCAAACCACCGGTTTTTTGCTTAGCCAAGCGTAGCAAGTCAGCCATGCTCTTGGCCCCCAAACCCGGGCGTGTGATCAACACAAATGGCACGGACGCCAAATGACTGATAGGTGCCATACCCGTCAACGGATCGTACGGCCAGTCGGCATACAAATTGGGCGCCACACTGAGTGAGCTGTTCGAGCCCATCATCACGGTGTAACCATCGGCCGCTGATCGCATGGCGGCATCTGCACCAATTTTTCCACCAGCACCGGTTTTATTTTCGACGAACACCGTTTGGTTCAAATTCTTGGTCATGGCCGCACTGATGACCCGTGCGGTGACATCCACATTTCCACCGGGGGCAAACGGCACCACGATACGAATCGGCTTATTAGGAAATGTTTGTGCCTGAACTCCCCACATGCAGAGAGAAGCCGAGCAGGCCAAAACGCTTTGAACAACACGTAAAAATAATTTCATAAACATCCCATTCAGTCAGGTTTGGTGACGCATGACCGCATTGTCAATTCGGGCTCGTTGTTGGCCAACAGAGATGCGCCCGGATTCACGCGACAGGATCCTATCGTACTGGCATTACCCCAAGTCACCAGATTCGTTGCCAGCCCTGCTCGACATCTAAAGATGCGACACGACCAAATGGAATCCAAAGCCGAAGTATTCCGAGCCATGTCGCCCATGATGCCAACTTTCGAAGTCAAACAAAGACTTGTCGGGGGCATCGGGTTCAATGAAGATATCCAGTCCAACCAAACGGGCAAGTCTGCTCAAGAGCATTTCAAATAGGCAAGAAAGTTGGAGCATGAGAGCCTTTGGGTGATGAATGCCCAGCTTCCGCTCTTCAACCAATGAAGCATTGAGCAATGTCAATGCATGAGCAGATAGATAAGGTCCCCGAGGTGTGAAATACAGGGGATGAACAACACCAACAAGAAACAAAAAACAAAAAACCCTTGTAAATCAAAGACTTACAAGGGTTTATGTGCTTTGGCGGAATCGGAGAGATTCGAACTCTCGATAAGGCTCTACACCCTATACTCCCTTAGCAGGGGAGCACCTTCGGCCACTCGGTCACGATTCCTGATAACAGCGCGAATTATCTCACGACTTTGACGTTCTTTCAGACAGGTTGGTCAAGGTCAAACGCCTTGTGGAGGGCTCGCACCGCCAGCTCCATGTATTTTTCGTCAATCACGACGGAGGTCTTGATCTCACTGGTTGAGATCATCTGGATGTTGATGCCCTCTTCACTCAGCACGCGGAACATTTTGCTGGCAACGCCCACGTGGCTGCGCATGCCGATGCCAACGATGCTGACCTTGCAGATCTTGGTGTCGCTGATGACCTCTTGTGCGCCCAGTTTGGGCAAGACCTTGACGTTGAGTAGCTCAACCGTCTTGGCGCAGTCATTGCGGTTCACGGTGAAGCTGAAGTCGGTTTTTCCGTCACGGCTGATGTTCTGGATGATGACATCCACTTCGATATTGGCATCGGCCACAGCGCCCAAAATTTGGTAAGCAATGCCAGGGGTGTCGGGCACACCGAGCACGGAGATTTTGGCTTCGTCGCGGTTGAATGCGATGCCCGATACGATGGCTTGTTCCATTTTTTCGTCTTCCTCAAAACTGATCAAAGTGCCGGACTTGGCTTCTTCGTTGATGTCAATGTCCCAGTCGGTGAAGCTGGACAGCACGCGCAGCGGCACCTTGTATTTACCAGCGAATTCGACTGAACGAATTTGCAAGACCTTGGAGCCCATGGAGGCCATCTCGAGCATTTCTTCAAAGCTCACGGTAGCCAAGCGCCGCGCTTCGGGCACCACACGCGGGTCGGTGGTGTAAACACCATCAACGTCGGTGTAGATCAGGCATTCGTGCGCCTTCAAGGCGGCCGCAATGGCCACCGCCGAGGTGTCAGAGCCGCCACGGCCGAGCGTGGTGACGTTGCCGCCTTCGTCGACACCCTGAAAGCCGGTGATGATCACGACCTTGCCTGCGTCAAGATCAGCGCGCACGCGCTTGTCATCAATCGATTCAATACGGGCCTTGGTGAAAGCGCTATTGGTCTTGATGGTGACTTGCCAGCCGGCATAACTCACGGCGGGCATGCCCTCGGCCTGCAAAGCGATGGCCAGTAAAGCACTTGAAGCTTGCTCGCCGGTAGCGGCCAGAGCATCGAGCTCACGTGCATAAGCGTCGTCTTGCTTAGAAGGCGAAAGCTCTTTGGCCAAACCGAGCAAGCGATTGGTTTCCCCGCTCATGGCGCTCGGCACCACCACGATCTGGTGGCCGGCGCGGGCCCATTTGGCCACGCGTTTGGCGACATTTCGGATGCGCTCGGTCGAGCCCATCGATGTGCCGCCGTATTTATGAACGATCAAAGCCATTGCAGAAAGTCAGTCAAAAAAAGTGGCAAAGGGATTAAAAAGATACGCCGGTCGCCCGGCAAAGCCCATGATTATATCGGGCACAACCACTGCAAATGGCTGACAGCACGCAGCACGTGGCCGTTAGCCACCTTCAAATGAATGCGGTGGCCGCGGGTGGTGCAGGCAGCCACTTGGTCAAGCAATTGCGCAAGTTGCGCAGCACTGGGCCGGGCTTGATGGCACACCAACAACCAGTGACGCAGCACGTTCGCCTGACGTGGCCGCGACAGCGCCTGCAGCGCTTTGATCGCTGGCGGACTACCCACTAGCTGTAAGTCTTGCACAGCAACCTCATCTAACAACACCTGCGCTTGAGCCGCATGGCTGGCACTGCGCGCGAAGGTTTGTCGAAACTGCGGAAACGCGTCGTTCAACGCGGGTAACAACCTAGCGCGAATGCGGTTGCGGGTGTAGCGTTCGTCGGTGTTGCTTGGGTCGTCTACGAAGGCGAGCCCTTCTTGCATCAGCCAGTCACGCAGACTGGCGCCGGGTACCTCTAGCAATGGACGACAAAACTGCACGCCATCGCGTTCAAAAATGGCCGGCATAGCCGACAAGCCAGCCAAGCCAGCACCGCGGCTCAAGGCCAGCAAGATGGTTTCGACTTGATCATCTGCATGCTGACCCAGCAGCACTTGAGTCACGTCGAGCAAGCGTGCCGCATCTGCCAGCGCGGTGTAGCGCACCTTGCGGGCGGCGTCTTCGGGGCTCTCGCCGGGGTCGTGCTTGGCGTTGACCTTGATGACTTGCAGCGGCACGTTCAACTGTGCGCAAACAGTCCGGCAATTGGTTTCAAATTGATCAGCTGCAGCTTGTAAGCCGTGGTGCACATGAATCGCCCTGACCTGCCCTGACCAGAGTGCGCAGGCGGCGTGCAAAAGTGCTGTGGAGTCGGCACCACCGCTGTACGCAACCGCCAAGGGCGGCGCCACAACAGAAGCAGCTGAGCCGGCGAAGGCCGCCAGCGCCACTTGCGCTGGGTTGAGCAAAGCAGATGTTGGGTTAACGGGCTTCGGCTTTGGTGTCGGTGAAACGGCCATAGCTTTGCAGACGATCGTAGCGGCGGTCTAGCAGTTCCTTGACCTTCAGGTCGCTGACCTGGCGGAAGGCGTCATTCAAGGCGCGCTTCAAAAAGGCCGCCATTTGCTTGTGGTCGCGGTGCGCGCCACCGACAGGTTCATTGACGATTTTGTCGATCACGCCCAAGGCCTTGAGCCGATGTGCCGTGATGCCAAGAGCCTCAGCGGCGACTTCGGCTTTGTCAGATGTTTTCCAGAGAATCGAGGCGCAGCCTTCCGGGCTGATGACCGAGTAGATGGAGTACTGAAGCATGATGACTTGGTCGGCCACCGAAATGGCCAATGCGCCACCGGAACCGCCCTCACCAATGATGGTGGTGATGATGGGCACTTCGAGTTGCGCCATCTCAAAGATGTTGCGGCCAATGGCTTCAGACTGGCCGCGTTCTTCAGCATCAATACCGGGGTAAGCGCCGGGCGTGTCAACAAAGGTGAACACCGGCAACTTGAATTTTTCCGCAGTTTTCATCAGACGCAAGGCCTTGCGATAACCCTCCGGCTTGCTCATGCCGAAATTACGCAGACCGCGCTCTTTGGTGTCGCGGCCTTTTTGCTGACCGAGCACCATGCAAGCATGACCGTTGAAACGGGCCAGACCACCGACGATGCTGAGGTCGTCAGAAAAGTGACGGTCGCCATGCATTTCAACAAAGTCCGTGAAAATTTCGTTGACATAGTCCAGCGTGTACGGACGCTCTGCGTGGCGCGCGATCTTGGTGATCTGCCACGGCGTGAGGTCGCTGTAGATGTCTTTGGTCAGCTGCTGGCTCTTCTTGGCGAGTTGGTCGATTTCGTCAGAAATATCGACCGCTGATTCACTTTGCACATAGCGCAACTCTTCGATTTTTCCTTCGAGGTCTGCAATGGGTTGCTCGAAATCGAGAAAGGTTTTTTTAGGCATGACCTTGCTCCTTTATAAGTTGGGGTTCCATTAGCGGGCACGGGGCCGGCACATTCAATAGCGACACATCAGTACGCGACGGGCAAGGGGTCGAGCGAGCGCCAAATATACCAAGTTGCCACGGTACAGTAAGGAGCCCAAGCACCAGCCACCTCGCGGGCGTCGCTGCGGCTGACAGATTCGCCAGAAAAATAACTCTTGCTGATACCGTTGATCAGGCCCACATCGTCGAGCGGCAACACATTGGGTCGCATCAGATGAAAGATCAGGAACATCTCAGCGGTCCAGCGACCAATGCCACGAATTGCAATCAACTCGGCGATGATGGCCTCGTCGTCCATCGCCTCCCAGTTCTTGACATGCACCGAGCCCGCATCAAAGTGCAGCGCCAGATCGACCAAGTATTCGACCTTTCGAGTGCTCAGCCCTGCGGCCCGCATGTCATCTATTTTGAGCTTGAGCACATTCGCCGGCGTCATTTTTTTGGGCAGCACTTCAAAGCGATGCCAGACGCTTTGCGCCGCCTTCACAGAAATTTGCTGACCGACAATGCTGCGCGCCAAGGTGCCGAAAGCGTCACCACGCGACTGAAGACCCACCTCACCAAACTGGGGAATCAGCCGCTTCATCACGCGGTCTTTTTTGACCAAGTGCTTGCAGGCCTCTGCCCAGTACGCCGGCACCGTCATGGCGGGCACGTCAGTGTGGGCGACTTCAACGACGCCCGGACCGGTTTTTGCCAAAATTTTCACGCCTTGACCTCCCAGGTGGTGCCGCTTGATGCGTCTTTTAGAACAATGCCACGCTCAAGCAAGCTTTGGCGGATGCGGTCAGCACCGGCAAAGTCTTTGGCCAGTTTAGCGGCCGCGCGGTCGGCAATCAGACCTTGGATGGTTGCATCGTCCAGTGCCGCGCCAGCTTTCAAAAAAGCTGCTGGCGAGCCTTGCAACAAGCCCAGGCAGCCGCCCAATGCCTTGAGTACACCCGAGAGCTGAGTCGAGCCCGTACGGTTGATTTCACCGACCAAATCAAACAGCACAGCGATCGCTTCCGGCGTTCCAAAGTCTTCGTCCATGGCGGCTTTGAAGCGCGCTGAATAGGGCTCCGTCCAATTGATCTCCACGGTCGCAGGCGCGACCAAATCCAAAGCGGTGTAAAGGCGCTTGAGCGAGCTGCGTGCGTCGTCCAAGTGGATGTCACTGTAATTCAGGGCGCTGCGGTAGTGCGCGCGGATGATGAAAAAGCGCACGGTCTCGGCGTCGTACTGCGCCAGCACATCGCGGATGGTGAAAAAGTTACCGAGCGATTTCGACATCTTCTCGTTGTCGACACGGACAAAACCGTTGTGCACCCAGAAGCGCGCCAGCGGTTTGCCATTGGCGCCTTCGCTTTGGGCAATTTCGTTTTCGTGGTGCGGAAACTGCAAATCAGCACCGCCACCGTGAATGTCAAAGCTCTCGCCCAGCGTTTGGCAGCTCATGGCCGAGCACTCAATATGCCAGCCGGGCCGGCCTTTGCCGTAGGGAAAACCCAAAGCAGTTGCATCCCATTTGGCGTCTTCGGGTTCGCTCTCTTTGGCTGACTTCCAAAGCACAAAATCGAGCGGATCTTGCTTGCCGTCGAGCACGGCAACACGCTCGCCCGCACGCAGTTCATCCAATGACTTACCGGACAACTTGCCGTAACCCGGAAACTTGCGCACGGCATAGTTGACGTCGCCGCTGCTGGCCTGATAAGCCAAGCCTTTGGCTTCAAGCTGGGAAATCATTGCCAACATGTGTGGCACGTACTCGGTGGCGCGGGGTTCCAGCGTGGGCGGTTCGATGCCGAGGGCGCCAATATCTTGATGCATGGCAACAATCATCTCGTCGGTCAAGGCGCGAATGGTGATGTTGCGCTCAACGGCGCGCTTGATGATCTTGTCGTCTATGTCCGTGATATTGCGCACATAGGTGACTTGGTAGCCACTGGCACGCAGCCAGCGCTGCACCACGTCAAAGGCCATCATCATGCGCGCATGGCCAATATGACACAGGTCATAAATCGTCATGCCGCATACATACATACGGACGTGACCCGGCACCAGCGGCAAAAATTCTTCTACGTCACGCGACAGCGTGTTGTAAATGCGAAGGCTCATGGATGGGTAAAAAACTGGGAGGGTGTGGGATGGGCGAGTGCAGACTATACCTGCCCGCTACAATCTTTTTTCAGTATAGGCGAGCCGTTCTACCCGCAGGCAAAGAGATACGAGCGCCACCGAACACCAAACAATGCAAACTTCCGTGTACACCTTTCAAAAAGCCACTTCCATCGTCTTGATGTGGAGCGCGCTGACCGGCGCCATTTCCCCCTTGGCGGTACGCGCCCAAAACTACGGTATGCCCCTTGGGGTTCCCGCCGTTAACTACGGCACGCCCTTGGCTTTGAACGTCGACGAGTACACCAAAGTCACCAAGCTGGTGGCCGCCAAGCAGCTCCAAGAAGCTCTGGCCAAGGCTGAGGAGTATCTGGAGAAGAAGCCAAAAGATCCGCAAATGCGCTTCATCAAGGGCGTGGTCCTCACCGAGATGGGCAAGTCCGCTGACGCTATGAGCCTCTTCACAACGCTCACGCAGGACTACCCCGAACTGCCCGAGCCGTACAACAATTTAGCCGTTTTGTACGCGGCAGAAGACCAGTTTGAACAGGCTCGCATTGCCCTTGAAATGGCCATTCGCACAAATCCGAGTTACGCCACAGCCCACGAAAATATGGGTGACGTGTACCTCAAGCTGGCCAGCCAGTCCTACAGCAAAGCGCTTCAAATCGAACCGAATAAAACGACTGTTCAACCCAAACTGGCCCTGATTCGCACACTGTTTGGCACGGCAGCCAAGCCATGACCCGTCAACCTCTGCGGACAAAATCGTATGCTTCAAGGAACACCATTCAGATGAACTCACCGTCCACGTCGATTCAGCGCCGTGCCCTGCCAACCTTGGCCTTGGTTTGCCTGTTGACGGCGAGCGGATGGTCGACCTCTTGGGCGGACGCTGCGCCGCGCGTGAAGTTCAGCACCAGCGAAGGTGATTTTGTGGTCGAGGTCTACCCTGACAAAGCGCCCAAAACGGTTGAGAATTTTTTGCAATACGTCAAGGACAAGCACTACGACGGGACGATCTTTCACCGGGTTATCAGCAACTTCATGGTGCAAGGTGGTGGCTATGACGTGCGCTATGCCGAAAAACCGGGCCGCCCTCCCGTTCGGCATGAAGGCCAAGAAGCTCTCGCCAAAGGCGGTGACAAAAATACAGTCGGCACCTTGGCCATGGCCCGAACCAATGATCCGCATTCAGCCACCGCCCAGTTCTTCATCAACGTCAAAGACAACGACTTTCTGAACCCGACACTGATTCCGCCAGGCGATCCGGTGCCGCGCTTTGAATACCAAGGCCAAGTCTATGAAAACACCCCGCGCGCCAAGCTTTTGAACGCAACCCAACTCTTTGGCTACACCGTCTTTGGCAAGGTTGTCAGCGGGATGGATGTTGTCACCAAAATCAAGTCTGTGCCCACCGGCGCGGGTGGACCGTTCACTAGCGATGTTCCCAAAACACCAATTCTTATAAAATCTGCATCTTTGATTAAATAAATCCCATCATGAGCAACCCAAAAGTCGAACTCCACATTGCCGATTACGGCGTCATCACCCTCGAACTTGAGCAAGACAAGGCCCCTAAGTCGGTCGCCAACTTTCTGTCTTACGTCAACAAGGGCCATTACACCAACACGGTTTTCCACCGCGTCATTCCTGGCTTCATGGTTCAGGGCGGCGGTTTCGAAGTCGGCATGAAGCAAAAGCCAACCCATGGTGAGATTGAAAACGAAGCCACCAACGGTCTGAAAAACAACCACTACACGGTCGCGATGGCACGCACCAGCGCACCGCACTCAGCCAGCTCGCAGTTTTTCATCAACGTGTCGGACAACGACTTTTTGAACCACACGGCACCGAGCCCTTCGGGCTGGGGCTATGCCGTGTTTGCCAAAGTCGTCTCCGGCAGCGAGATCATTGACAAAATCGCCGCGGTCAAAACCGGCCGCAAGGGCTTCCATGACGACGTGCCGGAAACCGACGTGATCATCGAAAAAGCCGTGGCGCTGGCTTGATCAACCTGACAGCCTTGCGAGGCAGGTGCTGCACTCTGCACGACCGCTAGGACTTCATCGCAAAACATGACCGTGCCCCAGATTGCTGAGCTGCAAGCTCCCGCTGCCTGGGGCACGGTCGATTTCATTTCAGACCTGCACCTGACGGCTGAAGAACCCACGACCTTCGCAGCTTGGCAGCGATACATGGAAACGACGCCGGCAGATGCCGTCTTTATCTTGGGCGACCTGTTTGAAGTTTGGGTCGGCGATGACGCGGTGAGCCGAGATTTCTCTCAAGGTGCGAACTTTGAAGACCGCTGCGTGCAGGTGATGGCGGCGGCTTCTAGCAGGCTGGCTCTTTTCTTCATGCACGGCAACCGAGACTTTCTGGTCGGTCAGCAGTTGATGGATCAGTGCCATGCCGCGCTTCTCGCAGACCCCACAGTCTTGCACTTTGCGGATCAACGTTTTTTACTGTCACACGGAGATGCGCTGTGCTTAGCAGACACCGAATACCTGCAGTTTCGCGAGCAAGTTCGCAGCGCTGCTTGGCAAACCACGTTTCTGGCCCTGCCGCTGGCGGAACGGCAAAGCATCGCCCGCGGACTGCGTGCGCAAAGTGAGGCGCGCAAGCAATCGGGGCAAACTTATGCCGATGTCGATACTGAAGCCGCTAAGCAGTGGCTCAATGCAGCTGCCGCCAGCACGCTGATTCACGGCCACACCCACCAGCCAGGCCAGCATGAGCTTGGCTACAACCTACGCCGGGTGGTGCTGAGCGACTGGGACTTGACCGCCACGCCGCCAAGGGCCGAAGTCATACGACTGACCCATTCCGGTTTACAGCGCATGCCGTTAAGCGTCTAGCTACCGTAAGCAGACCCTATGCTGAGATGGCTGCGCCAACACCTGCATCAATGGGAATTACACAAGCGACAGAGTCAAGCCATCCCGGACGCCATGTGGCTGCGCACTCTGAGTGATTACCCATTTTTGACGGCTGACCCAGCCAACGACCCAGAACAATTGCGCACGATGGTCGACGAGTTTTTGGCCGATAAAGAATTCAGCGGTGCGCACGGGTTGCAGGTCAGTGACCCCATGGCGGTGGCGATTGCGGCGCAGGCTTGCTTGCCAGTGCTGCACTTGGGCCTGCATTGGTACGACGACTTCAAAGGCATCGTGGTGCACCCCGGCACCATGCTGGCGCGCCGCGAAGTCGTGGACGACGTCGGCGTGGTGCACCGTTACAACGAAGAGTTGAGCGGCGAAGCCATGCCACACGGCCCGGTCACGCTCAGCTGGGCAGACGTCGCCGCTTCAGGCGACTCAGCCCAAGCGGGCTATAACGTTGTGATTCATGAGTTTGTGCACAAGATCGACATGCGCAATGGACCGGCAGACGGCTGCCCGCAACTTCCGTCCAGAGTCCTATGGGAAAGCTGGCGCGTCACCATGCAGGCCAGCTATGCGCGCTTTCAGGACAAAGTGACGATGGCTGAGCGCTTCGGCGCCGAGCCCCCTTGGCTCGACGCTTACGCAGCGACCGCCCCGGCTGAATTTTTCGCCGTGGCATCCGAGGCTTATTTCGTTAACCGAGGCCGTTTTGCGCAAGAGTTCCCGGAACTGATGCCGCTGTTTGCGCAGTTCTTCAACGCTTCAGCAGCGCCTTGAGGACGTTCTGCACGCGGCGTGTTTGCGCCGCATCGTACGGGCTGGCAAATACTTTGGCCATGTCTTCAGCCCACGTTTCATGCGGGGCCGGTGCATTGCGACGCGTCAACAACTGCAACTGCAGCATGCGACGGGCGCTGATGTGCTCTGCAGGGGTTGGCAGTTCCGTCGCGATCTCCATGCGCAACAAAGCTTCGGCTGAGTCGCCGGCAGCAGGCGCTGTGAGCGCCTGAACCCAACGTGTGCGCACAGCGGCGGGGACCTGCTTGCCGAGATCTTGCCCCGTAGGCAGCTGCTCTGGGTCGCGCTTTTCCCATGCTGAAATCAAGTGGGTCAAGACCTCGCCATGAGCCTGTTCAGCGAGCTTTTTGAGGGCTGAATTAGCCGTCTCAAAGGCTTCACGCTGAGCCCGGAAGGCAGCATCGCCCAAACGCGGACCGCGCTCTTCAAATGCTGGTCGGTCGCTAAAACGATCGCCGCGATCACCCCGACCACCGCGCTCTTCACGGAGTGGCTCAAATTTATTTTCCATACCGGTGCGTGGACGTGCATCTTTGCCGCCTGCGCGTGGGTCTTTCCGATCACCGAACTTGCCTCCGCGACCAGCCGGAACCGGCTCGGCCTTTCGATTGCCGGGACGGTCATCGCCGCGCATGGCCACCACGGGCTTAGGCGCAGCTTTGACAACGACCGGCGCTGGAGCGGGTTCAGCCTCGGCTTCGACTGAAGGCTCTGCGGCGGCAGTGTCATCCATGGCTTCTGACTGGACGGCTGCAACGGTTTCAGCGACTTCGGCCGCCTCTGCGGTCACCGGCGTTTCGGCAGAAGCTGCAACAACCGCAGTGGCGACTGCAGCGACAGGAGCGGCCACCGGCACTTGCCCACGAACCACCGCCTCAAGCGCCTTGGCCGCTGCGTGAATTTTTTGCGCGTCGCCACTGGCTGTAGCTTCAGCCACGGCCTTCGATGCCTCGACCACCATGCGGTCAAACTCGCCCAAGGCACCAGCGGCTTTTTCGCGATCCGCGGTTTTGCGCTGGAAAGCGTCGTCAATGGGTTTGCGGAAAGCGTCCCAGAGCTTTTGCTCTTGCTTGCGCTCGATCGGCACTTGCTGAGCTTCATGCTGCCAGCGCTGCTGCACGGCTTTGACGGCGTCAATGCGCAGTTGTGGCTCGGCACCCAAGACCTGCGCCTCTTCAATCATGGCGCGGCGACGGGCCAGACTGTCGTTGCGGGCGGTGGTCAGCGGTGCATCGGCCGCGTCCATCGCCGCTTTCCAGACAGGCTGGATGTCGGCAAAGGTTTTTTCGCTCAGGTGCCCGGCTTCGCGCCATTTCGTGACAAAGCCATTCAGGCTGCGGATGTGATGCTTCCAGTCGGTGTTGGTCTTGTTGGCCTCAGCCCAAGCCAGCACTTCATCGATCAAGACCCGGCGCTGGGCCTTGGTGGCTTCAGTCTGCTCTTTGGTTTTTTCCAGCCAGGCTTCAACCACTTTGTGGGACTCGTTGCAAGCATCGTCAAAACGCTTCCACAGCGCGTGATTGGGTGTGCCGCCTTGGTCACTGGTTTTCCATTGCTCACGCATGGCGCGCAAGGCTTCTTGCTGCTTGCGACCGCCCATCGGCTTGGCCACCAGCGCTTCAGCTTTCTCGACCAAGTCCTCGCGGATCTGGTCAGCCCGCCAGCGCTGCCAGCCTTCCAGTTCACCCGCAGCGGTCAATGCGGCATGCGAAGCCGCTTCAAGCGCGCTGTCTATATGACGGATGTTTTCCTTCAGGGCGTTGCGCAAATCTGCGGCGGCTTTGGGCGTTGACTTGCCATGGCCTTCAGCCACTTCAGTCTCAAGCTTCGTCAGTGCTTCTTGCACGGCAGCAGCGGCCTTGGACCGCAAGTCAGCCAGCACGGCGGGGTCGAGTTTGACCTTGGGTGCGCGCGCAGGTTTGTCGCCAGCCGGCGGGACCGCATCATGGGTAACCCCACGCGCCGAACGCAATTCATCAGCCCAAACGGGCACTGCCGGCAGCGGTGCCGCAGGGTCTTCAGAAGCCGCCACAGCAATCGACAAAGCACCCTGAAAAGCCTCCCACATGGCCAGAAACTGAGCGCGTGATGCCTCTAAAAGAGGTGGGAACTTGGCATCAACACTGGCCCAGACCGGGTCTTGGGTGAGTTCATTGGCCTGCTGCTGCCAGTGCGCGACATCGGCACGCAAGGTCTCCCAAACCGTCTGCGCGTCACGCCAAGGTTTGGTCGAGAGCACTTCGGTCCGTTGAGCAATCAGCACTGCGGCTTCGCGCTGCACCTGCGCACGGTGCTGCAAGTCTTCAATGGTTTTCACGCGATCGGCAAGTTGCACTTTCAGGCTGGCCAAGGGCTCGCGAGAAAGTGGCGCACCTGCCTTGGCGGCGTCACGCTGCCAAGCCAGGGCATCGGCCAAATTAAGCTTCGGCAGACCCAGCAACGCCTGCGCTTTGTCAGCCCATTCAGCGGCCACAGCTTCCTGGCCCTTGGCACGTTTGACGTCGTCGAGCTTTTCTTTCAGGAGTTTGGCAGCGCCTTTGTCACGGTTCGACAGCTCCTTGTAGACATCAGCCATCTGGTCCGCACCGGGGTTCGTCACCAGCCATTCGCGAATGCGGGCAGACCGTTCGCCCGAGGTCGGTGCACTCAAGGCGCCGCCGGTCAGTACGTCCATCGAATGGGTGTCAGCAGCCTTAGTCTGGGGCGATTTGGCGGCGGAAGAGTCGGCTTTTGCAGAGTTGGACATGGTGAAAAGGTTTGATAAATAGGAGTGAAGCGCGGCGCTGACTGGCTCGTCAAATGTCGTTTCAGCAGCAGGCGTATGAGGAAACCAGAGGGTAAAGAGCGGGCAAAAAAGACTCAAACAGCCCACAAAATGGAGTACTGGAGGGCCAAAGTCTGCGCGCAGGTAAAAGCTTCAGGAATAAAGCGTTGGCGCTATTTTCGCTGTTTTTTGGCATGCCCCCCTAAAACAGCTGACAGGACTTGACCACGCCGACCAAAACTCAGTGCAAGGTTGTTCGCTCATCTTTCCACTTTCACTGACAAGACAGACCCAATAACGGCACGTCAACGCAAGCCAAATCATCCATAGCCTGCGGTTTTAAACAGTCTTCATAGAAACCAAAAAGAATAAAGAATCAATTTCTTATGATTGACAGGTTATTTGCCAACCTCCTAGAATCCGCCCGACTCTGCTTAAAACGCAGCGTCAATTCAAAGCTGCAGCCTACAGCCCGTCCAACAAGACACCTCCTCAAGCAAAACCGCTTGGCTTGTTGGTGACTCAATCCTAGCAACTGGCCACTAGCCAGAAGCGTCGAAAGGAGTTCTATGACATTGGTATACAAGTCGAGCCTGCAACAATGCTTCGTCAATGCACGAAGCAGTGTCCGTAATGTCGTTAGAGACATTGCCGAAGGATTTTTTAACATCAGCCACAACAGCTTTGCCATGCTGGGTTTGGCCTTGGTGTTCGTGATGATCACCCTGACCGCCCGGCCAGACCTGCGTGAAGCTGGCGAGAGCCGGCTGATGGCGTTGCTGTTAGCCCGGCAAGAAGCCACCATCGGCTTCACCGAGATCGGCGCTGTCGATCGCGCCACTGCGGCCAACCCAAAGGACTTGCCGACAAAGCAGGCCGCTGTGGCTTATTGGCTGAGCAAAAAATATGGCGTTGCACCTGAGCCGCTGAGCGTTTTGGTGGCGCACGCCTTCGCAATTGGTGAAAAGTCCAAGTTGGACCCGACCTTGATTCTGGCCATCATGGCCATTGAATCAGGCTTCAACCCATTTGCTCAAAGCCCTGTGGGTGCCCAAGGCCTGATGCAGGTGATGACCGGTATTCACCACGACAAATATGCCCTTTTCGGCGGTAAGTTCGCGGCATTTGACCCGGTGACCAACCTTCGCGTTGGCGTCAAGGTGCTAGAGGAATGCATCTCACGAGCCGGCTCGGTTGAGGGTGGCCTGAAGTTCTATGTCGGTGCAGCCAACTTGGAAGACGATGGCGGTTATGCCGGCAAAGTCATGGCTGAGCACGCTCGACTGCAAGCTGTGGCCAACGGTAAACGCCCGGCGTTTGAAAGCCAGACAGCGCCGGTCGGTATTCCGGTCTCATTCCCATTGCCGCCTGTCCCTGCCAACCCACACGCGGCGCACGGCATATAAAGCGTTGTCTTGTTCGGCAGCTGAACTGAAGCCGTCAGCTACACTTATCCGGTGCGCAACTGGCGATAGGCTGGGCATGCTGTAAAAGCTGCCTTTGCTGACGTGGGACACCACTGGGAAGCGCGCCGCTCTGAGGTCATTTAACCAAGAGCGTTCAGCCGTTCGCCTGGGCAGCCCTTGCACCTCTTCCATCTTGGGCCATGAGGTCAAGGACCACCGTCTCTAGGACTGCCATGTACCACCGCAATATTCTGGTTGAACAAACTGACCCCGAACTCTGGGCTGCCATTCAGGCTGAGAACGCCCGCCAAGAACACCACATCGAGCTGATCGCCAGCGAAAACTACGCTTCGCCCGCCGTCATGGCCGCGCAAGGCTCGCAGCTGACGAATAAATACGCCGAAGGCTACCCAGGTCGCCGTTACTACGGCGGCTGCGAACACGTCGACGTCGCCGAGCAACTGGCGATTGACCGGATCAAACTGATTTTTGGCGCGGACGCTGCCAACGTGCAACCGCATTGCGGCGCTTCTGCGAACGAAGCGGTTTTCTTGGCTTTCCTCAAGCCTGGCGACACCATCATGGGCATGAGCTTGGCCGAAGGCGGTCACCTGACCCACGGCATGCCGCTCAACATCAGCGGTAAATGGTTCAACGTCGTGAGCTACGGACTCAACGCCAAAGAAGAAATCGACTACGACGCGATGGAGCGCAAGGCACATGAGTCCAAGCCGAAGCTGATCATTGCTGGCGCTTCAGCCTATTCGCTAGGCATCGACTTTGCCCGCTTCGCCAAAGTCGCCAAAGACGTTGGTGCGATTTTCTTGGTCGACATGGCTCACTACGCGGGCTTGATCGCCGCGGGCGTTTACCCGAATCCGGTGCCTTACGCAGACGTCGTGACATCGACCACCCACAAGAGCTTGCGTGGCCCGCGTGGCGGCATCATCTTGATGAAGGCTGAGCACGAAAAAGCCATCAACAGCGCCATCTTCCCCGGCCTGCAGGGCGGACCGCTGATGCACGTCATTGCCGCCAAGGCCGTGGCCTTCAAAGAAGCCATGGCGCCTGAGTTCAAGGTCTACCAGCAACAAGTCATCACCAACGCCCGCATCGTCGCGGAAACGCTGATTGAACGCGGCTTGCGCATCGTCAGTGGCCGCACTGAAAGCCACGTCATGCTGGTCGACCTACGCGCCAAAGGCATCACCGGCAAAGAAGCCGAAGCAGTTCTGGGCAGCGCCCACATGACGATCAACAAGAACGCTATTCCGAACGATCCGGAAAAGCCGATGGTCACCAGCGGCGTGCGCATCGGCACACCGGCCATGACGACGCGCGGGTTCAAAGACGAAGAGGCGCGCATGACGGCCAACCTGATCGCCGACGTGCTGGACAACCCGCGAGATGCCGCCAACATCGACGCGGTTCGCGCCAAGGTTCACGCCTTGACCAGCCGCTTTCCAGTCTACGGCTAAGACGCTACGAGGACCGCTCGGTGAAGTGCCCGTTTTGTGGAAATTTAGACACTCAGGTCGTCGAGACCCGGGTCTCTGAAGATGCAGATTTCATACGCCGCCGCCGTCAGTGCAGCGCCTGTGAAAAACGTTTCACCACGTATGAGCGCCCCGATGTGAACTTCCCGGCCATCGTCAAAAAAGATGGTCGGCGCATTGAGTACAAGCGCGGCAAAATCCTCGACTCCATGAACTTGGCCTTACGCAAGCGCCCGGTTAGCACTGAGCAGGTGGATTCGGCGATAGAACGAATTGAGGAAAAACTGCTCAATTTGGGGCTTCGCGAGGTGCCGTCCACCCGCTTAGGCGAGCTGGTCATGCGCGAGCTCAAGAAGCTCGACAAAGTGGCCTATGTGCGCTTTGCCAGCGTGTACCGCAGCTTTGAGGATATTGACGAGTTCAAAACGCTGGTGGACGAAGTCCGGCGCTGACCCTCTCTTTGTTTCCTATTTCACCGCCAGCAGTCAGCCACACTGAGATCGCTGCCAATCAGTCCCTTTAATCCAGTTTGGTTGATGGTCAGGCTGCCACATTTGTCGCCGGCCATCGCACCGACCGGCTCCGCTTTGAGTTCGTACGAATTGACCGTTGCCGTTTCCAACATCAGTTGGTAACGTCGATCTGACTCAAAGGGAATTCCTTGCAAGCGCAGCGGTAGATCGGGCTTCTTTCCGGGTGCTTCAGCCGAGCCATCGTAGCGCCCTTGTGCACTGTAATAGCGTTCCATGAAGTGCTGCGCCTCCAGCAAGACGGCGACCGCTTCCGCCCGGTGACCACGCTGGACGTACTGCGTGTAGCTGGGAAGTGCAATCGCCGACACGATGCCAGTGATCACCAACACCACCAACAACTCGATCAGACTGAAGCCGATCGAAAACCTAGGCGCACCGTGACGGAGATTGCCGCCACTGACAGAAAAAGGGGGCGTTGTGACGCAAAACATGAGGCGTAGTCCAGTCAAAAAACAGGCGGGTTAAGAATGCGGCGCCACGTACGGTCTGCCAGCGTCGCGGTTGAATCATGGGGGCCGGTGACGGGGTCCGCCACGACAGAACGCTGAATGCTGACCAGCGTTTGCAGCCAGACCACCGAACCCGCGACCGTGAAACCGCGGGCGTCTGCAGCGTAGTCCGAGCTAAAGCCACGAGCCGTGATGACGTAGACAAAACCGCTGTCCATCGTTTGTTTATCCACCACGCAGTCGGGCATCTTGCCCGGCTTGAAAGCGCTCTCAGAGGACACCACGAATACCTCAGGCACGCTCACCCGCGCGGCGGAGGAACCGCCCGACCAAGTACCCCGATTTTGCCAAGCTGGCGTGGTCAATCCAGAGGCGGCCAACAGGTTTGATTCTTTCAGCACATCCACTCTGGATACGTCAGCCAAAGTCAACTGCGACTCGCAGTAACGCAACGCAGCCTCGGCATATTCCTGTGCCAGCACCTGCATCCGCAAGTTGTTGCTGACCCGCTCGTTGGAGCTGGCATTGCGCAGCGTTGCTGCCGATGTCAAGGCAATGACCCCGAGCATGATGAGGACGATGATGAGCGATGCACCACTTTGTAAGGAACCTCGTCTGCGCTGGATTACAAAGTTGATCGTCCGAAAAAGAAAGAGAAAGAGAAAGGAATTTTTCATGTCTCTCAAAACGGTATTTTGTTGCGCAACGCTGTGGTGCCGAAGTAGGCTCGGTACAGATGTCCGTCTGTGGACTCTGTGGGCTCTAAGTCGCAGTCAACATACCGCTTGAGCGCAGGGTCTTCAGCGGTGATCACGGCCTCTGCGCTGCTGATAAGTAAACACACGCGCACGCTCAGCACATGGCTGAAGTCTTGCACCGCTGAGGCGTTCACATACCGCACCAACTTTCGCGGGTTGGCGCTGTCGGCCTCGCCGTACCAGAACTGCAAACGCTCGACGTTGTCCACCAACGGTGCGGCGTTCCCCTTTGGACCGGTGCACTGCAAGGCGCCGCCGTTGGCCCGATAGCGGTTGTGGGTGAGACCCGATTCAGCATCCTTAAAACTGTTTCCCAGACAGTCTGAGGGTCGCCCGCCAGTGACCACCGAGTTGAACAGGTCAGCCTCGTAAGTGATTTCGATGGCTGGCGAGTTGACACTGCCGCCGCATTGTGCCGGCGCATTGTCAGCGGCAGATTTGAAACCGTTGTCGCAGCCAAAAACTGCTCGCCCGTTGTACGTTTTGGTCAGCAGCGATGTTTCTGAAGCCAGGTTGACGGGTCGCGCATAGCCGGCCATGCGCAAGTCGTTCGACAAAATACGCAAACCAATCTGTGCGTCTTCGTCCATCTGCGCCAATGCCGACTGCAGCCGTCCGGTCTGCCCTGTGGTGAGATACGTTGCGAGCACTGCACCAACGACCACCAAGCCAATGACCAGCGCCACCAAAATTTCAATCAGCGCCGCACCGCGCATCACAGGTTGATCCTGAAATAACTGCAGCGAATGCTCCGGTCGCTGACCGACAGTCCGCTCGGGCATTCCGTGGCGCGTGCAGGCGTTTCATCCTTGCTGGCTGCCAAGGGGCCACGCCAGGCGATCCACACATCGGCCGCGACAGCGCTGGCGTGTCGCAATACAAACACCGAGCCTTCGGGCAATAAACGACGGGTTTGAAAACGCCACTGAGCCATATCCAAAACGGCTAACTCGCGGGTACTACAGACACTGAAGGCGGTATTACACCGCTGCTCGGGGGGACTGACACTCGCAGCCTGCCCCGAAAAACTGGTGGTGTAGTCGTAGTCGCCAGCCCAAAAGCCTTCAGCAGCCACCCCACTCTTTGCCGCCCGACCCTTGTTCGCTCGCATGCGCTCGCCAATGTCGCTGGCCAAGTGCGTCGCGACCGCACGGTACTGGCTCATCTTGGTGTAGCGCAAGGCGGCTGCATTGAGACTGGCCAGCGCAAGCAGCGCCACGGCCGACAGCGCAATCGACACCAATACCTCGATCAACATGAAACCCCTAGGCTGGGTCGGGCTCGGCCACCGCCTAACGATGGTTGTCAGCTGCATGAATCAGCTCCGGCCGGCCCCAACCGCGCACGGCCTTGCAAGGAAATACAAAGCGCCCGGATGCTGTCCGCCGGCACGCTGCCAGCCGGTGTGAAGACGATCGTCTGCGCCGCAGATTTAGCACTGCCTGTGGCTTGGTAAGCAATGCTGTGGCCAGTCGAAACATTGCTGAGGATCGCCGCCAAGGAGGGCAACGCTGATTGAACCCGCAACAGCTCTTCTGGCGGACCATCGTTGGCATCATCAACCTGGCCATTGCCATTGCCGTCGGCAAACACGAGCCAACCATCAGCCCAGGCCGTACCATCGCGGGTGCATGAAGTGCTATTGGAGGACTGGCACACCAGCACGGGCCTGGTGCGTTTGAGCGCTTCGGAGCGCGCATAGCGCAAATCACCCAGCAAAGCCTCAGCGGCTAGCAGCACGGAACGCTTGACCCACAAACTCCTAAAACTGGGTGCCGCCAACGATGTCACCACAGCCACCATCGCCAACACCAGCATGAGTTCCACCAGCGTTAAACCAATTGCGCGACGAGTCATCCAACAAATAGTAACTACTTTTATTGTGTAATCTAAAAATTTATTGATTATTTATAACTACTTATTTCATTGGAGCGCAGAACGGTAAACTCGCCAACGTGATGAAACTCGCCCTTCAGCTTGCCCTCCAAGCGCAAAACCAGACCGCGCCCAACCCGGCGGTGGGCTGCGTACTTGTGTCGGCCCAAGGTGACGTGATTGGCCAAGGACAGACCCAAGCGGCCGGTAGCGCCCATGCAGAAGTGATGGCTTTGCGCGATGCCGCCAGTCGAGGCCATACCGTGTCAGGTGCCACCGCCTATGTCACGCTGGAGCCGTGTTCACACCAAGGCCGGACCGGCCCCTGTTGCGATGCATTGATAGCCGCCGGCATTGCCAAAGTGGTCGCGTCGATTGCCGACCCGAATCCGCTGGTGTCGGGTCAAGGCTTTGAACGTCTACGGGCGGCCGGCATCCCTGTTGAGGTCGGTCCCGGCGCTCAGGCCTCACGCGAATTGAACATTGGGTTCTTCAGCCGCATGCTGCGCCAAACGCCTTGGGTGCGGATGAAGATGGCGGCTTCTCTAGACGGCACCACCGCGTTGGCCAACGGGCAAAGTCAGTGGATCACTTCGATCGAGGCAAGGACAGACGGTCATGCTTGGCGCGCCCGCGCATCGGCGGTGCTCACCGGCATTGGCACCTTGCTGCAAGACGATCCCAGCTTGGATGTGCGACTGGTCGAGACACCCCGACAGCCGCATCGCATCATCATCGACAGCCAACTTCAAACGCCGCTTGATGCGCGGATTTTCAACCCCGACGGCCAAGTCTGGATTTACACCGCCAGCACCGATGAGGCCAAGACCCAAGCACTGGAAAACCGTGGTGCGAGTGTCACCAGCCTACCGGGCGCGGGCGGCAAGGTCGACTTAGCCGCCGTCATGCATGACCTCGGCCGGCGCCAAATCAATGAACTGCATGTCGAGGCCGGCTTCAAGCTCAATGGTTCTTTGGCGCGCGAAGGCTTGGTCGATGAATTTCTTGTTTACCTCGCGCCCAAGCTGCTCGGTCCAGGTCAAGGCATGCTGGCACTGCCGGCGCTGCAAACCCTGACGGGTGTGGTGCCGCTGGAATTCATCTCTGCAGACCGGGTCGGCCCCGATCTGCGCTTGGTCGCCCGGATTGAAGGACGCGGGACTTTTTAGCTTTATTTGGCCTACTTGGCCCAATGATTTAGGGCCTTCGCGACAAAGCTTCACGATAGTGGCCATTTCCCTGCGAAAATACCGTATGTTTACCGGAATCATCACCGGCGTGGGGCGCATCGTCGCTATCCATAGCCTGGGCAGCTCTTTGGACCATGGCAAGCGACTCACCATCGAAACGCCATCGGCTTACCTGAACGACGTCGGTCTCGGCGACAGCATTGCGCTCAACGG